>JAYVPF010000170.1:0-21853 GCA_043757535.1 Burkholderiales bacterium
GCGCATGCCTATTTGATATTGCTCCGGGTAGAGGTTGCCGCGTTTCACCGTAACTTAATACGCTCGTCTCTGTGGCCCTAGTCCTCGCCTCACGACGGATGGCCGTTAGCCATTACCCTGCTCTTCGGAGCCCGGACCTTCCTCCCGTTGCCGCACTTGCGTGAGGTAACCGGCGACTGCCCAGCCGACTTCGGGGAGAATTATGCGTGATTCTATGGCGCGGTGTTTGAATTGATGCTGTGCAAACTCAGTGACGCCTATCAGCTTTTACATAAAAGCCCCCCCGCTCAGGGGCTGGCGCGCCAAAAAAGCGATTATCGACTAAAGTCAATAACGGCGATTCGCCCTGATAGAGCCGTCATTCCAGCGAAAAGCTACTAAGCACCAGCCAGCAAAGTCTTCCGGTATTTATTCAAATCACCCAGCGATTCCAGACTCTTGCCGAACAGCGACGACAGGTTGTGCAAGATCATTTTGACGACCTTGCCTTCCCACTCTTTGTCGAACTTGATCTGCGTGTCCAGCCATCGCTCCAGCCACTCGGGATCGGGCAATTTGCTCTGTACCGTGTCGTTCGGAAAGAGCGATTGATTCACATGCAAATTGGTCGGATGCATCGGTTTGCCCGCGCGACCGCTCGCTGCCATCAGGAAACCAATCTTCGCGAAACCGGCCTTGACTTCGTTGACCTTGTCGACCGCAGCGCGAGCAATCGCCTGTTTCAGGTATTTCAGATACGCGCCAGCATGCCGTGCTTCGTCCTTCGCGATCAGACCGTAGATGTGTTTGATCAGCGGCTCATCGTGCCACTCGGCCGCACGACGATACCAATGATTCAGGCGAATTTCCCCGCAAAAATGCATCATCAGCGTCTCAAGCTGCGGCGCGGCGTCGAACTCAAAGCGCACGTTGTGCAACTCAGCCTCCGTCGGCACGAGATCGGGCCGGAACCGCTTCAAATACTCCATCAACACGAGGGAATGCTTTTGCTCCTCGTAAAACCAGATCGACATGAATGCGGAGAAATCACTGTCGTTGCGGTTGTCGCGCAGAAACATTTCGGTCGCGGGCAGCGCAGACCATTCGGTGATCGCGTTCAGGCGAATCGTCTGCGCCTGTTCCTCGGTAAGTTTGGTCGCATCGAACGAATCCCACGGCACGTCCGTCGACATGCTCCAGCGCACGGTTTCGAGGTCTTTAAAGAGTTCAGCGTAGAGCATGGCGAAAGCCTTTTACAGTGGCGCTTGCGGCAAGGATGCCGGAGCGTTTGAAGCGCCAATTTTACTCGTATACGAGATGGGTGCGGTTTCGGGTTTGTGACTTTGAGCGATGGCAGCCTCAAAGCACATCCAGATTGCTCAGCATTTGCCTTGCATCCACCCGAATCGCCGCCCGCTCAGCATCGGTCATGCGGGTCAGATTTTTCACCATCAACGACGTTCGCGGGTTGGCGGCAAACGTTTTTTCGTGACCATCCAGAAAATTCCAGTAAAGGGTCGTCATTGGGCAAGCGCCGGTTCCGGACTTGATTTCTGGCTTGTAACGGCAGCCCTGACAATAGTTGCTCATGCGTTTCACGTACGCGCCGCTTGCCACGTAGGGCTTGCTGGTGAAGCGCCCGCCGTTCGCAAACAGCGCCATGCCTGCCGTGTTAGGCAACTCCACCCATTCCACGGCGTCGACGTAAGCCGCAAGATACCAGTCGCACAACTGCTGCGGCTCAATCTGAGCTGTGATACCGAACATACCCGTGATCATCAGGCGCTGAATGTGGTGCGCGTAGCCGTATTCCAGCGTCTGCGTGATGCTTTGTTTGAGGCAATTCATACCCGTATCTGCCGTCCAGTACCACTGGGGCAGCGCGTTCTTGTGGCCGAAATGATTGTCAGTTTTCATCGCGGGCATGTCGAGAAAGTACACGCCTCGCATGAACTCGCGCCAACCGAGAATCTGCCGAATAAAGCCTTCGACACCTGCGAGATCGAGCTTTCTAGCGTGTAACGCCGCCTCTGCCGCCGCGATCACCTCGCGCGGGTCGAGCAGCTTCAGATTAAGTGACGTAGACAACAACGAATGCCAACCAAACGTCATGCCCGACCACATGGCGTCTTGATGCGGGCCGAAGCTGTCAAGTCGGTCGTCAATGAAGCTTTTCAGCGCAACCAGCGCTTCGTCGCGTGTCACCGGCCAGTTGAAATTATCCAGCCATCCGGGATGACCGGCGAAATCGTGAGCGACCAGCGCCAACACCTCGCGTGTGATCGCGTCATGCGCAAACTGAGGCGGCTTCGGCAAACCCGCTGGCCCCGACTTGCCGAAACTCTTGCGGTTATCGCCATCGAAGTTCCACTGGCCACCGAGCGGTTCGGTGCCCTCCATCAACACATTGTGTTCACGCCGCATGTTGCGGTAGAAAAACTCCATGCGCAGACTCTTGCTGGCGCCCGCCCACTTTGCAAAAGCCTCGCGCGAACACAGGAAATGGCGATCCGCGCGAATGTCCAGCGGCAATTTGGCGGCCGCAGCAGTCACGTTCAGCGCCTGCCAAACTCGCATGTCGCCTGGCTCCACGCAGACGATGGACTCAGGCAGATGCTGCTCAATCGCGGCGAGCCAGCCCACCTGCAACGTCCCGTCTCGCTGCACGTCGAGTTTGCGATAGTCGACGTGGATTTTTTTTCGTTGCAGCTCAAACGCGAAATGCCGCATCGCCGACAAAAACAACGCAGTCCGCGCCTTGTGTGACCAGACGTGCGTCGATTCTTCTCGCGCTTCAACCATCAACACCACGTCAGTTGCTGCGTCGAAGCCATCGAAAGCGGCGGAGTCGTGATTGAGCTGATCGCCCAGCACGACGACCAGGCGGCGACATTTGCTCATGCTGATTTTTTCCCGATTGCCATTGTCGATTTCTTGATCCGACATCGATCCGAACAATATTTGACGTCGTCCCAGTTCTTAGCCCACACCTTGCGCCATGTCATTTTGCGACCGCAAATCACGCACAATTTTGACGGCAGCGAAGCCTTGTTGCCTTTAAAACTCATGGCCAAACCTCGACTATGCAGCAACGCGCTCCGCCCGCCACTGACGCAGCGCCGCCAACATATCAGCCAGCGTTCCGGTGGGTGTAACGCCCGCAATATCGCGCCGAAGACGACGAATCAGCTCGCCGCCGACCCAGATCGCAGTGGTTGCTGGGATCACCGCGCGCAATGATTCAAGGCTCGCCACCGCTTGTTTCGAGCTAAACGAAGCGGAGAACGACAGCGCCACCACGTCAACCTCAAACGCAACCGCAGCGGCAGCAATTTCAGGAATCGGCACCTGAGTCCCCAGCGACACGCACTGCACCCCCTCGGGCGCGAGCAAGGCCTCCACCATCAGCAACCCCAACGCATTCACCTCATTCGGCAGCGTCGCCAGCACGATGCGCGGCGGCTGCACCCTGTTCGCTCCGCCAGCCATCGGCAGCATCACCGCGCGCAGCACCATCTGCACGTGCTCGGTATACGCGCGCTCTTCGTACACTTCCACCTCGCCGCGCATCCATGCCTCGGTCACGGCGCGGTTGAGCGGGGCGACCGTCTCAATCACGAATTCCTGCAAGCCCTGTTTCATGAGCGACAGGCTTAGCAAATGGCGCAATCCATTCGTGTCGTGGCTGTGCACGAAATCAAGAATCTGCCGTTGCAAGTCGCCGGATTCGTCACCACGACGCGGTCGCGTCTGGCGATTCGCTAACAAGCCGAGGTCGGTTTCCGACAAAGCCAGCAGCTTGCCCGGGCGATGTCCGGCGTCCATGAGTCGCTTGATCGTGCGCAGGCGCTCGACTTGCGACAGCGGATAGAGTCGCTCGCCGTTCGGATCACGCTCCGGCAGCGGGAAGCCGTAGCGCCGCTCCCACACACGCAACACGTCCTTTGACAGTCCGGTATCGCGCTCGACCGCAGCAATCGACAGGTGTGATGCGATGCTGGGCGGGGTTGAAGCGGCTAAAGCCGCCGAAGCGATTTCGGTCGAGGAGGTCATAGTTGGACGAGAATGCGGATTCATGAAGACTCGGGAACCAAAACACAAACAGCGAAGCCGAAGGTAGTCTAGGGCAAAAACATGATATTGTCTAGGACATGAAATTAATAATTCGTCTGCTAAGCGTTCTGGCCGCCGGGCCGGTAACCTCCGTGTTAGCGGCGGGCACCTGTCCAACCGTGCTCAATCACACGGTCGAGCCCCTGACCGGTGGCAAAGCACGATCCCTGTGTCAATACGAGGGCCGCGTGGTGCTGGTCGTCAATACCGCCAGCGAATGCGGCTACACCGGCCAGTATGAAGGCTTGCAGGCGCTGTACAAAAAGTACGCTGACCGTGGTTTGGTCGTTCTCGGTTTTCCGTCCAATGCCTTTGGTGGACAAGAACCGGGTAGCAACAAGAAAATCGCCGAGTTTTGTCAGGCCAATTTTGGCGTCACGTTTCCAGTGTTCGCCAAGGTTGAAGCCATACCGTTGAGCAAGGATCGCGTATTCGCCAGTCTCGTCGCGGCCACGGGAACCGCTCCGAAATGGAATTTCCATAAATACCTGATTGATCGCTCGGGCAAACGCGTGGAGAGCTTTGAAAGTGGTGTTGAGCCCCAAAGTGCGCAGTTTGTGCAAAGAATTGAAGCGCTAATCGCGCAGCGGCCCTGACGCTGGCGCGCCCGCTAACATTGACCCATGAACGCATTTGACCGCGCGCTGTATCCGGTGCCGCAAACTCTCGATGACACCCAGTCGTTGCCCGACGCCCGACACCTGCCGATACAGCGCGTCGGCATCAAGGCGCTGCGCTACCCGATGCAGATCGTCACGTCTGCCGGAGAAGTGCAGGGCACGGTCGCCACGTTTGCCATGTACGTCGGGTTGCCGGAGCAGGTGAAGGGCACGCACATGTCGCGCTTCATCCAGTTGCTGGAGGAGCAGCGTCCACCGATCGGCTCAGAGAGTTTTCTGGCCATGGAAAAACGCATGCGCGAACGGCTTGACGCGGAGACGAGCTATCTGGAAATGTCGTTCCCGTACTTCCGACGCAAAGCGGCGCCGGTATCGGGCGTGGAAAGTCTGCTCGACAGCGATGTCAAAATGATCGTCGAAACGACTGTGGCTCATGGCACGCGATTGACCATTGAAGTCGTCGCGCCGGTCACCAGTCTGTGTCCCTGCTCAAAGAAGATTTCCGATTACGGGGCACACAATCAGCGCTCGCACATCACGATTCGCGCAGAAGGGTCCACCGAGCTGACGATTGATTCGCTGCTTGATATTGCCGAGCGTGAAGCGTCGTCCGAGCTGTATGGCGTGCTCAAGCGTGCAGATGAGAAGTTCGTCACTGAGCGCGCCTACGACAACCCCAAATTTGTTGAGGATCTGGTGCGCGACATCGCGCTGGCCTGTCAGTCTCATGATCACGTTGGCGACTTCATGGTTGCCAGTGAAAACTTCGAAGCCATTCACAATCACTCGGCGTACGCCGAGATTTACGGACGAGGCAAGCTGGACAAACTTTAGTCTGAACGCAGGGAGCATTGGGTAGGCCACTAATAAATTGGGAAAACCAATGGCCTCGCGGAGACGTACGAGAATGAACTAACAACACTCGTACCGTTTGGAGTTCTCATGCGCATCGCCATCATCGGCGCTGGCATTTCTGGTTTGGGTGCGGCGTATTACCTCGAAAAATCGGGGTACGCCGTCACGCTTTTCGAAGCCGCAAATTACTTTGGGGGTCACACCCGCACCGTTGACGTCACGCTCGACGGCGTGACTGCGCCCGTCGATACCGGATTTCTGGTGTGTAACGATCACACCTATCCCAATCTGCTCAAGTTATTCGCCGAATTGAACGTCGATCTCGCACCGAGCGATATGTCGTTCGCCGTGCGTGCCGACGCCGACAATATCGAATGGTCGGGCACCAATTTTGCCTCGCTCTTCGCACAACCGACGAACGCGCTGAAGCCGAAGTTTTTGCGCTTTCTGGCAGACATCGTTCGCTTCAATCGCATTGCCACCGCAATGGTATTGGCGGACACGGTTCCGCAAATGTCCGTGCGTGATTTCCTTGCCAAAGAAAAATTCTCCGCGCAATTGTTCGACTGGTATATCTGGCCGATGGTGGGCTCGATCTGGTCCAGCCCACGCGGTGACGTGCTCGATTTTGAGCTGCCGATGTTGCTACGTTTTTGTCACAATCACGGTTTACTACGCGTGACCAACCGACCCCACTGGATGACGGTGCGCGGTGGCGCCAAAACTTATGTGCAACGCATCGTTTCCAGCTTACGCGATGCGAGAATCGCTACGCCCGTTCTGCGCATCGTTCGTGCCGTCGGTTTTGTCGAAATTACTACCGTCACGGGGCACGAGCAATTCGACGTGGTAGTCCTCGCGTGTCATAGCGATCAGGCCCTGCGCCTGCTCGCGCACCCAACGGACGCCGAACGCGCCGCGCTTTCCGCCGTTCGCTATCAACCCAATCGCTGCGTGTTGCATACCGATGCGAATCTGATGCCGCGTCGTAGCAAAGCGTGGTCAGCGTGGAATTATTTGCAGGTGAATGATGCCGATCTGGTGCGGCCTGTTGCTCTTACGTACTGGATGAATTTGCTGCAACCGTTGCCGTTCAAAACGCAGTTGTTCGAGACGCTTAACCCGCCCGTAGAACCGCAACAGTCAACCGTCCTTGCGGAGTTTGAGTTCTCGCATCCGCTGTTGAATCAGGCCGCGATTTCGGCGCAGAAAGACATCACGGCCCTCCAGGGCGAGAACCAGACTTACTACGCTGGCGCATGGCTGAAAAACGGCTTCCATGAGGATGGCCTGTCCTCCGCGCTTGACGTGGTGGAATTAATTGGCTCGGCAGAAAGCGAAATTGCACTGGAGTTGGCGGCCGAATGACCACTGCCGCCATCATCATGGGTGAAGTTGTACATGAGCGCTTGCGACCAGCGCATCATCAGTTCACCTATCCGCTGTTTTGTCTGCGCATTCCGCTTGGAAAGCTCGGTGAAGTTGGCGAACAGATGGCGGTTAATCGTCGCGGCGTCGTGTCGTTTCAGGAGCGCGATCATGGCGCTCGCGATGGTTCATCGTGCCTCACATGGATTCGCGACATCCTGACTCTCAACGAAATTGATACCGAAGGCATCAGCGTAGACCTGCACGCTTTTCCGCGGATGCTCGGTTACGTATTTAATCCCGTGACCTTTTGGGTTTGTCACCGCGTCTCGGGTGCTGTTTCTGTGGTGCTTGTTGAAGTGAACAATACCTTCGGCGAATCACACAGCTATCTGCTCACACCACTAACGGGGGACAGCATTCGTTCAGGCGATCTGCTCACGGCAACGAAGGAGCTGCACGTCTCACCGTTCAATGAGGTGCGCGGCAAATACAGTTTTCGCTTCAACTTCGGCGAAGACCGCTGGCTCGCTCGCATTGATTACGACGACGGTCAAGGCTCCGTACTCAACACCCACATTTCAGGCGCAGCGCAACCGCTGACGCGCGCTAACCTGCGCCGCGCCGCGTTGCGCTTTCCGCTACAAACGCTCGCCGTTGTGGCACGTATTCATTGGCATGCGCTGCGACTTTTCGTCAAGCGCGTGCCATTTTTCGGCAAACTCAGATCCAACATGACAGGAATTTCGCGCTCATGAGTGCATCATCATCAGACACAAGCCTATCCGTCCTTCCAGCGTCGCTGCCAATTGCGGCTCGCGTGCTATTCAAGCTACTTGGCAGCTTGCGCCACGGACGCATCACGGCCACACTGCCGGACAAAAGTCGCCATGAATTCGGCACTGATATGTTTGGTATTCATGCCCACATCGAAATATTCGATCTCGGTATCTGCACGCAAATTCTCACCGGTGGCGACGTCGCTTTTGGCGAGGGCTATTTCAACGGCGCATGGGACTCACCCGATCTTGTCGCCTTGCTCACGTTACTCGCCAAAAATCAGAACGAGTTGATGCCCGCGTTCTACGGCAAAGGCTGGAAAGGCTGGCTGTTCAAGCTGCGTCATTTGCTGCGCACCAACAGCAAAAAACAGGCGCGCAAAAACATCGAAGCGCACTACGACCTCGGTAACAATTTCTACGGCGTGTGGCTCGACACCACGCTCACTTATTCCTCGGCGATTTTCAACGGCAACATGAGCGGTGATCTCGCCGATGCGCAAATCGCCAAGTACGAACGCATCCTCGCCGAAATCAATCCACCCGTCGGTGGCCACATTCTCGAAATAGGCTGCGGCTGGGGTGGCTTTGCCGAATATGCAGCGAAGTCCCGCAGCGTTCGCGTCACAGGGATCACGCTTTCACCGTCGCAGCTTGAATATGCCGAGAAGCGAATCGCTGATGCAGGCCTGACGGATCAGGTGCATTTCGCCCTCTGTGACTACCGTGACGTCAGTAAACGCTTCGGATCCCGTTTCGATGGCGTGGCGTCGATAGAAATGTTTGAGGCCGTGGGTCAGAAGTATTGGGACAGCTATTTCACCGCCGTGCAGGCCGCGCTCAAGCCGGGCACACGCGCCTGCGTTCAGGTGATCACCATTGATGAGAATCGCTTCGAGCAATACGAGTCGACCAGTGACTTCATCCAGCAATATATCTTCCCCGGCGGCATGTTGCCCTCGCCGGAGCGGTTTATGGAGACGGCGAAGAGCAAGGCATTGACGGTTTCAACCGAGTATGAATTCGGACTCGACTATGCTGAGACATTGCGCCGCTGGCTGCGACAATTCGATGCGCGCCACGACGACATCACGGCGCAAGGGTTTTCAGGTAACTTTGTGAAACTTTGGCGTTTCTACCTTGCCTATTGCATCGCTGGATTTGAAGCGGGGAGCATTAATGTTGGTCAATACACACTGGTTGGCTAGATTTCAAAGGACGGCACTCGCAGCGCCGTTGCTCTGCGTTTTTCTCGCCGTCTATAGCGCGCAATCGATAGGTCAAGTCGCAGCACCCGCGTTGCCAGCGCAAGCCACCACCGGTATGCCGTCGCTAAAAGCCATTGGCGGCGGCTTACTGCGCATGTTCGGCTTTCAAATTTATAACGCCTATCTCTGGACACCGGATGGCGCGTTGTTCGACCACAGCAAACCCCACGTGCTCGACATTCATTACTTACGCACGTTCTCAGCAAAGCAGCTTGCCGAGCGCAGTATCGATGAGATGCGCGGACAGGGCACCGGTAGCGAAGCCGTTTATCCGAAATGGACATCCGAGATGCAGCGGGTGTTGGCTGACGTCAAAGAAGGCGATCGGCTAATTGGCGTCGCGACGCCCGCCCGAACCGCGAAGTTCTTCCACAACGGAACCTACCGCGGGGAGGTTGCTGACGCTGCATTCACCGATGCTTTTTTTGGTATTTGGCTCAGCGAAAAGTCATCGCAACCGGGCATGCGGGATCGCTTGCTCGGAAAGCCTTAGTCGCGGTCAATAGTCGCAAGCTCGTGCAACCCGTCACTCGGCGCGAGCTTGTTCGCTACAGCCTGTTCGCCGCCCCACTTGCGATGGCGGCGCTGCCCATTTATGTGCATGTGCCCAAGCTCTATGCTGAGTTGGGGCTTTCGCTGAGCGCAATGGGCGTCTTGCTCCTCGTGCTTCGGTTTGCTGATGCCTTCGTGGATCCATTGCTGGGTCGTTGGTCAGATAAACTGAAAACGCGATTTGTGGCCGTTGCGATGGCAGCCGTCGCCTTGACGTTAGGCATGCTTTCGTTGCTCAATCCGCTCGCCTCTCCAGTGCCGTTATGGGGCTGGCTAACAGGATCACTCATCCTCGTCTATTTAGGTTTCAGCCTCGCCACGATTGCCTATGGTGCATGGGGCGCGGAGCTTCCGCCTGACACGACATCGCGTACGAAGCTCACAGCGAGTCGTGAGGCTGTCGGTTTGGTTGGTGTGTTGATTGCCGCCGCATTGCCATCGGCGCTCGCCAGCCAAAGCGGATTGGGGCTCGCACGATTTTCGTGGGTGTTTGTCGCGGTTTTGCTGGTGACGTTGCTGATTTTGTGGCGCTTGCGCGAGGCGAAACTTGCGGTCAACAACAGCCAGCACGCGCCGCTGCTCGATGTCCTCAAAGACGGCCGGTTTGTTGCACTATTAGCGGTCTTTTCGCTCAACGGAATCGCCTCGGCCATCCCGGCGACGCTGCTGTTGTTTTTCATCGACGACGTGCTGCGCGCGAAAGACTGGGAGCCGATTTTTCTCGTGAGCTACTTTCTTGCGGGCGCGGTCGCCATGCCGCTGTGGGTTGCACTCGCGAACCGCCTCGGTAAAGTACAGGCATGGGGTATCGCAATGATTTTGGCGGTGCTGGCATTTTTCTGGACAGCCAGCTTTGGCCCAGGGGATCGCATCGGATTTCTTGCCGTCTGCATCGCCAGCGGTATCGCGCTCGGTGCCGATCTGGCACTGCCGCCCGCGCTACTGGCTGACGCCATTGACAAGCAAAATGCTCGCGAAAAAACTGGCAGCTATTTCGGCATCTGGACGTTCGCGACGAAAGCGAATCTTGCGCTCGCGGCGGGACTCGCACTGCCCGTTATCAGCGCATTTGGCTACCGATCGGGCGAACCTGCCTCGAACGTCGCGGCGCTAACACTCGCATACACCACACTCCCTTGCGTGCTGAAACTATGCGCGCTCGCTTTGCTCTGGAAAATTCACCGTCGTTTTTGAGACGGCATAAAGGCACATCATGAAACACATCATCCGTTCATCCATCTTTGCAATCGCGGCGCTAATAATTGCCGGTTGCTCGTCGGTGCAAGTCGCAGAGTATGCGCAGGAAAAGCCCAAGTTCGACCTCCGCGAATACTTTAATGGCCGCATCATCGCGCACGGCATCGTGCAGGAACGTTCCGGCAAAGTCATTCGCCGCATGACGGTCGACATGGTCTGTAGTTGGGTCGGCGATACTGGCACTCTGAACGAAGATTTCACCTATGCCGACGGCAAAAAAGAGCGTCGCATCTGGACGATCAAGAAACAGGGCGACCGCTACATCGGTACAGCGGCCGACGTTGTGGGCGAAGCGGTCGGAATGGCCGCAGGCAATACACTCAACTGGAAATACGTACTCGCACTTCCGGTGGACGACAAGGTCTACAACGTCGATTTCGATGACTGGATGTGGCAGCTCGACGACAAAGTCATGATGAATCGCGCCGTGTTCTCCAAGTTCGGGTTCAAGGTCGGTGAAGTGCTCATCACGTTCTACAAACAATGAGTACGCTCAATCCACCGATCCGCGACTGGCCGAAGCTTCGCGTCTGGATCATTGGGGCGTCGACTGGAATTGGCAAAGCGCTTGCCGACGCGCTGCTTGCGAAGGGCACCCGCGTTGCCGTCTCGGCTCGTCGCGCAGGAGTGCTTGAAGAAGCGTTTAGCAAGCAATCAAACGCGCTACGCCTGCCGCTCGACATCACAGACAATCAGTCGATGGCTGCGGCGCTCGACAGCATTCATCAGAGTTGGGGCGGACTCGATCTTGGCATCATCATGGCGGGCACTTACCGCGCGATGCGGGCGTGGGATTTGAACGACGAAGCCATCCGCGACATGATGCAAACCAACGTGTACGGCGCGATGAACGCCAGCGCGCTGTTGTCAAAATATTTCCTCAAACAGGGCAGTGGGCACGTCAGCATTGTCTCGTCTGTCGCTGGTTATCGCGGCCTGCCCAAGGCGCTGGTCTACGGCCCATCCAAGGCCGCGATGATCAACTTTGCAGAGACGCTCTACATGGATCTGAGCGAAAAAAGCATCGGTGTGTCGGTCGTCAACCCCGGCTTCGTGAAGACACCGCTCACCGCCGGTAACGACTTCGAAATGCCGCATCTGATCGAGCCTGAGGAGGCTGCATCTGAAATGATCAAAGGCTATGAGGCTGGCGACTTCGAAATTCACTTTCCGAAAGCGTTCACACGGCAGCTCAAGTTCTTGCGTCTGTTGCCTTACAAAACGTACTTTAAACTCATCAAAAAATCGACGGCTTTGTGAAGCGGAGTTGGTTGCCGCGATGAAAGGTATCCGTGCGTCAACCTTGGCACTATTTTTTGTAACTTTGTCGCTACCCCGCGCAGCACTTGACAACGGCTTCCAATGTTATTAATATGACATCTGCATACTCAGAATTCGCTTCTAGTGTGTACCTTTGAGGCCACCCCTCGATACACCTCCGGTCTTATCAGGTCTCTCAGGACTATGGCCCGCGCCTCGCGGGCCTTTTTTTTGTCCGTCTTTTCCAGAGCACGCTATCCGCCGAGCGCTTTGATCAGCGCAACACTCGCCGAAAACTGCTGGCTACGAAGGCCCAGTTCAGTTCGACGCGCGCTGTATTCGACGGTCTGCGCGGTTGCGACATTGAGGAAACTCACGGTGCCCGCTTTGTATTGATTGAGCGCAATCGTCAGTGCTTCTTGCGCGGCAAGCACTGCTTGTTGCTGCACCACCAGCTCGTCGGCGAGCACACGCAGCGTAGCCAGGTTGTCCTCTACCTCCTGGATTGCGGTGAGAATCGTTTGCCGGTATGCAGCGACCGTCTGGTCGTAAGACGCCTGCGCCTGAGCTTTCGACGCGTCCCGCGCGCCACCATCAAAAAGCGATAGCGCAAGCGCCGGGCCGACGGACCAGAAGCGATTCGGCAGTGAAAATAAATCGGCCAACGTTGTGCCGCGCTGACCCAGCGAACCCGATAGCGAAATCGTTGGGTAATACGCTGCAACCGCAATGCCGATCTGTGCGTTCGCGGCAGCCATGCGCCGCTCGGCGGCAGCGATGTCAGGCCTGCGTTGCAGCAACTCCGACGGCATGGATGCGGCGACCGTCGGCAGCGTCAGCGGATAGCCGTCAACGCGAGTAATGTTCAGCTCACTCGGTGGTCTTCCTGTCAACACCGCGATGGCGTGCTCAAGCGTTGCACGCTGAGCTCCAGTATCAATCAACTGCGCTTGCGAACTGAGCAGTTGCGCCTGCGCCTGCGCGACGTCGGACTTGGCAACGACGCCAGCATCATAGCGATTTTTGGTGAGTTGTAACGAGCGCTGATAAGCCGCAACGCTGTCTTCGAGCAAACCGCGTTGCACATCGAGCGCACGCAGCGCGCCGTAATTCGTGGCGAGCTGGGCTTGCAGGCTGAGTGTGGTCGCGGCGAGGTCTGATGCGCTGGCCGCAGCGCTCGCATCACCTGATTCGATGGAGCGACGAACGCGTCCCCACAAATCAAGCTCCCAACTAGCGGCGACACCTGCGCTTAGCGACTTCGAAGTCGAGCGCACCCCGTTGGCAGCCTGCGATGAACGCGTAGCCGATTCACTGGTACCGAGCGTCGGGAAGCGCGCTGCCTGCGCCTGTTGTGTCGTCGCGGTTGCCTGTCTGTATTTGGCCTCGGCCTGAGCGACGTTCTGATTCGATTGTGCGACCTGCGCCATCAACGCGTCAAGCTTTGGATCAGCGAATGGCTTCCACCAGTCGTTTGCGGAGACGGGGCCCGTCGAAGCGGGTTTCAGTAGCGCGTTGGCTAACGTTGCGGCCTCTTTGTATTGCGACGGAAGCTCACGAGCGGCCGCTCCCGTAATCGTTGCCGACAAGGGTGCGGGCCGCTGGTAATCGGGGCCGAGCGGCGCGCAGGCTGCTAAAACGGCGACAGCTAAAACGCTTACTGTTGCGCGAATCGCGACAGTCGAAATCATGCAGGGACTCCTTGTTCGATCACGCCATGTAAGGGCTTTGAAGATTTGCGTCGCATTACGCGATTGCGCAATCGATCCAGCGCCAGATAAACAACGGGCGTGGTGTAGAGCGTGATCAGCTGGCTCAACAACAATCCACCCACGATGGACACGCCGAGCGGTTGCCGAAGCTCGGCACCATCGCCGGAACCCAACGCAAGCGGCAGCGCGCCAAACAGCGCGGCAATGGTCGTCATCATGATGGGGCGGAAGCGAAGCAGACAAGCGCGATAAATCGCTTCACGCGGATCGAGGCCATCGCGACGCTCGGTCTCAATCGCGACATCAATCATCATGATCGCGTTCTTTTTGACGATTCCGATCAGCAGGAACACGCCGATCAACGCAATGATGCTGAATTCCATTTTGAACATCATGAGAGCAAGCACGGCTCCGATGCCTGCGGACGGCAGTGTCGACAAAATGGTGATTGGGTGTACGAGACTTTCGTAGAGCATGCCGAGCACCAGATAAATCGTGATCAGCGCAGCGAGAATCAGCATCGGTTGACTACCCAGCGACTGCTGAAAAATCTTGGCACCGCCCTGAAAGCTCGCCGAAATTCCGGCTGGCACACCTATCTTTGCGAGCGCTGCGTCGATGGCAATCGTTGCCTGCCCAATCGAAATATTCGGTGCGAGATTGAATGACACGGTGCTCGCCGCGAATTGGCCCTGATGATTCACCGCGAGCGGTGTGCTGGTCGGCGCGACAGTCGCGACTTGCGACAACGGAATTTGCCTGCCGCCAGTGCCCGTTACGTAGAGCGACTTCAACGATTCGGCATCCTGCAAATAACGCGAATCCGCTTCGAGCACGACGCGATACTGGTTCAGGGCCTCGTAAATTGTCGAGACCAATCGTTGGCCGTAAGCGTCATTCAGCGTGGCATCGATACCGCGCACGGAAACACCGAGACGTGCCGCCGCGTCACGATCAATCAGCAACGATGTTTGCAAACCCTTGTCTTGCGCATCAGTATTGACGTCAGTGAGTTCAGGTAAATTGCTGAGCGTAGCGCGAATGCTGGGCTCCCAAGTGCGCAACAGATTCAGATCATCCGATTGCAGTGTGTATTGAAATTGCGCATTGCTTGAACGCCCGCCGACGCGCAAGTCTTGCGCTGACTGCAAAAATAGCGATGCTCCGGCGATACGTGCGAGCTGCGGGCGCAGGCGATTGCTGACTTCGTCTGCCGTTACGCCGCGTTCCTTGAGCGGCTTGAGCACCACGAACATGAATGCAGAATTACGCTGCCCGCCCCCCGTAAACGCCGTGACGTTCGCGACTCCCGGATCACTCTTCACGATCTCGACGAACTGCGTGACCTTGGTGCTCATCGACTGGAATGAGGTTGCCTGATCGGCTTGCACATTGCCGATCATGAGGCCCGTGTCCTGTTGCGGAAAGAAGCCCTTTGGTACGATGGAGTACAGATAGAAATTGCCACCAATGGTGGCGAAAAACACAAGCAGCAACAGCATAGGGTGATTCAGCGCCCAGCCGAGCGAGCGAGCGTAACCGCGATGCACATAACCGAAAATGCCGCGATGTTCAGTCGTGTTTTCATCGGCTGCGAGCTTGTCCTTTGAGCGCTTTAGCCATCGCGCGCACAACATCGGCGTGACAGTGAGTGACACGACTAACGATACAAGAATAGCTACAGACAAAGTCACCGCAAATTCGCGGAACAATCGACCAATAATGCCGCCCATCGCTAGGATCGGGATGAATACAGCAATCAGCGAAATGCTCATTGAGAGTACCGTGAAACCGACTTCCTTCGCGCCACGCAGCGCAGCGGCAACCGGCACCATGCCTTCCTCGATATGGCGCATGATGTTTTCCAGTACCACGATGGCATCATCCACCACAAAGCCCGTCGCAATCGTCAGCGCCATGAGCGATAGATTGTTCAGGCTATAGCCCAGCAAATACATCGCAATAAAAGTACCAAGTAGCGACACAGGCACGGCGATCACCGGAATTAGCGTAGCACGGCCACTGCGCAGAAATGCAAAAACAACCAGCACCACGAGTCCAACGGAAATCGAGAGCGCCCGCTCAACCTCACGCAGCGACGCGCGAATGGACGTCGTGCGCTCCATCACCACCTTCATGTCAATCGCAGCGGGAATGGTCGCCTGCAACCTCGGTAGCAACGCATTCACGCGTGCCACGGTCTCCAGAATATTGGCACCCGGTTGTCGGTAAATGACCAGTTGCACAGATGGCTCGCCATTGGTCAAACCCATGTTGCGTGCGTCCTGCACGCCATCCGTGACTTTGGCAATGTCACTCAGACGAAGCGCCGCATTGTTCTTCCAGCTAACAACGAGCGGCAAATATTCTGAGGCGCGTTTTGCCTGATCGTTTGCGGCGATTTGCCACTGTTTGTCGCCAACTTCGACCACGCCCTTCGGTCGGTTCACGTTGTTGTTTGCAATAGCGGTTCTTACGTCTTCCAGCGCGATCCCGGCAGCGGCGACACTCGGCAAATCGAGTGCGACGCGCACCGCAGGCAGCGCTCCGCCGCCGACGTTGACATTACCCACGCCCTCGATTTGCGAAATGCGTTGTGCGAGCTCGGTGGACGCTGCGTCGTACATCTGGCCGCGTGTCAGCGATTGCGACGCGAGCGACAAAATCATCACCGGCGAATCAGCGGGATTGACCTTTCGATACACCGGATTGCCCGGCAGGCTGCTTGGCAACGTGACGCGCGCGGCATTGATCGCAGCCTGCACTTCGCGGGCGGCGCTATCGATGTTTTTGCCCATGTCGAATTGCAACGTGACGCGAGTAGACGAGAGCGAACTACTTGAGGTGATTTCATTCACCCCGGCAATGGTGCCGAGCGCGCGCTCAAGTGGCGTTGCGACTGTCGCTGCCATCGTTTCCGGACTAGCGCCAGGAAGATTAGCTGTAACCGTGATGACCGGAAATTCGACCTGTGGCAGTGGGGCTACTGGCATCAAAAAATAGGCGAGCGCTCCCGCAATCGCGACCCCCAACGTCAACAACGTTGTCGCAACAGGGCGAACGATGAACGGCTGGCTCAGATTCATGGCGTTTGCGCCGCCGCTTGATTGACCTGGCCACGACTGCCGAAGCGCCGCGCGAGCCGATCAAACTGAAGATAAATCACCGGCGTCGTAAACAGCGTGAGCACCTGACTCACGAGCAAACCACCGACCATCGTCCAGCCCAGTGGATGGCGCAACTCGCTACCCATACCACTCCCGAGCATCAACGGCAGCGCGCTCAACAACGCAGCCATCGTCGTCATCAAAATCGGACGCAACCGCAACAAACACGATTTCCGAATCGCGTCGTACGGCGTTTTTCCCTCCTCGCGTTCCGCAGCGAGCGCGAAGTCGATCATCATGATCGCGTTCTTCTTCACGATGCCAATCAGCAGCACGATGCCGATGATGGCGATCACACTCAGATCGTTGCCAGAAATGATCAGTGCGAGCAACGCGCCGATGCCAGCGGAAGGCAATGTCGACAGAATCGTGATGGGGTGAATGTAGCTTTCGTAGAGCACACCGAGCACGATGTACATCGTCACAATCGCGGCGAGGATCAACCAGATTTGGTTTTGCAGCGTTGCGCGGAATGCGAGCGTTGCCCCCTGAAATTGCGTCCGGATACTGGCGGGCATCATGAGCGCAGTTTGTGCAGCATCAATGGCCTTTACCGCATCGCCCAGCGACACATTCTTCGCCAAGTTAAACGATACCGTCGTCGCTGGAAACTGATTGAGCTTGTTGATTTGCAGCTCGGCGGGGCGCTCAGTCACGCGTGCGATAGACGCCAGCGGCACCTGCGACGTCACGCCGTTGGTCGTGCCGGGAACATAGAGCTGCGAAATGATTTGCGGGCCGCTGCTCGCGACGCCCGGCGCGGCAAATGCATCAGTAGCTTTCTGCACTTCAAGCACCACGCGGTACTGACTCGCTTGAGTGAAGATCGTTGAGATCAAGCGCTGACCGTACGCGTTGTACAACGCGTTGTTGATTGCGGCGACCGTAACGCCGACGCGTGACGCGGCGTCGCGATCAATCTCCACGTAGGCTTGCAAACCGCTACGCTGTAGCTCAGTGGACACATCCGTGAGTTGCGGTAATTGCTGCAAGCGCTCGACGAGTTGCGGCGTCCAAACGCCAAGAGCCACGGGATCGGTGCTGTCGAGCGTGAACTGATACTGGGTTTTGCTCACGCGATCTTCAATTGTCAAATCCTGCACCGGCTGCATCGACAGCGAAATGCCCGTCACATTTTTGGCTCGATCCAGCAGTCGATCAATCAGCGCAGCGGCACGAAGTCGTCCCGATTCAAGCGGCTGCAATTCAATCATCAAGCGACCGTTGTTGATGGTCGCGTTTACACCATCAACGCCGATGATTGACGAGATGCTGCGTACGGCAGGGTCTTCCATCAATGCTTGCACCAACGCTTGTTGTCGCTCGCCCATTGCGGTAAATGAGATGCTCTGCGGCGCATTAGTGATGACCGAAATCGCGCCCGTGTCCTGCACCGGGAAGAAGCCTTTTGGCACGACCCAAGCGAGCAGCGCGGTGAGAACAACCGTTGCGGTGGCAACGATCAAGGTTAAAGTTTGACGTGCCAAAACCCAGTCGAGTGCGACTGCATAGCGCCCCTGTAATCGATCAAACGCGCGACCCATCGCAGCGAGCCAGCGCGGTTCGTGAATTTCGCTTTCTGGCTTCAAGAGGCGCGCGCACATCATCGGCGTCAACGTGAGCGACACCAACGCGGAGATGATGATCGCAATCGCGAGCGTCAGCGCAAATTCGCGGAACAGTCGGCCCACCACATCACGCATGAACAAGAGTGGAATCAGCACCGCGAGCAGCGATACGGTAAGCGAAATAATGGTGAACGCGATTTGCTTCGAGCCGTTGATCGCGGCCTCGAACGGCGCTTCGCCGTCCTCAATGCGGCGCGCGATGTTTTCGATCATCACGATGGCGTCATCCACCACGAAGCCCGCCGCGATGGTCAACGCCATGAGCGACAAATTATTTACCGAGAATCCTGCCGCGTACATGACGGCGAAGGTGCCGACGAGCGATAGCGGCACCGCGACGCTCGGGATGACCGTCGCGGAAACACTACGCAGGAACAGGAAGATCACCATCACCACGAGCGCGACGGCAAGCATCAATTCGTACTGCACATCGCGCACGGACGCACGGATCGTCGTGGTGCGATCAGTAAGTGTGACCAGTTCGATAGACGCTGGCAATGCGGATTGCATCTGCGGCAGGATCGCTTTGATCGCGTTGACTGTTTCGATGACGTTCGCGCCCGGCTGCCGCTGCACGGAGATCACGATGCCGGGCTGCTGAATGCGTTTGCCGTCGCGATCCAATGTGGCCCACGCGGCAAGACGAATGTTCTCGGCGTCGTTCACCACGGCGGCGACGTCCTGAATGCGGATCGGTGCGCCGTTGCGATAGGCGATCACGAGCTTTGAATATTCGCTGGCGTCCTTAAGCTGATCGTTCGCATCGATGGTGCTAGCGCGCAGCGGGCCGTCGAAGCTGCCTTTGGCGGCGTTGACGTTTTGATTGCCAACGGCGGTGCGGATGTCATCGAGCGAGAGGCCGAGCTGCGTCAGCGCTCGTGGGTTCACCTGAATGCGCACGGCGGGCTTTTGACCGCCCGACAATGTAACGAGACCGACGCCGGTGACTTGTGACAATTTCTGAGCGATGCGCGTGTCGGCCAAATCTTGCACACGAGGCAACGGCAGCGTGTCGGACGTGAGCGCAAGCGTGAGCACCGGCGCGTCGGCGGGATTGACTTTGTTGTAGACCGGCGGTGCGGGGAGGTCGGTTGGCAATAGTGTTGTGGCCGCATTGATTGCGGCTTGCACCTGTTGCTCGGCCACATCAAGACGCAGATCAAGTGCAAATCGCAGCGTGATGACCGACGCCCCGCCCGAGCTGGTCGACCACATCTGCTCCAGCCCCGGCATTTGCCCGAACTGTCGCTCCAGCGGTGCAGTCATTGAGGACGAAATAACCTCGGGGCTTGCGCCAGGATACAGCGTGGTGACCTGAATCGTCGGGTAGTCCACCTGCGGCAGCGCGGACTGCGGCAACAGGCGATAACCAATGACGCCGATGATGAAAATCGCGAGCATCAAGAGGCTCGTCGCGACGGGTCGCCGGATGAACGGCTCACACGGATTCATGCTCACTGCTTTGGCGCGCCTCTGGGCGCTTCGCCGTTGGCTTCGCGCTGTTTCTTGCGTTCTGCTTTTTCAACATCCGTAAGTTCAGACCACGGCTTTTTGGGCGTGTCAGTGCTAGTGGCAGCAGCGGGTGTAGCGGGTCTTGATTCGCTGCTTTTCGATGGCGCTGCCGCGCTGGTTGCGTTTGCTGGAGCTGCACCAGACGTGGTAGCTGGAGCAACGCCGGTCGCTGCGGACGCATTACCATCGGTTGCTGCAGCACCGTCTTTCTTCGCCCGATCTCCGCGCGGGCCGCGCTGTGCGGCGGCGGGTGCCGCTTGCACTGTGGTCACTGGCGCGCCGTCACGCAGCTTGTCCGCACCGTCGACCACAATTGATTCGCCTTCTTTGAGCCCGGAGGTGATCACCACGCGATCACCAATCACCGGGCCGAGCTGAATCTTTCTCAGACTGGCGTTCTTCTCGGCGGTCACGACGTAAACATAAGTGCCCGGTGTGCCGCGCTGAACGGCGCTTTGTGGGACGGTGACGGCTGCATCCAGACGCTCCAGTTCGAGCTTCATGTTGACGAACTGATTCGGGAATAGCGCGTTGTTTTTATTCGGGAACACAGCCTTCAACTTCACAGTGCCCGTGGTCGCATCAATCTGGTTGTCCACGGCTAAAAGCTCGCCGGTATCGAGCACGGTGCGGCCATCGCGATCCAGTACTTGCACGGCTAAACGCGGCGCGCTATTGGTGTCGCGCCCCATCTTCGCGAGTACCGACGGCAGCGCTTCTTGCGGCAATGAAAACACCGTTGTAATCGGCTGTACTTCGGTGATGACAACGATGCCGTTCGTGTCGGACGAACGCACCATGTTGCCCGAATCAACCTGACGCAACCCCGTGCGGCCCGTGATCGGCGCTTTCACTTCGGTGTAGCCCACGTTCAGTTGTGCGATAGTCACCTGCGCACGATCGGCGAGCAAGGTGCCTTCAAGCTGCTTCACCAGCGCGGCTTGCGCCTCAACCTGCTGGCGCGCGATGCTGTCCTGCTCCAACAATTTTTGGTAGCGCACGAGATCAAGCTTGGCCGAGTCAAGCTGCGCCTGATCCTTGGCCAGTTGGCCCTGCGCCGATTGCAGCACCGCCTGAAACGGCAACGGATCGATGCGCGCAATCACTTCGCCAGCGCGCACCAATTGCCCTTCGCGAAACAACACGCTTTGCAACAGGCCGTCGACCCGCGCACGCGCCGCGGCGGTTCCGCGCGCGGTGACCGTTCCAATCGCGGTCACGATCACGGGCACTTCGCTGACGCGGACTTGATCGATGACAGCAGGCACTGCGGTACGACCACGACCACCTGCCGCACCAGCAGCACCGCCCTTCGCATCTGCCGTAGCGTTAGCGCCCGATTTATCCATGCCGGTCGCGTCGGTCTGTTTGCTGCGATACCACCACCAGGCGCCGACACCGAGAATCGCGATTGCGAGTGTGATCAGCCCCGCGCGAAGCCAGCCATTTTCATTTTTCATATCAGTGTCTCGTTTCGTAGATCCGTATATTCGCCTCGATGGCGTCCGTAACTATTCGGCTAGGTGCAATGCCGGTCACTTATTACTGAGTCAACCAAATATGACCGGTTCGGCAGGCTCCCTCTCCCTCGGGGAGAGGGTTGGGGTGAGGGACTTAGCACACGTTTCAGGCATCGCGATGCAATCACCCTCACCCCCGCCCTCTCCCTCGGGGGAGAGGGAGCGATACCGGTTGCGATAGGACATATTTAGTCCTGACTAGTTACGTGCCTCAGACCGCAGCCCTGACGCCCACGCTGTCATGTTGAGCGAGTCGAAACATC
>JAYVPF010000171.1:0-21801 GCA_043757535.1 Burkholderiales bacterium
AGCTCATTCCGGCACACACATCACGACGCCTTCATCGACCCAACCCTTGGCAACGACCTCGTTGATGTCAGCGCGGCTCGTGGTGAAGCGATGATTCGAGTCGTAATTCGTCTTGCCCGCGACCGTGTATGCGGCGTTATCGACTCAGCCTACCTACTATTTGGATCATCGGCGCTCGTTCATCTCGTCCCGAGTGAACTTTCGGCCATCGGTTCCACCACCTGCAAACCCCGCGCGGATTTCATCAACAACTGCCATCGCTTCGTCCGCTTTACTGCGAGTGCTCGTCGGATAAGTCCCCTCCAAAAGTATCCCCTTATCGACCGTCTTGATATCCGTTCGCCCGCAAAACGCCATCGAAATATCAAGCTCTTTGTGAATGCATTGCAGCGCTTTGGTGACGCCCGCTTCGCCCATCGCGCCCAGGCCGTAGGCCATGGCGCGGCCGATGTAGGTGCCCTTCGCGCCAAGTGCTACGGCGCGCAGCACGTCCTGCCCGCTGCGGATGCCGCCGTCCATGTGGACTTCGATCTTGTCACCCACAGCTTCGACGATGCGCGGCAGCGCACGGATGGAGGTCTCTGCCCCATCCAGCTGGCGACCGCCGTGGTTCGAAACGATGATCGCGTCGGCCCCGCTCTCGACTGCGAGCTTCGCGTCTTCAACGTCCTGAATGCCTTTGAGAATGAGCGGGCCGTCCCACTGTTGTCTGACCCACGCAATATCGGGCCATGACAGGCGCGGGTCAAACTGTTCGTTGGTCCATGCGGCGAGCGAATTCATGTCGCTGACGCCTTTAACGTGACCGACCAGGTTGCCGAAGGTGTGGCGGCGCGTGCCGAGCATGCCGAGGCACCAGCGCGGTTTGGTCATCAAGTTGATGATGTTGGCCACCGTTGGGCGCGGCGGCGCGGTGAGGCCGTTTTTCAAATCTTTGTGACGCTGGCCGATGACTTGCAGGTCGAGCGTGAGCACGAGCGCGCTGCATTTGGCGGCCTTGGCGCGCGCGATCATGCGCACCATCGCGTCGCGGTCGCGCATCATGTAGAGCTGAAACCAGAACGGCGCGCGGGTGTTCTCTGCGATGTCCTCAATCGAGCAGATGCTCATGGTTGAGAGCGTGAACGGAATGCCGAATTTCTCTGCCGCTTTTGCCGCGAGGATTTCGCCGTCGGCGTGCTGCATGCCGGTCAGGCCGACCGGTGCAATGGCCACGGGCATCGTCACCGGAACGCCGACCATCGTGGTGGCAGTCGAACGGTTTTCCATGTTCACGGCGACGCGTTGGCGGAACTTGATGCCCTGAAAATCTGCCTCGTTACCGCGATACGTGCTCTCGGTCCATGAGCCCGAATCAGCGTAGTCGTAGAACATTTTCGGCACCCGCTTTTTGGCGAGCAAGCGCAGGTCTTCGACGTTAGTGATGACGGGCATGTTTTATCCTTTAGGGCGCGAATTTCTTTCAGTTCGCATCGTAGCTGGAAATGCGTTTGCCGCGCTTGATCAAAGCAAATCACACCCGCGAATGCCCCGAATTCGGCCATCAGCTTTCACCGTAAAACACCATTCCACAGGGGCTTCAACCACATTTTGTCGTTTTGCGACTAACGCGCTAATCGCAGTACAGCCCAAATGCAATGGACGTTTTCATAAAAAGCTATACAACCAATGAAGTCAATCGAAACTCGCTACACTCGCCGCAAGACCACGATTGGGCTTGTTAGAATTGTGGCTCATTGGGCGGTTAGCTCAGCGGTAGAGCACTGCCTTCACACGGCAGGGGTCACTGGTTCGAACCCAGTACCGCCCACCAATGAAATCAAGGACTTAGGCCATTTTTTCGGTGGCCTTTTTGTCATGTTGTGACGAAAGTATGATGTTCCTGCCAATAGCTTGTCTCGAAGCGCGGGTTGAACGTGTAACCGTCAGCCTCAGATGTTTTGTACTTCGATGACGGGGCTAGGGGCACGTAGCGCAGCCGCTTGCGGCTTCGGCCCAGACGCTTAGCGGCTGAGCGCGCCGTACACCAAGTCTTGCACCTGTTCGCGGTAGTACTTTCGCAGCTCACCCGGCGCGGCGGTGCCGAAGGCCACCACCAACTGTTCTTTGGGGTCGCAGAAGAAGCCCGTGCCATTGGCACCGTTCCATGTGTACTCACCGGCGTTGCCGGGGACGGCGGCCAGGCCCGGCTGCATACGCACGGCCACGCCCAGTCCAAAGCCATAACCGTCTCGGTGCGGTTCCAGTGCGGCCACCCGGTTCAGGATGCCAGCGCCCAGGTGGTTACTGGTCATCAGTTTCACAAACGCTGGGCTGAGAATTTGCTGGCCTTCCAGACTGCCACCGGCCAGCAGCATCTGGCCGAACCGGATGTAGTCGGCAATGCTGCCGAACGCGCAGCCGCCGCCGCAGTCGAAACTGGCTGCGCGCCGCAGTGCAGCGATGGACTGTGGCTTACCGTCCAGCGGGTTGTTGGGAAATGGCCGTGCCACGCGCGCCATCTGCGGTTCTGTAGGGCGGAAGGTGGTATCGACCATCCCCAGCGGCTTCCACAAAGTTTCGGCCAAGTACCCGCCAAGCGTCTTGCCGGTGATCTTTTCGACCACGGCACCCAGGACGTCGAAGGACAAGCCGTACTCGTACACCGTCCCCGGCTGGTACACCAGCGGCAGCTTGGCAATCGTGGTGGCGAATTCAGCCGCCGTTCCCATGTATTGAGCGGTAGCGCCGCTCGGCCACAACGCAGCGATAGCGCTGCTGCCGTCGGGCCGGCCACCGTACGGAATGCCCGATGTATGGCGGAAGAGGTCGTGGATAAGGATGGGTCGCTTCTGCGGCTCGGTCGTGAACTTGCCGTCGCTGGCAGGCACGCCTACTTGCATACTGCCAAAGGCGGGGAAGTAGTCAGCCAGCTTACTTTGCAGCGGCAGCTTGCCTTGTTCGGTGAGCGCCAGCGCGCCCACGGCGAGCTGAATCTTGGTCATCGACGCCAGCTGAAAAATGGTGTCGGTGCGCATCGCTAGGCCCTTGTCCGCATCGGCCATGCCGAAGGCCTTAAAGTAGACCAGCTTGCCCTCGCGGGCAATGGCCACGACGGCACCGGGCACACGCTTGCGTTCGATCTCGGCCGCGAAGAAAGCGTCGATGTTGGCCAGCCTGGCGCTGGAGAAGCCGGCGCTTTCGGGTGTGGCCGTCGGCAGGGGTTGGGCGTGCACCAGCGCGCTAGCGGCGACGGCGGAAATGCCCGCAATCAATAGGTTAGTCATAAAAGGCCTCCGTTGGCTTGATTTTGAGAAAGTATACTTTTCCTCGACTGGTTGCTTCGGCACCGATGCGTTCTGGCCTTAGTCGAGTTTTTCACTCTTGGTCATACGGCCCGACGCGGTGGCCAGCATCAGCATGAAGATTCGCGCGCAAACGACAGTAGAGCCGCGGGGCTTTCGCGATGGTGCAGTGGTTAAACTTTATCTAGCCCATCTGCGCGACACGCATTGCGACAACCCTACGCGCTGCACCGACCTGCCAATCACTCAGCGCTACGAAAACAAGTTAAGGCCTGAGCGCAGGTGGCGTCAGCTTGCGCCCGAAGAAGCCAAACACATGCTCAATTAATATCGCCAGCGCGGCGACGGGTATCGCGCCTGCCAACAGCGTCACGTTGTCGTTAAGCGCGAGGCCGGTGACGATACGTTCACCAAAGCCACCGGCACCAATGAAGGCGGCGATGGTCGCTGTCCCTACGGTGATTACGGCGGAGGTTTTTACGCCGGCCATGATTGTGGCGCGCGCAAGTGGCAATTCGATCAAGCGCAAAATCATCGGCGGCGTCATGGCGAGAGCATGCGCCGCTTCTTTGATGCCGACGGGAATCTGCGTCATCCCTGTATGCGTGTTGCGTACGATTGGCAACAACGCATAAACGGAAAGCGCGATGAAGGCGGGCACCAGCCCAATGCGCCCTGTCAACGGGATCAGGATCGCCAGAAGTGCCAGCGACGGTATCGTCTGCAAAATCCCGGTGCCGCCCAGAATCATCATTCCCACCCGTGGATGTCGCGCCGCCGCCACGCCCAATGGCACCCCGATCAACACGCTGGCCGCGAGTGAAAGCAACACCAACCCCAAATGCTCAACCACCAGGCGAATGAAATCCGCGCCGAATAAGGTTGCCCAAAAACGTTTAGGGGCACTGGTGGTGGCAGGGCTAATTGCGCCGTTTGTCTTGCCAATCACGACGTTTGCGTTGCTGGCGGCTTGATTACCAGATAGAAAATCACGCGCAACGGCATCAAAGGATTGGTTGTCCAGTTCCACAGCCGAATTCATGCGCCGCATAGCATCTTCATCAATGCGGCCCGCGAGCGAGCTAATCGCCGCCCACGGCTTGGGAAAGCGACTTGCCACGTCAATTTTGTGCAGCAGCACCGCGTCGTATCGCGGAAAGTATTGCTTGTCATCGGCCAAAACCGTCAGTCGATATTTGCCGATCTTGGCGTCGGTGGAATAAATATCGATCACATCGACCTGGCCTTGCGCGACAGCGTCATATGCCAGACCGTGGTCCAGGCCGCGCATTGATGTCCACGGCAAATCGTAGGCCGTCTTCAAGCCGGCCCAGCCATCCGCTCGACCAATGAATTCCTGCGACAGTCCCAGCCGAAGATTGGCGTGAGATTTCAGATCGCTCAGCGTGGCAATGTGGCTAGCCTCCGCACGCCGGGTCGGGATCGCGAGCGCGTACGTGTTGTTGAAGCCCAGCTGCACCGACACCGCCAGCCCCATCGGCGCCAGTCGGGCGTTGAGTACGTCGAGCGGCGGCACCGTGTCAAGCTTCAAAATTTCGCGTGCGATCGTGCCGGTGTATTCCGGGTAAACATCAATCGATCCGGCACGCAGCGCCGCCAGCACAATGGCCGTATTGCCCAGCCCCTGCTGATGCAAGGCAGGCACTTCGCCCGCTGTATCCGCCTGCTGGCGAATAATCTCGGCGAGCACATAGGACTCGGTGAAGCGCTTTGAGCCAACCTTGAGTGACGGAGCGTCAGCAGCGATCACTACGCCGACGTATGCAAAGCAGAGGAAGAACAGGATTTGTCGCCGCATGACAGTGATTATGACGTTGGCGGAACATCAGAACACATTCAGGCGTTCGAGTGAGTTGTGATCCGCCGCCATCGCAGGGGCCGCCAAGTCGATGCCCTTCATAGCCGCAGTGGCTGGGCACCAACCAGTCAGTTCTCATCTCCGCAAACAGGCCTTGTGACTCCCTGTGATTCAGGAAGTGTGCGACTGAACACGAGATATACCGGATGCCTTGCGTTTGCCTAATCCCGGCACCCGCTGCGAACGCAGGCGCTAGATTCCTCGCCACAACGCGCCCGCGCCCCATCTAGCTAGCGCTGCTGCGTGACCTCGGACGGCTGCGCCGGTTCGCCGAGTTGTGGCGGCTTACGTTTTTACTCTGCTGCTACACCGTGCAGCGCCTTCGCGGGCGCTTTTAGATCCACGTGGACAAGGGCGTCGCGGAGCGCCTCCACGCTGTCCGGCTGGCGTGCAGACAGGGTTACTGCTTTGACCGTGCGGTCGGCACCCGGCGACGCCAATGGATGGGCTGGTGAGCTTCAAACGCGGTGAGGTCGTTGGCCGCTTCAAACTGCGAAATTCCGCCTCGGCTTGCGAGACGTTCCACAAAGCGGTCGCGGTTGCCGTCCGATGCTGCGAAGTCATCCGGCGTCAACTTGTTCCATCGGGCAGCAAGCGCCTTTTTTGCGTACTCCCAGTCGTGTGCGAACTGACCAGCCTCTGTTGAAGCGTCGCTGCCCTGGTCGCCAGCCGGGCGGCTTTGGAAATCACTTCTCGACGGCGGCGACGCGTCGTGACGGTCTGGCTGATGAATGTTGGGTACCATTGACGTCTCCTTCGATTGCAGGCCGCGACCTGTGGCCCGGATATTGAGTTTCAGTGCGCACGCTGGTGACATGCCATCAGCGGAATTGCCGGTGCGGCGTAGGACGCTGGCGCGACTTCGAGCGCTCAACGTCGAGCTGGGTGCGTCGGCCATCCGGAGCATGAGGGCACCTCTAATAATTCACTTGTGGGGCGCATTGCGTTGTCGCGCGATGGTCGCGTTTTTGGCAGATGAGCTCACGTGCTAGAGCGTGCGCTGCGATTGCTGCGCTCCGGACTCCTGGCACTGCATCCCCAAAAACGAATTATCAGAGGTGCCGATGAGTGCAAAATGCGCGGCGCTTCAGTGCTGGGGCCTGTGGCCGCCAAGGTAGAAGTCGACGATCCTCGTAGGGATAGTCCCACGTCATAACGGGATTTGCGCGCCTTCTACATCGGGGTCACGACGTCTACATTCGGTTGTACGCATCAATTTCTCACATTCCCGTTCGCGCCAACCCTTGGAGATATCGCTATGACAGCGCCCAACGACATCACCGGCCCCGAAGACCTCGCCAGCACGGTTCGAAACGCCACCGACCCGCTTGAAGCGTATCCAAACTACGGCACCGCCACCAACCCGCCAGGCGATAAAACCTCGCGACCCGATGAAATCAATGAACTGCTTGAAGAGCGCGATCTCGTCGTGTCGACTTGGGGCGTCGCTTGCGAACAATACATCGCGGCGCACCCCATGCGAAGCGTCGCCGTCGCCGCGGGCGCAGGCGCTACTGCGGCGGCGTTGCTGATTCTGATCGCTGGGACTGTTCGCGATAGGCGCTGCTAGCCTACATCGCCGTTACCAGCGATAAGCGTCGCGTATGGCGCGGATTGCCGCATGCCGATAACAACGGCGCCAGAGTGGAAATCGCTATTTCAAGGCTGAATCTCGAGCGTTGCGCGCGCGATATCGCATGAAATCTAGAATCAGGTGATGCTCGTTGTTTCAGGTTTAACCAAGCGCCACCCGAATGCGCTGCGTCCAATTTTTCGGGATCTCAACTTTTCGGTCTCCGCAGGGCAAATCGTTGCGCTGGTAGGGGAATCGGGCGTTGGCAAAAGCACGCTGCTGAACTGCATCGCGGGGCTGGAGACGGCTGAGACCGGCCGCGTACTGATTGGTTCGCAAGACATGATGGCGCTCGCTGAGGCTGAGCGGGCGCGGCTTCGCGCGGCGAGCATTGGTTTTGTGTTTCAGGCGTTTCATGTATTGCCGACGTTAAGCGTTGCGCAGAATATTGCGGTGCCGCTGTTGCTGACGCGCGTGCGGGTTGCCGAACATGCGGTGCGTATCGCAACGTTGCTTGATCGCGTGGGGCTCGCGGATTTTGGTGCGCGTTGGCCTGCTTCGTTGTCAGGCGGTGAGTTGCAGCGTGTGGCGATCGCGCGCGCGCTGGTTCACAAGCCGCAACTGATTTTGGCCGACGAGCCGACAGGCAATCTTGATCCACGCACGGCAAACGAGGTGCTGTCGCTCATGCTTACGCGCTGTCGCGAGCAGAACACGGCGGCGCTGATCGTGACCCATTCGGCGCAAGTCGCGGCGCGCTGCGATCAAACGTTGACACTGACACCGGACGGCTTACAGGCGGGAGAGCGTTAGCCAAAGTGCGTAACAACATGGATGCAACGGTAGGAGCGGCTCTGCCGCGACCCGACGCGGCGAGCAAACTAGGGTCGCGGCGGAGCCGCTACTACAAGGCGTGGGTTTCTGCACCGTGACGCTCACCTTGTGGCTGATCAAGGCGCAGTTTCAGACGCGCCTCACGGCGACGCTGTTGTCGATGCTGGCCATTGCGTTGGGCGTGGCGCTGGGTTTTGCGATTGACTTGATCAACACGGCAGCGCTGAACGATTTTTCGCGCGCGATGAAGAGCGTGCAGGGCGAGCCAGACGCGGTGATCGCGCCGCGTGACAGTGCTGCTAGCGTGCCGCTGACCGTGGTGAATCTCGTGGCGCGCGACCCAGCTGTGCTGGTGGTCGCGCCGGTGATTGAGGTGCGGGTGCGCATTGATAATGAATCTGCGACGGTGCGTTTGATCGGGCTCGATGTACTGAGCGCGCCTGTCGTGATGCCTGATTTATTGCCGCGTCAAAGCGGCAATTTGCCCGGCAATATGTTCGAGGATGGCGTCTATTTGTCGCGTGCGTTGCTCGCTCGTTTGAAGCGTAAGGCGGGGGACGAGGTCACCATCACGCGCGGTGATGCGACGTGGCGCACACGCATCAGGGGTGACCTGCCCGCAACGCGTGCAGACGACTTGATTGCTATAGCGGACATTGCGTGGGTGCAGGCGCGATTTGGGCCGACGGACGCCGTCTCCGAGGCCCGAATTCGGCTCGCGGCGAACACCGATGTTGTGGCGTGGCGCAAATCTGTTTCAGCAACGCTACCCTCAGGTCTGATCGTCAAAGGAGCGGCCGACGAAGGCGAGCGCGTTTCCAATTTGTCGCGGGCTTATCGCGTCAATTTAAACGTGCTGGCGCTGGTGGCTTTGCTGACTGGCGGCTTCCTCGTTTTCGCCACGCAGTTGACGGCTGTGGCGCAACGCTCAACGCAATTTGCGCTGCTCGGCGTGCTTGGCCTCACGCCGTCACAGCGCATGGCACAGGTGTTGTTTGAGGCAATTGCTATTGGCATTCCCGGCTCTGCGTTGGGCCTATTGTTCGGCTATGCCCTAGCGTATTCGTTCACACAATTGCTCGGAGGGGACTTGGGCGGGGGCTACTTTTCTGGCAGCGCGCCGACGATTGTTGCGACGCCGTTATCGATGCTGATTTTCTTCGCGCTGGGATGCGCGGCGAGCCTCGTAGGTGCTGCGTATCCCGCGTGGCTCAATCGTACGCAACCCCTTGCCGCTGCGCTCAAAACGGGCTTCGCACATCGGCCACCGCAGGCACACGCGCGTCGCGGCGTGCTGCTCATCGCGCTGTCTTTTGTTGCGGTGGGCTTGTCGCAAGCCCCGGCGATTACTGGTCTGCCGTTTGCGGGCTATGCCGCGATTGCCGTGGTGCTCGTGATTGGCATCGTTGCGGCACCGTTAGTAACGCATGCAATTTTCAGTCACTTGTCGCGCTACAACTTGCCACCGGCGCAGCGCATCGCCGTGCAAAGTGTTGCTCAGGCACCGTTAATGGCGCAAGTCGCGGCAAGCGGGCTCATCGTGAGCTTTGCGTTAACCGTGAGCATGGTCATCATGGTGTCGAGCTTTCGGGTCGCGGTGGACACGTGGCTGGACGAGGTGCTGCCCGCCCCGTTGTATGCGCGCAGCAAAGCCACACCGCTTCCGCAAGCCGCGCTCGAAGCGTTGAAACGACCCGACGCGCCGTTCGCCAAAAGCGAGAGCGCCGCTTTCTCAAGCCTCACGCTCGATGTTTCGCGACCCGCCGTGGCGCTGCTGGTGCGCGAGCTGGATCGTAATGATCCGGGCGCTCGTTTGCCGTTCACCGGGCAAGTGATTGCGCCGCCGCCTGAACAAACAGTGGTGTGGGTGAGCGAACCGATGGCGGAGTTGTACAGTCTCGCGCCGGGTCAGCTTCTGCGTTTGCCTTTGTTGGGACGCGATACCCATGTTTTCATCGGTGGGGTCTGGCGCGACTATGCGCGGCAGTTTGGCTCAGTGGTCATCAGCCGCAGCGATTACGAAAAGCTGGGTGGTCGATTCGAGCCGACCGACCTTGCGTTGTGGCCTCGCCCCGGAGAGGAAGGGGCAGCAAAAAATTGGCTTGGCACTTATGTCAAACGTTACGGACTTGAGTTCTCCGAGAGCGCTGAAATTCGTCGCTTGTCGCTGTCGATTTTCGACAAGAGTTTTGCGGTGACCTACGCGCTGGAGGCGGCCGCGATGATGATTGGATTGTTCGGCCTGGCGGTGACGTTGGCCGCCAGCGTGTGGCTGCGGGCGCGTGAACTGGCCACGCTCAGCGCGCTCGGATTTGACCGCGCGATGCTCACGCGGGCGGTGATGTTCGAAGGGCTGATGATCGCCAGCATCGGTCTTGCGATTGGTCTGGCGTGCGGCGTGGCGGTCGGCGCACTGCTGACGCATGTGATCAATCCGCAAGCGTTTCACTGGCGTATGCAGTTGCACGTTCCGTGGCTGGTGGTGATGACCGGCGTTGTGCTCACACTGTTGGCAGGGCTGATCGCCAGTCGGTTTGCGGCACGGCAAACCACCCTTCTTCCTGCGGCGCGAGTGTTGGGGAGCGTGCAGTGAAGCGCCGCGCGTTTATGCTGTCCTGCCTGCTCTCGGCGATGGCCGAAGCGACTCCGCAATACGCAAAAGTGCTGCGTGGATTGTTGCTGCAATTTCCACGCGATCACGGCGCGCATCCAGACTTTCGTACCGAGTGGTGGTACATCACAGGGGCGCTCGATTTGCCGCGCCAAGACATCGGTTTTCAACTCACTTTTTTTCGCGTGCGAACGGGATTTGCAGAGGTGTTATCGTCGCCCATCGCGGCGAGCCAAATTCTATTTGCGCACGCCGCCGTGACATTGCCGGGTGACAAACTGCTGCATGCCGAGCGTGCCGCCCGCGCCAACCTCGGTGCGGGATTTTCGACTGCCGATTGCGACGTGCATACCGGCGCTTGGCAGATGCAGCGCAGCGCGTCGGATGTGTTCACGCTGAAAGCGCAAGACGCACAGTTCGCGTTTGATTTTTCACTCACGCCGACGCAACCCAAAATGCTTCAAGGCGACGCTGGTTTTTCGCAGAAAGGTTCGCGCTCCGAGCAGGCGAGCTACTACGTGAGCTGGCCGCAGCTACAGGTCGACGGCCGCGTCGTCCTCGACGGTAAATCGCAACGCGCGGGGGGCAAAGCGTGGTTCGATCACGAATGGTCGAGCGAGGTGCTGGGCGAGGCCGACGTCGGCTGGGACTGGCTCGGTATCAACCTGGCGGACGGCGGCGCGCTGATGGCCTTCCGTATTCGTGACGCTTTGGGAGCGACTGTGTTTGCCCACTCAACATTACGTGATGCAGCGGGACGAACGCAGACCTGGAGCGCCGCTGATGTGCAATTCAAGGCGTTGCGACGATGGCGATCAGCGCGCGGCACCGAGTATCCCGTCGAAACCGAATTGCGTTTCGGCCCGCACACCATTCGCACCAAACCGACCATTGACGATCAGGAACTGTCCGCCCGCCGCCCTGCTCCGGTCACCTATTGGGAAGGCTTGGTGCAGGTCGAAGGCACGCTGATCGGGCGCGGGTATTTGGAGCTGACGGGTTATGCCGGAAAAATCGTGTTGTAGGGGGGCGCCCGAAGGGGTTCCGCCGAGCTGGCACCCTGATGCAAAATTATTCTGCGTCAACACGCTCCCACGCGCCAGTTCGAGATCATTAGCGCTTCCGCTCCTCCATTTTCACCAAAATCAAATCATGACGAAGATAATGCCGGACAGAGCAGTGCAAATGCAGCGTGCGGTCGCCGTCGTTTCGGCGCTGCCTGCAATCACATTCGCGTTGCTAGCGCTAGCGATCTCAACTTTCGCGAATGCCGGATGGTTTTCTGCGCCTGACTGGCCCACGCTCAAGGCCGATATTCGCAAGTCCCATCCTGACGTGCGCCAAATGACTGTCCCCGAGCTTCAAAAGCGATTGGTCCAGGAAGCGTCGATCGTTCTGCTGGACGTTCGTTCGTCCGAGGAGTTTGCCGTAAGTCAACTCAAGGGCGGAGTTTCGGTGCCAACCGATAAGGCCGTTTCAAAACAGGTAGAGACGCTACCAAAGGATAGCCTGATCGTCGTTTATTGCTCGGTGGGATTGCGCTCTGCCGCGACCGCACAAGCGCTCCAGAAGCGCGGTTATCGCAACGTATTCAATCTGGAAGGATCGCTCTTTGAATGGGCCAACAGCGGGCTTCCTGTGTACCGGGGTGAGATAAAAGTAGATCGTGTTCATCCGTTTGATCGCAAGTGGGGCGAGTTGCTGAACGCCTCGCTGCGCGCGCCGCTAAACTGACGTCATCGGTAGTACGTCGCCCCCCCCCGCACCTGAAAGCGTTTGACCCTCGTACAGCGCCCGCACCTGCGCCAGTGTCAGCCGATTGCCCTCAATCGCGGTCGACCCATGCACGTTCCGGCAGCGATCAGCTTTCTGCAGCGCCAGAATCCAGGCCAGATTCACCGCTGCGCGCTGAATGCGCTCGCGCAGCGCCGCCACCCGCTCAACCTCGTTGAGCAGCGCCGAAGTGATCGTAAATTGCGGAACGTAAGCCGTGCCAAAAGCCTAAACAAACGTCAAGTGTGAGTCAATTTATTCGTCAAGGAGCGTCAAAACCAACCGCCATGAGCCCGGGGTGTAGTACAGCTTTTCGCTGAAGTGACCGCTGCATAGGGCATAGCACGAATTTATGATAATTGTTGACTTTTAGATTAATGAGCCGCTATCCCCTAAGCAGCAATGTGTTTACGATATTGCTGTATCCGTGATCGCTCGCCGCAATCAAACCCTTGGACGCCCTCCACGCAGCTGCGCCTGGTTCGTCATCGCAAAGACCATGTCACCCACAAACCGCTTGAACGATTCGTTTTCAACAAACTGTTTGTAGATTTGCGTGTCGTCGCGCAGCAAAATCTGCATCTCGCGGCCCAGTGCCTGGTCGTGGGCCATTCGCGCTGTGTGTGGGGTGTTCTCTTTTGCGTTCTGGTAGGCCGCGTCAGCGGCTACTTTGGGAGCGATGTCGTCGCGTATGCGCTTGGCCACCCGGTCGGCATCGGTGAACAGCGTGCCGAAATTGTCGTTGAACGTTTTCAGTATCGTGCTCAATCGTTCCAGGTCCGGTTCGGGGCGACGCCCAGCGCCTTCGTGTGCGGGGTCAATCTCGGCATCCGAGTCGGCGAGCGCAATCTTCATCGTGGCTTGCTTGTCGGCGCGGTAGCTACTCATATCGATGGCGTCGATGATGCCCTTGGCCAGATCATCTTCTTTGGGCGATGGAAGCTTCGCCACCAACAGGTTCAGGAAGATCGACAGCTTTTCCCAGCCCACGTTGTGGCTGGTGGTGATGGACCCCAAAAAGTCGTAGGTGCGGCAAAACGCCTTGGCTCCGCCTTTAAACGCCACTTGCTGGTCTTCATCCAGCGTGCTCTCGTACACCTCTTTGCAGGCGTCAAGAATCGGGTCAAACTGGTCGCGCTCAGCCCCTTGCAGAAACAGCTTCACAAACGTATCCACCTGCTCGCCTGAATACACCTGCGCGCGGTCCAGCGCAGCCTTCAGATCGTTGAGTTTGTTCGGGTCGGTCTCCTCCGCCAAGATCGTCGTGCGGTAGTAGTCCTGAAACGAGAGCTTGATGCCTTCGATCTCGTTTTGAAAATCCAGCACAAAGCAATCGCGCTTTTGTGGGTGCGCCCGATTCAACCGTGACAGCGTCTGCACGGCTTTAATGCCCGACAACGCTTTGTCAACGTACATCGTGTGCAACAGCGGCTCGTCGTAACCAGTTTGAAACTTGTCGGCACAGATCAAAAAGCGGTACGGGTCTTCCTGAATCTTGTCGGCAATGTCCTTGCTGGCGAACCCATTCATCGAAGACTCGCTGACCTTCACCCCACCGAATTCATGTTCCCCTGAAAACGCCACGATGGCCTGGTATGGGCTTTTGCGCACTTCCAAATAGGTCTGGAACGCCTTGAAGTACTGAATGGCCCGCTCGATCCCACTGCACACCACCATCGCCCGCGCCTTACCGCCGATTTTTCCGGTAGCCATCACTTGCGCATGGAAATGGTCGACCATGATTTCGGCCTTGAGCTTGATCGCATGGTCGTGGCTCTCGACGTATCTACGTAACTTCTTGTTAGCTTTCTTCTTGTCGAACAGCGGGTCGTCTTCCACCTTTTTCACCAAGCCGAAGTAACTCGCCACCGGCGTGTAGTTCTCCAGCACGTCCAGAATGAAATGCTCCCTCACCGCCTGCTTCATGGTGTAGCCGTGAAACGGCTTGTGCTTCACCTTGCCTTCCGCGTCCGGCGGCAGCGGTTCGCCAAACATCTCCAGCGTCTTGTTTTTTGGCGTCGCGGTGAAAGCAAAGTAGCTCGCGTTGGTCATCATCTGGCGCGACGCCATGCGCTTTTCCAGCGCCTCGTTGATGATGTCCTCGGGATCAGTTTCCGGGTCTCTATCTTTATCCTCGTCCACCTCACCCAGCGTAGCGCTCATCGACGCCGCCGTTTTTCCGCTCTGGCTGGAATGCGCTTCGTCAATGATGATGGCGAAGTGCCGCCCCCGATGCTCGTCTCCAATCACCTTCAGCGCAAACGGAAAGGTCTGGATCGTCGTGATGATGATCTTCTTGCCCTCCGCAATGAACGCGCTTAGCTGTGCCGTTTTCGACGCCGTATCTCCCGTCACCGCGCCTACAGTGGCCCCCACCTGCATGAACTGCTTGATCGTCTTTTGAATCTGATCATCCAGAATGCGCCGGTCGGTCACCACGATCACCGAATCGAAAACCGCTTTGTCATCGCGCCGCACGCCAATCAGCTGGTGCGCCAGCCAAGCGATGGAATTGGACTTGCCGCTACCCGCCGAATGCTGAATCAAATATTTATGACCCACTCCCCGCGCACGCACATCCGCGAGCGACCGCCGCACCACTGCTAGCTGGTGATAACGCGGAAACAACTGGCTGCGTTTCGCCTTGCCCGTTTTGGGATTTTTAATCTCTACGATCTGGGCGTAGTTCTCCAATATGTCGGTCAAGCCCGCAGGCGTCAGCAACTCTTTCCAAAGGTAATCGGTCTTGAGCCCCAGCGAGTTGGGCGGATTGCCAGCGCCGTCGCTAAAGCCTTTGTTGAGCGGCAAAAACCACGATGCCTTGCCCGCGAGCTGGGTGCACATGCGCACCTCGCTGTCATCCACCGCCAGGTGCACCACGCAGCGGCCAAACTCAAACAGCTTTTCGCGCGGGTCGCGGTCGCGTTTGTACTGCTCAACCGCGTCTTCCACCGTTTGTTTGGTCAGGCTATTTTTCAGCTCAAACGTGGCAATCGGCAGACCGTTGATAAACACGCCCAGGTCCAGCGCCCGGCGCTTCTCATCCATGCTGTAGGCAAACTGGCGCGTCACCACAAAGCGGTTGGCCGCATGCAGCGTCTTTGCCTTGGCATTGCCCACGGATGGTGTGCCATAGAACAAATCAAAATGCCCCGCCGGGTGGTGCTCGATGCCTTTGCGCAGCACATCAATCACCCCGCGCTTGCCAATTTCGCTGGACAAGCGCGTCAGAAACTTCAGCCGGTTAATGTCGCGGGCATCGTGCTCGTCCGCCATCGCCAGTTTTTTGAATGCATCGGGCTGGCTCGCCTTCAAAAACGCGAAGAGCTGGTACGCGTCCAGCGCCTGCGCACGGTCGTAATCCTTGGGGCTACCCGCCAGATAGCCGGTGCCGCCAAACGCTGCGGCGGGACGTGCCGCAACATGAGTCGTCGGGCCCGTGCCGGTGCCCACTGGGGCGATGGGCGGCAAACCATCGGTGCCGGTCATGTGGCGCACGATCAGGGTTTCAAGCCCTTTTTCTGAGGTATCAGTTGGCATGGTGTTTTTCCCCCTGCTTCGGCAGCGGCACGCCTTTATCCGACAGCGCGTAGCCCAAGCGCACCATGGCATTTTCAATGCTTGTTTTGGTGAAATCGGTGCCCTGAAAAAACAGGGGCAAGCTCATGTCCCGCACCAGCGCATAGGTAAACAGGTCGCCCAGATTCAGCCGCGCTTTGGCGTCTACCTTGTGATGATGGGTTTGAGCGCCGTCAATGAACTGCGGCAAGCTGTCCTGCGTGAAGTCCACCGTCTCCACCTGCAGGGCCGTCAGCAATGCCTCAACCAATTGGGCACCGGCAACCCCCTTGGCGTTGAAGGCCGCGAGCCATGTTTCGGCCCGCGTTGCCGCGCCAATATAGAGTTTGTCGGCAGCCTGAAAACCCGCCATGAACAGGGGCGCAGCGGCCTCACCCAGCAGAATGCTCATTAGCGCGGACGAGTCAACGACGGCGGCTGGCAGCGTTGCGCCCGCGTCGCTCACTGCGGCAGACCGGCGGCGTCATACAGCATCTCGTTCAACGCTCGAGCATCGAGCACCGGCAGCGCATGCATGCTCGCCATCAGGCTGGCCAGCGCCTGCGGGTCGCGCCCCGGCTTTGCGGCCTTGTCGCGCAGCGCACGCGCCTCTTCCAGCAAACGAATGGTTTCCTTGTTCATGGAGCGGTGGTTGCGCTGCGCCTCGCTAGCGAGCCAGTCTTTAAGATCGGCGGGCATGCGCTTGATCAACAGGGTGGCTTCGGTCATGGCAACCGCCTTGTATTGCGTTTAGATAGCTAAATGGTATCTATCCGATGTCGAGGTGTCAAATGCCGTGCATGTCGCCTGACGAGGCAATCGGCGGTCAGTGGTAATCGTCTTCAAGCTGGTGCCGAACGGCCAAAATTTTGACGGTGTCAGCCCCCTCAATTTCGAACAGTGCGACGTATCCCGAGCTGCCAAACGGAATAATCAACTCGCGCACAAACGCACTGGTGCCTGCCTTTCGGTAGATAAACGGCGCGCGGCTGAGATGGCTTTGCACTGCGTTGCGCAGCGCGTCGATGGCAGCTTGTGCAGCATCAAAATCTTCAATCGTTTGCGCCCGCTCCAGCAAAAAGTCGAACAACCGCAGCAAATCCTCACGCGCCGCTGCGGTGTAGCGAACTTCAAACGCCGCCATCAACCCAGTACCTGCCGACGCCTCGCATCGAGCCGCTGGGCCAGTTCGTCGTGCACGGTATCGGCCGCGTAGTAAATGCCCGTCTGTTTGGCGTCCTGGGCAGCGCGCAGGCCACGCGCCAGAAATTCGTCTTGCGTACGTCGCCGGGCAATCGTATCGCGCATGGCGGTTTCTATCAGGCTGGTGAGCGTCTCGCCCTCGCGCAGCACACTCTCAGCTGCGGCACGCAGCTGGGGTTCAACTCGGAGCGAAGGCAGTGTGGCGGTTTTCATGGCGGCAGGCATTGCGTTGCATTTGCGATGCAATCAGTTTAGCGGATTTGCCATGCTGCGTCACCCTTCCAGCTCGGCTTCGGAATCGGTAGCGTCCATCGGGTCCATGGCTTCGGGCGCCAAGATGGGTTGCGCCTCGTCCTGCAGCAAACGGGCAGCGACCTCGCGCACGTCCAGCTTGCCAGTCACCACGTCGGCGACCAGGCGGGTGCGGTATTCGCGCAAGAGGTCGATTTCGCGAGTAATTCGCGAGATGGCTAAATCAATAACAACCGTTTCTTGATCGATATGCTGCACGATTTTCTCCTGCTCCTGCCTTCGCGGCATAGCGAGAACGTAGTTCCTAATCGTCGAAATATTTACGTGCGGGGCTGTAGATCCCATTACATCTTGCAGTGCCTGCTGGTAGGTCGGCTTACTGTTTAAAAGCCACATTACAAAACTAGAACTAAAGCCTCCTGCAATTCTGAAAACCATCATGCGCTGGGATATACATAACCGCACTCCAGCAGGCACGAGCGCCGCGATACCAAATCTTTCCCCCTCACGCGAATAGAGAATGTCGCCCTTTTGAGGCTCCAATCTCGCCGTCCAAAGCGCGTAGAATGCGGAAGAAATCTTTCGCGCCTTGCGTATGTGAACTATTCCGGGAGCGATGTCTGCCGTTCGAATTGCAGGATGGAATCCAGACTCGCTGTAAGTCGGAGTTGCATGAAGGCAATCAACAATCTTCTCGGCCACGGTCTTCAAACGCCGCACTTCCCAATGCGCGGGAATATCCCCCAGCCACGCAATGCCGGACGGCTTGAGCGGCACAGTGGGGTCAAGGCCGCGCGTGACTGCGCGGTGGATGATGGCCTGCTTTTGCTCGGAGAGCAGCGCAATCACCCGACGCTTGGCGCGAATGGTGCGCTCCAACCGGGCGTTGGCCCAGTCCAGGAACTTGACGATGGCGGCTTGTTCGTCGGGTGGCGGTGCAAGCACCGGAATCTGTCGCATCGCTGCTATCGTCAAATCCCATTGCCCAACGCGAACACCGTCGGAGGCTTGCCCAAAATGGGCAACATAGGGCTTGCTGCGCAATAGTGCCTGCCCAAACTTTCGATCAGCAATGTCGAAGTCAAATACGTAGTAGGCCGCACTGACTATGCCATCGCAGGGCGCAATTCCCATCGAACCTTGCCAAGCCTTCATTTTGTTGATCACCAAACTCCCTGCCCGCGCAACTTTGTAGTTGGTTAAGTCAAGGGGAATGATGTTGTGGTTTTCGCTGGCATCAGTCATCGACCGGACAAACACGCCTCGTTCGCGGGCGACGGACAGCAGCGGCAGATCAACACGATTACGTTCGTTGCGTGGGCGGATCAGTGTTCGGAGGTTACGAACTTCCCAATGCGCCGGAACTTGAGCCATCCACTTCGAGCCCGAATCCTTGTACGCCGAATACGGTTTCAAATTCTCAATCACGCCCCCTCCCAGCGGTCAGGCTTTTGGCGCGCAGCACGCACTGGCAGCTTGACCTTTCTTTAACAGGATAGCTGCTCACCCATATTCCACGCGGGCTCGCGGCCAATTTCATGCTGAAACGCCCTTGAGCAACCCGTCCAGCAGGCCATGCGCCTCTTTCTCAATCGCCAAAATATCAGCGGCAATTTCATCCAGCGTGCGCAGGGGCTGAGGTTTGTAGAAGTGGCGGGTGAAGCTGACCTCGTAACCCACTTTTGTGGCATCCGCTTTGACCCATGCGTCGGGCGTGTACGGCAACACTTCGCGCTGGATGAAGGCGGCGATGCCACCCTCTTCCAATACCGGCACTTGCTCGGTGTCGCGCAAATCGGGGTCGGGCTCGTATTCCACCAGCACCGGTTTGCCATCGACCACCGCGTCGTACAGTCCGTGCATCGGATTGGCGTTGGCCTTGCCGGGTTTATGTACCTTGGCACGCACTGCCTGCGCGGTCTCTTCCCGCCAGCTCACCGCTTTGACGATGATTTTTAGGTCGGGTGCCGAGAGTTTGGTTTGGGCTTGTTTCAGGTGCGCGGCAACCCTGTCGCGAAATTCGTTGTGGTCGGTAAACAGCTGGTCGCCCAAAGCTTGGCGCAATTCGTTGGCGACGTGATACAGACGCGCATCACGCGCCCAAGTACTGGCGTCCATGAGCTTGCGCTTGGTCTTTTCCGGGAGGCCCTTCTTCGCCTTGGCTGCGCCGCCTTCGCTTTCGTCGTCGTCGCAGTCGCCACCCGCGTCGTCTTCTGCGTCGTCAGCGCCCCACTCCGATAGTCGCTTCTCCAAAGCCTTTTCAACTGTGTCGAATTCATGGAACAGCAGTTCGCCGAACTCGTCGACCAGCGCGCGTCGCAGATCCTCGTTGCCGCTGGCGACCCGCAGACCATCGATCCGCGAGAGCGCCAGTTGACTGTGCAGTCGCAGCGGACGCTCGACGACCACTTTCCAGTAGCCAAAGGCGGCGTTGGGGAATAGCTTCGACTCGGGCGTTTCAGCGAAATCAAAGAAGGTTTGGGTAATGCGGGCAATGTCGTCAGCGCTGAGTTCGCAGTTTTTCTTGCCCAAGTTCTTGCGCAGCGGCTTGAACCACTGACTGGCGTCTATTAACTGAACTTGGCCCTTGCGGTGCGCGGCTTTGCGGTTGGACACCACCCAGACGTAGGTGGCGATGCCGGTGTTGTAGAACAGATTAAGCGGCAGCGCGACGATGGCCTCCAGCCAGTCGTTTTCAATGATCCAGCGGCGGATATTGCTCTCGCCCTGGCCCGCGTCGCCGGTAAACAGCGAGCTGCCGTTGTGCACTTCGGCAATGCGGCTACCCAAGGCGGACTTGTGATTCATCTTGGCCGCCATGTTGACCAAGAACAGCATTTGGCCGTCGCTGGAGCGGGTAACCAAGGACATCTCTTCGCCTTGATGCGTGACCTTGAAGCGGGGGTCGCGCATGCCGTCTTTGCCGCCCATGGCCTCCAGGTCTTTCTTCCAGCTCTTTCCATACGGCGGATTGGCCAGCATGAAGTCGAACTCGCGGGCGGGGAAGGCATCGTTCGACAGGGTGGACCATTCCGCGCCGCCGACGATGTGGTCAGCGTTATCGCCTTCGCCTTTGAGCAGCATGTCGGCTTTGCAAATTGCGTAGGTTTCGGGGTTGATTTCTTGCCCGTAGAGGTGGCTTCTGATTTGCAGCCCACGATTGGTGGCAATGGCATCGAGCGTTTCTTCCGCCACGGTCAACATACCGCCGGTGCCGCAAGCGTCATCAAACAGCAGATAGCTGCCAGACTTAAGTTGTGCTTCGATCGGCAAAAACACCAGGTTGGCCATCAGCCTCACCGCGTCGCGCGGGGTCCAGTGTTCACCGGCTTCTTCATTGTTTTCTTCGTTGAACTTGCGCACCAGCTCTTCAAACACGGTGCCCATTGAATGGTTGTCGATGCCTGCTGGCGACAGATCAATATCGGGGTCGAGAAACTTGTTGATCAGCGTGCCCAGCGCATCGGCTTTGGACAGGGTGGAGAGCTGGTTGCGAAACTTGAAGTTCTCGATGATGTCGAGCACGTTCGGCGAAAAACCGCTGAGATAGTCCTCAAAGTCGGCGAGCAATTGTTGCTGGCTGCCGCGCGATTGCAGGTCGCGCAGCGTGAAGCGGGACGTGTTGTAGAACGCCTGACCAGACGCATCGCACAGGGCAGCGCGCTGTTCGGTGATTCCAGCGCCATCCAATAATTTTTTGGTCTCCAACACGTCGGGCTTGGTGGATTCGAGCACCGAATCCATGCGCCGGATAACGAACATCGGCAGGATGACGTCAGGATATTTGCCACGCCTGAACAGGTCGCGCAGCACATCGTCGGCGATGCCCCAAATGAATGAGACGATTTTGTTGATGGTTGAGGAATCCAATGGCGTTTTCGCTTCTGATTACTTTAGATTTATCGAGTTGCCGGGCTTTTAACTGACCACTTAGATGCCAGTATGCCAATCGATGTCGAATTCGGCACTCATACCCATTTGAAGCCCCACAAAAAAGAAAAAGGGTTAGCGGTTCTTAACCTGCTAACCCTCGTCTACTATACGTTTGGTCGGTGTGATAGGATTCGAACCTACGACCCCTTGCACCCCATGCAAGTGCGCTACCGGGCTGCGCCACACACCGAAGTTATGAATTCTAGCAGTCGTGGCGAACCCGACGGTCGCCCGAAGCTACTTCGGATCAAGCAAATCGGCAATCGATAGAAGCTCATCACGTAGCTGCACGGCTTCCGCCTTAACCACCGCCTCAGCCGCTGCCGTTGCAGCCGCCGACAACGCCGCTGGCGAGCCGCGACGACGCGTCAGGGGCTGTGCGCCGTTGGCCTCTTCGTCAAGCCTTCCACGCGCGCCGATGATGGTGAAGCCTTCGCCGTAGAGCAGCTCGCGAATACGTCGCACTAGCAGCACTTCATGATGTTGGTAATAACGACGGTTGCCGCGTCGCTTGACGGGACGTAGCTGACCGAACTCCTGCTCCCAATAGCGCAGGACGTGCGGCTTCACCATGCAAAGTTCGCTCACCTCACCAATGGTGAAGTAGCGCTTGGCAGGGATGGCAGGAAGCTCAGCGAGCGGTAGGTTCTCGCTCGGCATGGGCGGAATCGACCTGACCTTTAAGTTTGTTGCTGGCGTGGAAGGTGACGACACGCCGTGCCTTGATCGGGATTTCTTCGCCGGTCTTTGGGTTGCGACCGGGGCGCTGCGACTTTTCACGCAAATTGAAAATTCCAAAACCCGAAAGCTTCACATCTTCGCCGCGCTCTAAAGCCTCGCGTACTTCCTCAAAGAAGTAGTCGACCATGTCTTTGGCTTCGCGCTTGTTCAAGCCCAATCG
>JAYVPF010000172.1:0-21723 GCA_043757535.1 Burkholderiales bacterium
CTACGTAGCAGCCATACGGGCGGCACAGCTGGGTATGAAAGCGGCCGTGATCGAGCGGGAGCACCTGGGTGGCATTTGCCTCAATTGGGGCTGCATACCAACCAAGGCGCTGCTGCGGTCGGCCGAGATCAACCATCTGTTGCATAATCTGCCCGAATACGGGTTTGCGGCGGATAATATCCGTTTCGATCTACCGGCGATCATCAAGCGGTCTCGGGGCATTGCCAAGCAGCTATCGTCCGGCGTGACCCATCTGATGAAGAAGAATAAGATACCGGTATTCGTGGGTCAGGGTCTGACAGGCCACATTCGGCGCGACGACCTTGATCATGGCGATGTTTTGTTTGGCGACTTTGTTGCCAGCAACATCCATCATCCATGCCGCGTTCAGGGTCAAGAGGCGCACCTGATCAATCATGCAGCGCGCCTCGGCGATGCGCTCATGCCACACGCTTTGCGCGGCGACGGGTTTGCCGAAGGCGACCCGTTGCGTGAGGCGCTTGCACATGAGCTCGAGCGCGCGCTCGGACAAGCCGATCAGGCGCATGCAGTGGTGAATGCGGCCGGGGCCGAGGCGACCTTGCGCAATCTCAAAGCCGCGACCTTCGCCGAGCAGCATGTTGGCTGCCGGTACGCGCACGTTCTCGAACGTCATTTCGCAATGGCCGTGCGGCGCATCGTCGTAACCGAATACTGTGAGCGGGCGCACAACCGTCACACCGGGCGTGTTGGCTGGCACCAGAATCATCGACTGCTGCAAATGCTTCGGTGCCGACAAATCGCTCTTGCCCATCACGATGTACACCGCGCAGCGCGGGTCGCCCGCGCCGGAGATCCACCACTTGCGGCCATTGATCACGTAGTCGTCGCCGTCGCGAATGATCGAGGTCTCGATGTTGGTGGCGTCGCTTGACGCAACGCCCGGCTCGGTCATGGCGAACGCGGAGCGGATTTCACCTGCGAGCAGGCGGGGCAACCACTCCGCTTTTTTCTCGGCACTGGCGTACCGGATGATGGTTTCCATGTTGCCCGTGTCCGGCGCGGAGCAGTTGAACACTTCCGGTGCCCACGGCACGCGGCCCGTGATTTCGGCGAGCGGCGCGTACTCCATGTTGTTCAGGCCCGCGCCATATTCCGGGTGCGGGCAGAACAGATTCCACAGACCTGCCTTGCGCGCGAGCGGCTTCAATTCTTCGATGATGTTGGTCGGCGTCCAGCGCTTGCCCGCTGCTGTGTTGTCGGCCACATCTTGCTCGTAGCGATGTTCGTTTGGATAGATGTGCTGGTCAAAAAATCGCAGTAGTTCTGCCTGATAGTGTTTGACTTTGTCGCTGTACTGGAAATCCATTGTCTCGCTCCTGTGTTATCTAATTTGTTGTGCCACGAGCCAGCCCTGCTCGGCAATCGGTCGCGATGATTTGCCCATCGCCACAGCCTGCGCGCTAGCGGCCGTGCCATCGACCACACGCTTCATGATGCCCTGCAAAATGCCCGCCATGCGGAACATGTTGTAGGCCAAGTAGAACTCAAAATTGGGGATGCCCCGCGCGCCTGAGCGCGCGTCGTATTCCGGGCGTCCGGTTCGTTCGCAGTAGCGTGCGATGTAATCCTGAACCTTCGGAATGCCGCTATCCGCGAGATCAATGCCACCGAGCCCGCGTCCCGCACCGGGTGGCAGATACCACGCCATGCAGTGGTACGCGAAGTCAGCCAGCGGATGCCCCAGCGTCGACAATTCCCAATCCAGAACAGCAAGAATTCGTGGCTCAGTCTGATGAAAAATCACGTTGTCGAGGCGGTAGTCACCGTGCACGATGCTGGTTTCCTCTCCCGACGGAATGTGCGCAGGCAACCATTCGATCAACGCGTCCATCGCGGGGATCGATTCAGTTTCGGATGCGCGGTACTGCTTGCTCCAGCGCGCGATTTGTCGTGCCAGATAGCCTTCATGCTTGCCGTAGTCGGACAAGCCAGCAGCTACGAAATCAACGTTGTGGAGCGCCGCCATCACGCGATTCATCTCATCGAAAATCGCAGCTCGTTGCTCAGGCGTCATCCCCGGAAGTTGCGGATCCCACAGCACGCGACCATCAACAAAATCCATCACATAAAACGCACGTCCGATGACTGATTCATCCTCGCAAAGCGTGTGCATTTTCGCGACCGGAACATCGCTTCTAGCCAACCCATTCATGACGCGAAATTCGCGATCAATCGCGTGGGCCGATGGCAACAGCTTTGCCGCAGGGCCGGGCTTTGAGCGCAATACGTAAGTCTTGCCCGGCGTGATGAGTTTGAACGTGGGGTTGGACTGCCCGCCCTTAAATTGCTCAACGGTCAGCGGCCCCGCAAAGTCATCGACATGGCTGCGCAGATACGACTCCAGCGCAGCGACGTCGAAACGTTGCCGCTCCGCCACCGGCATCGTACCGGTGAACAATTCATCTCGATTTAGTGTGTCTGACACAGTGCTCCTCCAAGCGTTGTCTACTGATGCTAGTTGACGTGAATAGCGCGTTCGCTCACTCAGAAAGCTCTACTGATCGTATCCGGGAAATTTGCGATCTAGCCGACGCAACAACCCCGGCCAGCTAATCATGCCGCCCTTACCCTTGGTCGCCTGTTTTGCCTGAGCCTGCGCCATGTCAATGATGGACTGTGGCACCATCAAAAGCTCGCCGCCACCCGCCTGCGCCCGAACCTGAATCGTGCAGGTGGCTTCGAAAAAATACATCTGCTGGAACGCATCGGCGATCGTCGGTGCTACCGTCAGCAAACCATGATTGCGCAGCATCAAAAAGTTCTTTTTGCCAAGATCCGCCACCAGTCGCGGCTTTTCGTCGTCCATCAGCGCCACGCCTTCGTAGCCATGATAAGCAAGGCTCGCGAGGATAAATATGGACTGCTGCGAGATCGGCAACACGCCGCCCTTTTGCGCGCTCACCGCTACGCCGTTCAAGCTGTGCGTATGCAGAACACAGTGCGCATTCTCGCGCGCTGCATGCACAGCGCTGTGGATCACGAAGCCTGCCGGGTTGATTGGATGCGGGTTGCCGTCCAACTTGTTGCCAAGCAGGTCAATTTTTACGAGCGAGGATGCCGTGATTTCCTCGAACATCAAACCGTAGGGATTGATCAGAAAATTGTGACCATCGCCGGGAATTTTCGCGGTGATGTGGGTGAACACCAGGTCATCCCAACCCATCATCGCCACCGCGCGGTAGCAGGCCGCGAGATCAACACGCGTTTGCCATTCTTCCGGCGAAACACTGGCTTTTACCTTCGTTTCGTCCCATTCCAGGCGTGCATTCATTTTGAGGTTCCTCTACCTTTTCATTGCGTCAATGTGTGCGCGAACGATGTCATCAAAGCCCGCATCTATCGTCATGCCCAGTGATTTTCCGCGATCTGCGGTGAACGCTTGCGGCCATGATGACACGAGACGGTCAACGATGGGGTCAAGCCGCCACGAAACGCGCGCTGCGACGGCCTCACCCGCAACCCGGCGCAAGCTCTCCACCATCTCACGAACTGACACCGTGATGCCGGGTACGCTGATGCTGCGCGTGTACGGCAGCGCACTCGCGGGTGCTTCGTGACCGATGATGATGTTGTCGATCACACGCGGTGGGCTCAGACACCACATCTTCGCGTCCGGCGAGGCAGGGCATACGGCGGCAACACCTGCCAACGGTTCGCGAATGATGCCGCTGGCAAAGCTCGAGGCGGCCTTATTCGGCTTGCCCGGACGCACGGTGACGGTGGGTAGCCGCAACGAACGCCCATCAATCATGCCTCGGCGCGACATGTCGGACACCAGCAATTCGCAGATCGCTTTTTGCGCACCGTACGAGCCTTGCGGCGTCAGAATCTGATCGTCTGGCAACACGGCGGGCAGTGCGCCGCCAAACACCGCGATCGAGCTGGTGAACACGAACTTCGGCGGGGTGGGCAGCAGGCGTGTGAGTTCGAGCAGGGTTCGCGTCGAATCCACATTCACGCGCATGCCGATGTCGAAGTCCGCTTCCGCTTGACCGCTGACGACGGCGGCGAGGTGAAAGATGCTGCCCGTATCGGGTGTTACCGCGCTGGCCAAAACGTTGCGATCACCGACGTCGCCCACCACTTGTGTCACGCGCTTATCGCTGAGCCACGGCTCATTTTCGGCGGCTGCGATATCGACCAAGACCAGTTTGCTGATTTCGCGCACCTGACCTGCCGCATCGGTCAACATGCCGCGCTCCAGCAATTTGGCCGCGAGCAGTTTGCCGATAAACCCGGCACCACCGGTGATGACTACACGCATAGACTCCGCCTTGATTTTTTTGTCGGAGCGGCGAGAGCCGCGAAAGCTCGTGGGACTGGCTGTTCGCGGCTTTCGCCGCTCCTGCAGGTGAAAGATGTCCTGATTCTAGAATCGACCGATGCCCACAGTCACTGAACAAATCACAAATGCCCTTTCAACAACGGGCTGGTACGTCGGTGATTCCATTTTTTCGGCCGCGTTGACGAGTGATCTTTCGAATCGGGGGCATTCGCTCTCTAGCGCAGGACACCTGCATGCCGCGCAGGTGGGGCGCGCTGACGGCGCACAACTGAGCGAGCGAAGCCGCAGCGACGACACGCTCTGGCTCACCGACGCGCCGCACGAAGCGTACGAGCGCGAGGCGCTGGCCGCGGTCAACACGCTGCGAACAGACCTGAACGAAACGCTATATCTCGGCGCGCGGTCGACCGAACTGCATTTCGCGCGCTACGCACCCGGCGCGTTCTACGTGAAACATCGCGACCGATTTCGCGACAACGACGCCCGCGTGGTCTCGATGGTGTTCTATCTCAACGAAACGTGGGCGACCGATGCCGGCGGCGAGCTGGTGATCTACGATGATGATGCCGAGGGAACGCGACTGGCGTGCGTGTCGCCGCGCAGCGGGACGATGGTCTGCTTTCTCAGTGATCGCTTTCCGCATGAAGTGTTGCCTGCGACGCGGGAACGGCTTTCGCTCACGGGATGGTTGTCGCGCAACCGACCTCAACACGAGCCTCAATAAAATCGACGCATGAGAGTTCTGATTCAACGTGTGTCATCGGCCAACGTAGTCGTTGACGAAAAAGTCACTGGCGCAATTGAGCAAGGCCTGTTGCTACTCATCGGCCTCACGCACGCCGACACCGAAGCCATCGAAGATCGAATGGCCGACAAGATCGAGAAGCTGCGCATTTTTAGCGATGAGCAAGGCCTGATGAACAAGAGCGTGATTGATGTCGGTGGAGCGTTGCTTGCTGTGAGCCAGTTCACGCTTTACGCCGATGCCAAAAAAGGCAACCGACCCAGTTACACCGATGCTGCGCGCCCTGAACAGGCGTCGCCTGCGTTTGATCGCTTCGTCGCAAAGCTCTCTGCGCGGATCGGAAAGCTCGTGCCAACCGGCGTGTTCGGCGCGGACATGCGGGTCACTTTAGTCAACGATGGGCCGGTAACGATTTGGTTGGATTCAGAAACGCTATGAACTCAATTCGCACCGAGCTTGATCACATTGTCGTCGCAGCGAAGACGCTCGATGAAGGTCGGACGTGGGCGAGGGAAACGCTGGGTGTTGACGCCATTGGCGGAGGCAAACATGATGGCCTTGCCACGCACAACGCGCTGCTCAAACTGGGCGGCAATCGCTATCTGGAAATCATCGCGATTGATCCCGACGCCGGCGCCTCGAATTTCCCGCGCTGGTTCGGGCTTGATACTGCGGAGGTGCAGGATCACATTGCGCACGGGCCGCGCCTCGTCGCTTGGGTAGCGCGGGCCAGCGGCGCAGACGACGCGATTGAGCAATTCGCGGCGTTGTCCGATTACAGCGCGAAAATTGTTCGTCCCGCGACTCGTGCTGACTTTCGTTGGCGCTTTGCGTTTACGCCGGATGGTGCGCGGATTGGTAGCGGCGTGTTGCCACACCTAATTCAATGGGATTCGCCTGTGCATCCGTGCGAGCGGCTACCGGAAAGCGGCGTGGCGCTCACCGCGCTGATGCTCGGCATACAGGAGCCCGAGCGACTCACAGGCATGCTTGAGGCGTTGCATTTTGCCGACGCGTGTGTGCAGGTCGGGCAGAGCACGGCGGCCCATCTGGTGGCGACATTGCGAACGCCGCTGGGTGGCGTTGTTCTGGACTGACCTGTAGGAGCGGCTCCTACGGCGTGTCATCGGGGCGTGATGAGCTCGCGTTATGCTGAGTGCCACCCGACATCGCCGAACCGGAGCCCCATTGAAACGCCTGCTCGCTGCCACTTTTCTTCTGCTCTGCACCACCGCTTACGCCGACCTCAACATCCTGTGCTCCACCGACGCCGACTGGTGCGAGAGCAAGGCGCGTGAGTTCTCGGTGCAAACGGGCATCAAGGTCAATCTGGCGCGCAAGGCGACGGGTGAAGTGTTCGCCCAACTCAAAGCTGAGACCGCGAATCCCAGGGCGGATGTCTGGTACGGCGGCACGCATGATCCGCACTTGCAGGCCGCGAACGAGGGTTTGTTGCAGCCCTACGTCAGCGCGAACATGAAGGATCAATACCCGTGGTCAGCTGACTTGCTGGAGAAAAGCGACAATCAGGTCACCGGTATTTATCGGATCACGCTCGGCTTTGGCTACAACACGGACTTGCTGGCGAAGAAGAAGGTCGCCGCACCCGCTTGCTGGAGCGATCTGGTCAAGCCAGAATACAGGGGTGACATTGAAACATCGAACCCCGCCACCAGCGGCACGGCCTACACCATTCTCGCGACCCTCGTGCAGATGATGGGCGAAGACAAAGCGTTCGATTACCTGCGCTTGCTTAACAAAAACGTGAACCGATACACCACCAGCGGCACCGCGCAACGGCAAAGCGTGGCACGCGGAGAATCGTTGATTGGTGTCACATTTCTCGATGAATTTATTCCGGAGCAATACGTCAACGCACCGATTGAAATCGTTCTGCCGTGCGAAGGTACGGGATACAGCGTCGGCGCGATGAGCATCGTGAAGGGCGCGCGCAATCTGGACGAAGCAAAGCGGTTCTACGACTGGGCGTTAACCGCTGACGCGCAAACCATTCGCGACCAAACCAAAGTAATCGCCATTCCTTCGAACAAAACCGCCTACGCACCGCAACGCGTCAAAGCCCTCGAAAAAGCCAAACTTATCAATTACGATTTCACAAAATTCGGATCCAGTGCCGAGCGAAAGCGTCTGATCGAAAAGTGGGATCGCGAAGTGAAAAACTCGCCACGTTGAAAATCTGCTGGCGCAATTTTCGCTATCCTTAAGCAACGTTCTTTCGTCTTCGTCAGAATTTTCAGTGCAATCCCCAAGCCTTAAAGGTCTCTTATGAAGAAAGCCCTACTCAAAATTAGCGCTGTCGCCATTGCCGCAGGCACACTCGCCGTGCCCACGCTCGCTCAACAAGTCAACGCGTTTTGCTCCACCAATCAGTCGTGGTGCGAGTTGGCGGCGGTCGAGTTCACCAAAGCCACCGGCGTCAAAGTCGTGCAAACGCATTTGGGCACGGGCGAGGCGCTCGTGCGCCTGAAAGCCGAAGCGGCAAACCCCAAAACCGATATCTGGTGGGGCGGCACCGGCGACCCTTTCCTTGCTGCCGCCGAAGAGAAATTGCTCGATACTTATCGCCCCGCGTACACCAAGGATTTGTACGACTGGAGCGTGCGCCAGTACGACATGAGCGGCAACACCGTCGGCGCGTTCTACACAAGTTTTATCGGCATGGGCTGGAACGAAGAAACGCTCGCGAAAAAGAAACTCGCGGCACCGAAATGCTGGGCTGATTTGACCGATCCGAAGTACAAGGGCGAGATCGAAATGGCGCATCCCGGCTCATCCGGCGGCGCGTACACGATCGTTGCGGGACTCATCCAGTTGATGGGTGAAGACGCCGCGTTCGAGTACATGAAAAAGCTGCACAAGAACATCACGAGCTACACCAAAAGCTCTCAGGCGCAAGCGAAAAACGTAGCCCGTGGTGAAGCCGGCATCGGCATCTCGTTTCTGTTCGGATTCGAGGAAGAGCGTCAGGCTGGATTCAAATCCGTGCGCTCGGCAGCGCCCTGCGAAGGCACCGCATACGAACTCGGCGGTATTGCACTCATCAAGGGTTCACGCAACGGCGAAAACGCAAAAAAATACTACGACTGGCTCATGGGTCCCGTCGGTCAGGGCATCGGCGCGAAAGCAAACTCATTGCAAAACCCCGCCAATAAAACGTTCAAACAAGACGCCAAAATTCCGACGATGGACGGCGTAAAACTCATCAATTACGACTTCAAGAAATACGGCGCATCGGCCGAGCGGAAACGCATTCTTGAGAAGTGGGAGAAGGAAGTCAATTCACTGTCGCGTTAAGCAATAAGCGCCACGCTGAATGCGCGCGTTGCACCTATTCCACAGCCCGCGAATCAATGGGTGGCGAGCGCTGGTGATGGTCGGGCTTGCGGCGGCGGCGACATCGTTCGCAGCGCCGCCGCCGATATTGCTTGCCAATGTGCTCGGCCCGCAGATCGACGTTACGCGCTATCTGGTGAGCGAAAAGTACGACGGCGTGCGCGCGATCTGGGATGGCAAGACGTTGAAGTTTCGCAGCGGTCGTATGGTCGCAGCGCCTGACTGGTTTCTGGCAACGCTACCGCCGGTGGCGCTTGACGGTGAGCTTTGGCTCGCGCGCGGGCAGTTTGATGTGGTCTCGGGGATCGTGCGCAAGTCCATTCCGGATGACACCGAATGGCGGCGCGTGAATTACATGATTTTTGAATTGCCGCAGCCAGAAGGTGCCGCGCCGATGCCGTTCAGCGAACGCGCCAATCGCATCAAAGTGATCGTCGAACGCGCCAATTTCCAGGCACTAAAAGCGGTCGATCAACACTCGGTCAAAGACCGCGCAGCCTTGAAACGCGAATTCGATGCCGTGGTGAAAGGCAAAGGCGAAGGCTTGATGTTGCACCTTGCCGACGCGCCTTATGTGACCGGCCGCAGTGACGTGTTGCTGAAATTAAAGCCGCTGCTGGACACGGAAGCAAAGGTGATCGCGCACATTCCGGGCAAGGGAAAGCACGTTGGAAAAATGGGTGCCCTTTTAGTTGAGACGCCAGGGGGCCTGCGCTTCAAACTCGGCACTGGATTTTCCGATTCCGTGCGCGCAAATCCACCCACCGTCGGCGCGCAGGTGACCTACTCGTATCGCGATATCACGCCCAGCGGCAAGCCTCGTTTTGCCAGCTTTTTGCGGGTGCGTGACGATCCTTGACGACGCATCGGGCCGTTGACACCTGTTTCATCTGGGTCTAACTTTCGCCCACGCCGCAAGTCAAACAACGCGGGGTCGCAGAACACCCCGCCCTACCAAAAAAAGACCAAGGGAGAAAACGAACATGAAGTCATTTGTTATTTCAGCCATTGCAATGTCGATGTTGTCGATGTTGCTCGGCTTGGTGGTTCACGGCATGATTCTGCATGGCGAGTAGGGTCAGTTGCCGAGTCTGTTCAGACCGGAGGCGGATGCGAAAAATTACTTTCCGTTCATGCGCTTCGCGCACCTGCTAATGGGCACCGGAATCACCTGGATTTATCGGCAGGGCAACGTGGCGGGCAAGGCGTGGACGGCTCAGGGTTTTCGCTTCGGCATCGGCTGGGCCATCGCGATCTGCATTCCCACGTATCTGATCTATTACGCAGTGCAACCGATGCCTGGCTCGCTGGTGACGAAACAGATTTTGTTTGACTGTGTGGCTACCGTGATACTGGGTCTCGCCGTTGCCTTTCTGAACCGCAACGCGAATCGATCAGCGTTTGCGTAGGCGGTTAGGCGCATAGCGGCCTGACGCGCGAGCCAGCATGACGACGACGCGGCTCGTGGCCCCGATGCAGTGCACACGCCGCTCGGGGCTACTCATTCGAACTTGCGGATCAGCCGAACTTGCCGTCTTTGCTCAGGTCTTTGCCGATGAGTTTTTTGGCTGCGGAGAGCGCTGCGTCGCTGGCTTTTTTCGCAGTGCCGCCCGTCGTGCCCGCCACGCCTTTACCGGCATCTGCAACAGTGCTCGGCGCCGCCTTCGCTCGGTCTACCGCAGCGCTTGCGCCGTCGGCAACCACTGAGCCAACAGCAGCACCGGCATTCTGGGTCGCATCGACGGCATCGCTCGCCAAATCTTTTGCTTTCTGCGCGGCGGCGCTTGCGCCGTTGGCGACAGCATGACCCGCGTCCTTGGCAGAGCGTGCAACGTTACTGGCGGCGTCTTTGGTTTTGTCGAGGGCTGCCTGACCAGTTACTTTGGCTTTGTCCAGAAAACACATGAGTCACTCCGAGGCGAAAGTGGATATCGCGGGTGTAGGCGCGGATCGCGGCGATGAGCCAGATCATGCTTTCGGCTAGCGCATTATCGGAATCGTCGGCAATCGACAGCAAATTGCGTTGCAACGCCCGCTACACTTCAGCGATACGCACCAGAGGTGCATCTTTACGGGCACCTTCCGGTGCAGCATCACAGGCACCAGCGGGTGCAGAAGGCGCAGCAGCAGATGGCATCAGTCTCTTTATCCCATGTTCTTAAGCGTTACGCGCTGTACCCGCACATGAGCGTGCGCGCGAACATGGGCTTTTCGCTGATGCTGGCGAACAAGCCGAAGAGCGAGATTGATCATCGGGTGAATCAGGCAGCCGACATTTTGAGTTTGACGCCTTATCTGGATCGTTTGCCGAAGCAGCTCTCGGGCGGGCAGCGCCAGCGCGTCGCGATGGGTCGCGCCATTGTGCGCAAAGCGCAGGTATTTTTGTTCGACGAGCCGGTGTCCAATCTCGACGCCAAGCTGCGCGGGCAAATGCGCACCGAGATCAAGGCGCTGCATCAGCGGCTGAAAGTCACGAGTATTTATGTTACGCATGATCAGATCGAGGCGATGGCGATGGCCGACAAAGTCGTGGTACTGAAAGACGGTCGCGTTCGGGGCCTGAAGGCCGTTGTCGAAGTGGTGGAGCCGACCGGCGCGGACACGATGGTCGTCGCGCATGTCGGTGCGGGTTCAGACAAACACGAAGTGCAGATCGTGCAGCGTGATCGCGTGACCTGCCAGCCCAACGACATCATCTGGCTTACGCCAGACGCCTCGCGCATTCATCTGTTTGATAGCGCTAGCGGGCAGCGGATTAATTGATTTGCGGATACAGCTTTATGCTGGAAGCACGGTTGCGCTGGGGCTTATTGCGATATTGGTCAATTATCGATAAATGACATTTCCGACGCCTAGCCCTTATGTAACTGTCACTACGGCTAAAAGCTGATGCCATGAGCGTGCTCGTTTGTGTGCCGGTTTACGACGGTTTTGCCAGCGTTGAGCGCTGCCTTGCCGCGTTGGTTTCGGTGCCCGTCATCGCGTCGTTTCGCACCGTCATCATCAACGACGCGTCTCCCGACGGGCGCATCGCACCGATGCTTAATTCTTTCGCCCTCGCGAGCCCGCGAATGCAAGTCCGTCACAACGCAATCAATCGCGGCTTCACCTGGAACGTGAATCAGGCCTTTGCGGCGGCGAGCGTTGATGAGCCTGTGTGTTTGCTGAATTCGGACACGCTGGTGACGGCGAACTGGCTCGACGAGATGCTGAAGTGCACGACTGACGACCCAAACATCGGCACCGTCACACCGTTTTCCAACAACGCAACGATCTGCTCTTTTCCTGATTTTTCGCGCGCATGGCCGGTGCCCGAAAAGCTCGAGTGCGAACGTATCGCACGCGCCTTGCGCGAGCATGCCGCTGCCCCGGTCGATCTGCCTACGGGCGTCGGTTTTTGCATGATGATTTCTGCGGCATGTCGGGCAACAGTCGGGCTGTTCGATATCGAGAATTTTCCGCGCGGCTATGGCGAAGAAAACGATTTCTGCATGCGCGCAGCGGCTGCCGGTTTTCGCAATGTGTTGTGCCCGAACGCCTACGTCGCGCACGAAGGCGGCGTGTCGTTCAGTGAATCAACGCTGGCGCTGATGAAGATCGGTGGCGAGCGGCTGATGGCAAAACATCCCACCTATGACGCGGAAGTTTCGGAGTGGATTGCGCGCGATCCGGTAGGGCCGAGACGCGACGAGATCGTAGCTGCGTTGAACGTTACGGATTGACGTTGATTAACGCCACGGTGCGCTCCGTCGCTCCTTGATGCGCCAGGACAAATGCCTTCGCCCGCGCACCCGCGTCGTCGCGCGAGGCATCATCCGTCAACCACATCAACACCGCATCGAGCGCAGCGTCCGCGTGCGGCACGCTCACCGCCGCACCCGCTGCCACGGCCTCGTCGGCCGCCTGCTGAAAATTGAACACCGATGGCCCAAGCACGACCGGCACGCCCATCGCGCAGGGCTCAATCAAGTTCTGCCCGCCCGTGCCACTCAAGGTGCCGCCCATCACCACCGCGCGCGCGCCGCCGTAGTACAGAAGCATTTCGCCCATGCTGTCACCCACTATGACTTCGGTATCGCGAGGGATGTTGGCATCGGACCGACGCGCAACGCGAAAGCCGCGTTCTCGCGCCGCTTCAATGGTCGAGTTCCAACGCTCAGGATGTCGCGGCACGATGATCGCCGCCGCTTTCTGTCGCAATGGATGATGACGCAACGCGTCGAGCAACAACACTTCTTCGCGTTCGCGTGTCGAGCCTGCGACCCAGAATGCGTGTCCGGCGGCGAGATGTGCAGCGAGTGTGATTGCACCTTCATGGATGCCCTCGGGCAACGCAATGTCAAATTTCACATTGCCAGTGACATGCACATTGTTCGCGCCCAACAAACGAAAACGTGAAGCGTGATCCTCAGTTTGCGCGGCGATTCCCGAGAGGCACGCCAACATCGCTCCTGTCAGCGGACCCCCCTTCGCATAGCCGTTCGCCGAACGCTGCGACAGCCGCGCGTTGACCAGCCACAGCGGCACACCAGTACGCCCCGCCGCGTCGCAAACACCAGGCCATAGCTCCGTTTCGATCAATAGGCCAATCGTCGGTTTTGCAACGCGCAGAAATCGCAAGATCAACCACGGTGCGTCGAACGGCAAGTACGCGACCGTTACGGTGCCTTTCAACAATTCTTCCGCGGCGGCGCGTCCAGTGGGCGTGGTGCAGGTCACCAGAATATTTGGATGCGACGCACGCAGAGCATCGACCAGCGGCATCATGGCGCGCGCCTCACCCACTGACACCGCGTGAATCCACAGATCAAACGGGCGTTTTTGTAGCGCAGACAAGTCGAGCGCCAGCCGTTCACGCCAGTGCTTTCGATAGCCCCGATTGCGTCGCCCTTTCCACCGAAGTCGCACCAAAGCAGCCGGCAATGCGGCAAGCCAAAGCAGGCAATAAAAAAGTCGGAACCAGACGGGCATAACCGACGATTATCGCCGCGCTCGGAGCGCCCCGTAAAATGCAGGTGGAATGGGGCACGGAGTCCCGCTTGCAGGGATACAGGGACACGACATGATTCTGGTTACTGGCGGCTGCGGCTTCATCGGCAGCAATTTCATTCTCGACTGGCTGGCGACGCGCGCTGAACCCGTCATCAACGTTGATTTGCTCACGTATGCGGCCAATCCGGCGACGCTAGCCTCGCTTAACGGTGATTCGCGCTACGCCTTCGTGCGCGCCGACATTTGTGACCGTGCGGCAATGGATGCTGTGATTGCAAAGCATCAGCCGCGCGCGATTGTGCATTTCGCAGCCGAGAGTCATGTCGATCGCTCCATTCACGGGCCGATGGATTTCGTACGCACCAACGTGATGGGCACGGCCACTTTGCTGGAAGCAACCCGCGCGCACTGGACCGCGCTGCCGGAAGCGGAAGCAAAAGCGTTTCGTTTCGTTCACGTGTCAACTGACGAAGTGTTTGGCACGCTCGGTGTCGATGAGCCCAAATTTAATGAACTGTCGCAGTATCAGCCGAACAGTCCGTACAGTGCGTCGAAGGCAGGCTCAGATCATTTGGCTCGTGCCTACTTTCACACCTACGGCATGCCGGTGATGGTGACCAATTGCTCGAACAATTACGGCCCGCGTCAGTTTCCCGAGAAGCTGATTCCGCTGATGATCGTGAACGCGCTCGCGGGCAAACCGCTGCCGATTTATGGTGACGGCCAGCAGATTCGCGACTGGCTGTATGTGGGCGACCATTGCAGCGCGATTGCACGCGTTCTGGAAGCGGGCCGACCCGGCGAGTTGTACCTGATCGGTGGCGACGCCGAGAAGCCGAATCTTGACGTCGTGCACACGCTCTGCGCGCTGCTGGCAAAGCACGCACCTGCTAAGGACTACACGAAGCAGATCACTTACGTCACGGATCGTCCGGGCCATGATCGTCGTTATGCGATTGATTTCGGGAAGCTTCAGAACGAGCTCGGCTGGCGACCCAGCGAGAGCTTCGCGACGGGGCTGGAACAGACCGTGCGCTGGTATCTCGATAACAGCGCCTGGGTCGCCGATGTGCAATCCGGCGAATACAAAAACTGGGTCGAGAAGAACTACGGGGCGCGCGTATGACCAGCGCTGCTCCCATTCGGCGCAAAGGCATCATCCTCGCCGGAGGCTCCGGCACACGCTTGCACCCCGTGACACAAGCGGTATCCAAGCAGTTGATGCCGATCTACGACAAGCCGATGATTTACTACCCGTTGTCAGCCTTGATGCTGGCGGGGTTGCGTGAAGTCCTGATCATCTCCACGCCGCAAGATACGCCGCGTTTTCAGGAACTTTTGGGGGACGGCAGCAAGTGGGGCATGGATCTGCAATACGCCGTGCAGCCGTCACCGGATGGCTTGGCGCAGGCCTTCATCATCGGTCGCGAATTCATCGGCGACGATCACGCCGCGCTGGTGCTCGGGGATAACGTCTTTTACGGTCACGAATTGCAGGAATTGCTGGCCAGTGCCAACAATCGCCGCGATGGCGCAACCGTGTTTGCCTATCCGGTAAGCGATCCTGAACGTTACGGCGTGGTCGAGTTTGACAAAAAAGGGCACGCAATCAGCCTTGAAGAAAAACCGAAGCAAGCGCGCTCACGTTACGCGGTTACGGGCATTTATTTTTACGACAACAGCGTGCTCGAAATCGCCGCTAACCTGAAACCTTCTCCGCGTGGCGAACTGGAAATCACCGACCTGAATCGCATCTACCTCGAACGCAAGCAATTGAGCGTTGAGATTATGGGACGCGGCATGGCGTGGCTCGATACCGGCACCCATGATTCGCTGCTAGAGGCCGCACAATTCGTGCAAACCATCGAGCGTCGGCAGGGGCTCAAGGTGTGTTGCCCCGAGGAGATTGCTTACCGTCAGGGTTTTATCGACGCAGCACAGCTCGAAAGGCTGGCCATGCCTCTGGCTAAAAGCGGCTACGGAAAATACTTGCAAGACGTGTTGAAGGATCAGGTTTTTTGATGAAAGTCGTCAAGACATCCATTCAGGGTTGCCTGATTCTTGAGCCACAAGTTTTCGCCGATGAACGTGGGCATTTTTTTGAGAGCTTCAGTATTCAGAAATTCCGGAATGCAACGGGCATTCTCGATAATTTCGTGCAGGACAATCACAGTTATTCACACGCCAACGTGCTGCGTGGCCTGCACTATCAAATCGAGCAGGTGCAGGGCAAACTGGTGCGCGTGGTCTCGGGAAAAGTGTGGGATGTTGCGGTCGACTTGCGCCGCTCATCGCCCACGTTTGCGCAGTGGTATGGCGTCGAACTCTCCGCCGAAAATCAACGCATGCTGTGGGTGCCACCGGGCTGTGCGCACGGTTTTGTAGTCACAGGTGAGCATGCCGTATTCCTGTACAAAACAACCGACTACTATGCCCCCGCACATGAGCGAACAATCGTCTGGAACGACCCTTCGCTGACAATCATCTGGCCCGTCGCGACGCCCATCGTCAACGCGAAGGATGCTGCGGGCGCACCGTTCAAACAAACGCCCACGTTCAAATGAAGCTGCTCATCACCGGTGCTGGTGGTCAGCTCGGCGTGGCGTTGGTGCGCCGTCTGTCGCAGCAACACGAAGTCGTTGCGCTCGCCCGCAGCCAGCTCGATATCTCCGACGCTGATGCCTGTCGTGACGTGTTTAAAGCGACGCGCCCCGACGTGCTGCTCAACTGTGCCGCGTACACCGCAGTAGATCGCGCCGAAACCGATCGTGACGCAGCGTTTGTGATCAACGCTGAAGGCCCGCGAAATTTGGCTCGGGCCTGCCGTGAACTCGGCGTTTTGCCAATCCATTTTTCGACCGACTATGTATTTGATGGCACGGCGACTTCGCCCTATTCGGAAGCTGCGACGACTCACCCGATGAGCGTTTACGGCGAATCAAAATTAACTGGAGAAATTGCGTTCGCAAAGGAATCTCCCGCGCACCTCATTTTCCGGCTGAGCTGGGTTTACAGCAACGACGGTGCGAATTTTTATAAAACGATGTTACGACTAGGTAGCGAACGACCGGTGCTGGGGGTGGTGGCGGATCAGATGGGCGTGCCGAACTATACGGCTGACATCGCTGATTCGATTGCAATGGTGTTGGAACGTAACACTGCGGAACTTGTCGCCTGTACCGGGCTCTATCACCTGAGTAGTGCTGGCGCGACGAGTTGGTGCAATTTTGCGCGAGCGATTTTTGAGGAAGCGATGCTGTCGGATCGTGTCGCAGTCGAGGCGATTTCTACGTCTGAGTACAAAACTGCTGCCGTGCGGCCCGCTTACAGTGTGCTTGATGCGCGTCGCTTTGTGGCGACATTCGGTGGGACAAGTCGGGATTGGCGGATCGGGTTGCGGCGCTGTCTTGCAGCGCGGACAAGGTCAGGGTAAATTGCACATTCGGTGACGCGACTTATGCGGCTCGCCAGCTTATTTGAGGACACAAAAATCATGTTGAGACGAATCCTTTTCACTACTTTGCTGCTTGTCGCTGCGACCTCCGCCGCGATGGCGGTGGTCATTCCGAGCGAGGGGCGCAGCATGCCGCAGGCAACCGTCGAATCTGACAAAGCGGCTGTGATCGAACAATTTGTTGGCGATACAAGTCACGTTTATCGCATTGAAGCCTCGCCGTGGGTGCCCGTTGTCGCCACCCAAGCGTCGAAGCAGTCGATGTCGGTAGACGACGAACGTGCCAAGCCCGCTCAGGTCGGTTTCCCACGAGAGATTCCGGCCTCAGAGCGTGTTCTACCCATCGCAGCCTTGCCGTGGAAAACGCTCGGCGACGGTAGCCGCACCGTTCAGGTGCAAGTGTTCGCCGCTGATGCAGCGGGCATTCGCATTGCCTATCGCGTCGATGGGCCTAGCGCTGGTCTTGAGCTGCGTTTTTCAGGAAGTGGGCGTGATCAGGTATTCAAGTCTGCCGCTGTGCCTGAATCGGATATCGCCTGGTCGCCTGTGCTTGAGGGCAACACGGGCACGCTCGAGCTGCGCATTCTTCCGGGATTCGAACCGGCGCAATTCAAGGTGCAGCTGGAGCAGTTGTCGCACATGGTGAAAGTCGGGGCCGGGTTGAATAAGGACGTTCGCGATATTGGCAGGGCGGGCTCCTGTAATTACGACATTGCGTGTGTGAGTAACCCAAGTGCTGCGCTGCTAGACATCGCAAAAGCGACCGCGAAGATGGTGTTCACCGACGGGGGTAGCACCTATGCGTGTACTGGCACACTGCTCAACTCCACGTCTGGTGCTGACTACTTCTACTCCGCAGCCCATTGCATTAGCAGCCAGTCGGCTGCGTCGACGCTCAACACTTACTGGTTCTTCGATGCGGTGGCCTGCGATAGTCGTGCGATCCCCCCGTATCAACTGGTCGGCGGGGGAGCGACGTTGGTGGTTACCGATCCCACGCTGGACGTGACTTTGCTTCAATTGCGTCAGGCTCCACCCACGGGTTCAATTCGCGCCGCATGGAACGCAACGGTCATTCCCGCAGGCACGGTGACGGTCGGTATTCATCACCCGCAAGGCGATCTCAAGAAGTTTTCACAGGGCACCATGCAGGGTTATGTGCAGGGCCCTGCGGCCTATGACGGTGTTCCGCGCTTTCAGGCCGGTAAAGACAGCTTCATCTCGATGCGTTGGACGACTGGCACTACAGAGGCCGGATCGAGCGGCTCAGGCATCTTCACCTACAACGCAGCGGGCGCCTATTACGAGCTTCGCGGTGGGCTTGAGGGTGGCGCTGCATCGTGCGATAACCCGAGCGGACTGGATCGCTTTTCACGAATGGACATGTTGTTTACGCGACTGGCCCCCTACCTGCAACCGAGCGCCGTGATTCCCGCGACCACAGGCGCACAAGCGGCGATGGTTGAATACTGGAATCCCCAGTTCGACTTCTACTTCATGACCTCGCGTGAGAACGAAAAGTCGACGCTCGATAACATCGTTGATAGCGCGGCCAATCACCTTTGGTATCGCTCTAGCTATTGGTTTAAGACAAATCCAGCGTCGTCGGCCAGCACGTCGTCGATAACGCGCTACTTCATCGCGGGCGCGGCCAAAGGTGGCACCCGTGGTTCGCACTTCTACACAGCCTTAAATGCAGATCGCGCCGCTATTTCTGGCACCGGCCTGGAGCGCTTTGGCGCTGCCTGTACGGGCGCCACTGGCACCTTCTGTAATGAGGGAATCGACTCATACATCGCGCCACCCATTGGCACGGGCGCAAGTGCGACCTGCTTGACCGGTGAGCTGCCTATCTATCGCGCGTTCCGGGGTTCGCCGCGTTACTTTGATGATGGCAACCATCGCTATCTCACGAACTTCGCGATGTATAGCTACATGGTCAATGAACTGGGCTGGAGCGGCGAAGCGATTAATTTCTGCGCGAGGCCGTAAGTACGTGGCCAACTAGGCGGGCGCTGTTTGCACAGCTTGCAAGACGCGCGCGGCGGTGCCGCGCTACCTTACTAAAAGCGATATCGCTCAGCCCATGGTTCGTCGACAATGCGCGGGGCCTTTCACCCGCTGAAATTTTAGAGCGCGGCAACAACGACATGTGGGGCGCTAGCAAAACCGCGTGCACGCCAGCTGCGTATGGTGTGTATGTGACTCTCGCCTAGTAGCGACCTGTGTCGGTTTCCCCCCGTTTGCACACGCTGCTGCAGAGCCTTTTTGAGAGCGAGTAGCGTTCGCGCGAATTGCGCGTTCGGCGGAGCAGTTCATCGTCATTTTTTGAGGGCACTTTAGTTCATGCGGCGACAAACACGGTTCGGTAGCGTGCTGGTTCCCACCATAGTGGCCCCCGCAACGCGCGGGCTTTCTAACGCGGCAGGCGTTGAACGATGAAATTTCTGACATCAACTCAAGGAACGCAAAGCGTACGGCACCGTGCGCGCGGACGCTACCGGCATAGTTCGACGGAAAAACATGACAACAGTTGCCCAACGTTCATGCAATGTTGCACAGCGCACAGACCGTCGACGCAGATGTACGCATCATGTCGGCATGCGCCTAGGTTCATGTTCTGCGCGCGCCGCTCAAATAAGTGCGCCGTCAACACACTTATTGTTTAGCGTCTAGAGTTTGAATCAACCAAGAATCGATTCACGAACACTGTCCGTCCCTTGTCGTTTTCTCCAGGAGTTCTCATGAAGTCTGATCCCATAAAAGCTCTCGGCAAAGCGGCGCTTATCGCAGCGCTGCTGAATGCCGCATCCTTTTCCACCAGTCACGCCGCATTTGCCGAAGGCATTCCGAGTGCCGGACACAGCATGCCGCAGGCGCTGGTTGAGTCCGCCAAAGCCGCCGTGGTCGAACGATTCTTGGGGGAGATCGGAGTCCCGTATCGCATCGACGCCGCCCCGTGGGATTCATCCGCGGTTGCGTCAACTGCAAAGTTAGCCGCCATGGATACTGAGCGACCCAAGCCTGTGCAGATCGGTCACCCGCGCGACATTCCTGCTGAATTGCGATCGTTGCCACTGGCTTCGCTGGACTGGACAATGCAGGGCGACGGTAGCCGCACGACCCACGTGCAGGTGGTCGCCGCGGAGGCCGCAGGCCTGCGTATTGCCTACCGAATTGACGGGACCGCTCGCGGGCTTGAGCTGCGCTTCGCAGGTAGCGGACGTGATCAGGTTTTCCAGTCAGCCGTTTTGTCCGCCTCAGAAACCGCCTGGTCGCCTGTGCTTGAGGGCAATACTGCAACCATAGAGCTGCGCTTGTTGCCAAGCGTGGATTCGGCTCAGTTTAAGGTCACGCTCGAAGGTCTGTCGCATCTCGTCCTGGTCGGTGCCGATTTGAGGAAAGACGCTCGCGATATCACTGCGTCGGGCTCGTGCAACGTCGACATTGCCTGTGTGACCAACCCGAGTCCGGCCCTGCTAAATATCGCCAAGGCGACTGCAAAAATGGTTGTGACCGACCGCGGCAACAGTTATTTGTGCACCGGAACACTGCTGAACTCCACCTCGGGTGCCGACTACTTTTTCTCCGCGTCGCAGTGCGCCAGCAATCAAGCCGCCGCATCGACGCTCAACACTTATTGGTTCTTCGACGCGGTTGCCTGCAATAGTGTCACGACCCCGCCGTTTCAACTGGTCGCTGGTGGCGCGACTTTGTTGGTGAACGACCCTACGATGGACGTCGCCCTGTTGCAACTGCGTCAGTCGCCGCCCACTGGCGCGGTACGCTCCGCGTGGAACGCGACCGTCATTCCGGCTGGCACGTCAGCCGTCAGTGTGCATCACCCACAGGGCGATCTCAAGAAATTTTCGCAGGGCAGCGCGCTGGGCTACGTTCAGGGGCCGCTCGCCTTTGATGGCGTGCCGCGCCCGCAAGCGCGCAAAGACAGTTTCATTTCGGTGCGCTGGACTAGCGGCACCACTGAGGGTGGCTCGATCGGTGCCGGTGTATTTACGTTTAATGCTGCGGGCGGATTCTACGAGCTTCGCGGGGGTCTGGAAGGGGGTGCCGCGTCGTGTAGCAATCAGAGTGGGCTGGACCGCTTCTCTCGAATGGATTTGCTGTTTACGAAGCTTGCGCCGTTTTTACTGCCAAGCGCTGTTACTCCTAGAACGACCAGTGCGCAAGCCGTCATCGTCGAGTACTTCAATCCGCAGTTTAATTTCTACTGGATGACCTCGCGCGAATCCGACAAAACCGTGTTGGACACGATTGGCGACACGCTGGGGAATCCACTTTGGTATCGCACCAGCTATTCGTTCAAAACCGACCCGACCGCCTCAGCGAATACCTCGGCGATCAATCGCTATTTCATTCCTGGTGCTGCCAGAAATGGGACACGAGGGTCAACGTTCTACACCGCACTAAATGCGGACAAAGCGTTGATCACCGCCACCGGCAAGGAGCGGTTCTCCACCGTCGGCTGTGGCGACGTTCAAAGCACGTTCTTTTGTAACGAGGGCATTGATTCCTTCATCGCACTGCCGATTGGCATAGGCGCGGCGTCAACCTGTCTCCCGGGTGAGCAGAGGATATGGCGGGCCTTCCGCGCGCGTCCGGCCGACGACGGCAACCATCGCTATCTCACCAATCAGGCGATGTACGACTACATGGTCAACGAGATGGGCTGGGATGGCGAATTTGTCAACTTCTGTGCCAAGCCCTAGTTCTGCAATTGCGCGCCGCATGCGGCGCGCTAGCAGCCTGTCGGACTATTCAAGCAAAAGCGCGACGCAGCTGAGCGATACTTCAGTTCAACGAAATCAGAGCGTCGAGCATGTCGAAATTCAT
>JAYVPF010000173.1:0-5669 GCA_043757535.1 Burkholderiales bacterium
TCGGTGCCTCGCAGCCTCATCCGAACGGCGGTTTTGGTTTCTGTGACGTAGTGTTTGGCTGGGATTCGCAGGACGTTTGCTACGACAACACGACTGTTACCGGCTGGCAGCACGGCTTCCCGGACGCGCTGGCGCGCCTTGATCTCGGCACGCACCGCAAAGTCCCATGGGACAACAACGTTGATTTCTTTCTAGGTGACTTCGTCAACCCGGATGGTTCGCCGTCGCCGATCTGCCCACGACAAATTTTGAAGCGCGTACTCAAACGCGCCGAGAAACTCGGCGTGCAGCCGATGGCGGGCATGGAGTTCGAATGGTTCAATTTTCTGGAAACGCCACAAACTTGGGCTGAGAAAAAGGGGGTTGGGCCGACCAATTTGACTCCGGGTATGTTCGGATATTCGCTGCTGCGCATGGCGGACAACCGCGAATTTTTCAACGCGCTGATGGACGACATGCTCGCCTTCGGCGTGCCGATTGAAGGACTGCACACCGAGACAGGCCCCGGCGTGTACGAAGTCGCCATTGCCTTCGGCTCCGCGCTTGAGCAAGCGGATCGGGCGATCCTGTTCAAGACCGGTGCCCGTGAAATCGGCAAGCGTTACGGCATCATGCCGAGCTTTATGGCGAAATGGAGTCGAGAGCTTCCTGGCTGTAGTGGCCACATTCATCAGAGCCTGTCCGATGGCAAGAAAAATCTATTCTTTGATGCGAAGAATTCCCGTTCAATGAGCAAAGTCTTCGAGAGTTATCTCGCTGGACAGGTCGCATGCCTCATGGAGTTCGCGCCGATGTTCTGGCCAACGATAAACAGTTACAAGCGACTCGTTGATGGTTTCTGGGCCCCCGTGAAACCGACTTGGGGCCTCGACAACCGCACCGCCAGTTTCCGCGTCATCGCTGGATCGCCAAAAGCCACACGCCTTGAAACGCGTTGCCCCGGTGCTGATGTGAATCCTTATCTCGCGATGGCGGCCGTCATTGCCGCGGGCCTGCATGGCGTAGAGAAAGGCCTCAAGCTCACCGCACCACCTATCACTGGCACCAATCAGGGTGCCGAGAACATTCCCCGCGCGCCACGAACGCTGCTTGAAACCACAACGAATTTCCGCGCCTCCGACATCGCTCGCGATTGGCTGGGCGATACCTTTGTCGACCACTTCGCCGCGACGCGCGATTGGGAATCGCGGCAATGGCAAGATGCGGTGACCGACTGGGAACTGAAACGCTACTTTGAAATTATTTAAACTATGACCATCACTTCCTTCTCATTCCCCACCGCGATCAAATTCGGCGTCGGTGCACGCAAACTGGTCGCCGATCATTTACGCGAGCAAGACTTAAAGCGCCCTCTGATCGTGACCGACAAAGCTCTCGGCGCATTGCCTGTGCTAGCTGAATTTCGCTCACTTTTGAGCGACCTTGACGTCGCTGTTTACTCGGGCGTATTCGGCAATCCCACGTGCTCGCAAGTGATGGATGGCTCAGCCGCATTCAAGGCACACAACGCGGACTGCGTGATTGGCTTTGGTGGTGGTGCTGCGTTAGATGTGGCCAAAATCGTCGGTGTTACGGCAACCCATGAAGGCGACATTCTGGAATACGTTTGGGATCATCCGCAGGTACGACCGATCACGAATGCGCTGCCTTACTTTATCGCGCTGCCCACCACCTCGGGAACGGGCTCAGAGGTGGGCCGCTCGTCAGTCGTCAGCGAAAACGACACGCATCTGAAGCGAGTCGTTTTCAGCCCAAAAATTCTCGCTAAATGCGTGTTTGCTGATCCTGAACTCACAGTTGGATTGCCACCTTCAGTCACAGCGGCCACAGGCATGGATGCTTTGACGCACAACATCGAGAGCTACCTGTCGCCCGCTTACCATCCCCTGTGTGACGGCATCGCGCTGGAAGGCACGCGCATTGCCGCTGCCGCGCTGGTCACGGCGGTGAACGAGCCCAACAATCTGCAAGCCCGAAGCGACATGATGATGGCGTCGATGATGGGTGCTATTGCGTTTCAGAAAGACTTGGGTGCAGTGCATTCATGCGCGCACGCTCTCGGCGCAGTACGTGATCTGCATCACGGCCTCGCGAACGCGTTGATGATCGACACCGTTTTGGCGTGGAACTTTGAGGCGGTGCCGGCGAAATTTAATGAGCTGGCGCATGTGTGCAAACTGGCGGGCGGCGGAAGCGCATTTGTGCCGTGGCTTAAAGCGCTCAAAGCCAAGGTCGGCATTGAAGGTGGCCTTACCGCTCGCGGCGTGAAGTCCGCCGACATACCGCGCCTCGTCGACATTGCCACGAAAGACATCTGCCACCAAACCAATCCTCGTCCCTGCACCAGCGCCGATTTCGAGCGCTTATTTTTGGCAGCGATGTAGCTCTGTAGGGCGGAACGCAAAGCGGTTCCGCCGAACACCACTACATGATGTGCCGTGGTTGAAATGCCTTCGGAGGTGATACGAGTCGGAACCGCACGCGTTCCATTGACCTACGCCTCCTACCCTAGGATTTATTATGAACACACTAACCATCCTCAATCCCGCCACCGGCACGCCGATTACCGATGTAACGTGTGACGATGCCGCCTCAGTCGCGTTAAAGGGCGCTCAGGCGCGCGCTGCGCAGCCAGGCTGGTATGCCGTGCCGCTCGCCGAACGCAAAGGCTGCATTGAGCGTTTCCGTGCGTTTGTCGTGCGAGATCTCGAACATCTGGCCCGCACACTGACACAAGAAACCGGAAAACCGATCAAGCAGTCGAGAAACGAATTGAATGGCCTGCTCGGGCGCATTGATTTTTTCGTTGGCGCAGTCGACGGCTCTACGCAGACGGCGACCGTCTTCAACGAAGGCGGCATGTGCGAGCAGATTGAGCAGATGCCGCTCGGTGTCGTTGCCAATATATCGGCGTGGAACTATCCGTGGTTTGTCGGTGGCAACGTTTTCGTTCCTGCGCTGCTCGCGGGTAACGCGGTGCTCTACAAGCCGTCTGAGTTTGCGACGATGACGGGCCTTGCCATCGCGCGACTGCTGCATGAAGCGGGTGTGCCCAACGATGTATTCGTCACGCTGGTAGGTAAAGGCGATGTAGGCGAAGCGCTACTCAATGGGCCCATCGACGGTCTCTTCTTTACTGGCTCGTATGCCACTGGCGCGAGTATCGCGCGCGCCGTCGGCCCGCGCATGATCAAGTTGCAACTGGAGTTGGGCGGCAAGGATCCAACTTACGTTTGCTCTGACGCAAATGTAAAAAACGCCGCGCTGTCACTGGCCGACGGCGCAATGTACAACGCAGGACAAAGCTGCTGCTCGGTAGAGCGCATCTATGTTGACGAATCGATTCACGATGAGTTTTTGCAGCACTTTGTTGATGAAGTAAAGACCTTCAAAGTCGGCGATCCGATGAGTGAGGACACCTATATCGGTGCCATGACGCGCGCTGCGCAACTCGACGTTCTCGACGCTCAAGTCAACGATGCCAAGAGCAAAGGCGCAACGCTTCACATCGGCGGTCATCGCCTACCAGGGCCGGGTAACTGGTACATACCCACAGTATTTTCAAACGTTAATCACACGATGGACTTGATGCGTGAGGAGAGCTTCGGCCCAATCATCGGCATTCAGAAAGTCAGTTCGGACGAGGAGGCCGTAGCGCTAATGAACGACACGCGTTACGGCCTGACTGCGGGCGTGTTCACCCCCGACGAAGCTCGCGCGCGCAGCATCCTTTCGCGTGTGAATGCGGGCAGCGTCTACTGGAATTGCTGCGACCGCGTGAGCCCGCGATTACCGTGGAGCGGTTATGGTGACTCAGGCATTGGATTGACGCTTTCCACCTACGGCGTCCAGACGTTCTGTCGCCCGAAAGCATGGCATTTGCGCAGCGCATGACGGCTTTAGGCAAGCGACCGAAACTCACGCTGTTCGATCTCGACAACACCCTGCTCAGCGGCGACAGCGATGTGTTGTGGTGCAACTTCCTGCTTCAGCGCCGCGTGCTCGACAGTGATTCATTTTCTGCGCACAATGCAGAAATGGATGCGCGCTACCGAGCGGGAACCGTTTCAGCGCAAGTATTTAGTCAGTTTTACGCAAGCACGCTGGCGGGGCGTACCCCTGAAGACTGGGAGCCGTTGCGTCAAGACTTCCTCGCCAGCGAAATCATCCCCCGCGTCCCGCTTGTCGCGCAAGCACTCGTGCAGCATCACCTCAAGGAAGGTGACCTGGTTGTCATGACGACGGCCACCAATCGTTTCATCACCGAGCTGACCGCTGCACATCTCAATATCGGGCATCTCATCGCGACTGAACCTGAATTGGTCAAAGGAAAATTCACCGGACGCACAGAAGGCACCCTCAATATGCGCGAAGGTAAAGTAACGCGATTTCACGCATGGCTCGCCGCCCGGGGCGCGGCGCTTTCGGATTACGCTAGTACAGCCTACAGCGATTCGATCAACGATTTGCCGTTGTTGCAGGCAGTGAACACTCCCGTTGTCGTAGATCCAGACTATCAGCTCGCGGCATGGGCGCGCGAGCATGGCCACCTAAGTCTCTCACTGCGCTAGGAACCAGATCGGGATTCGCTGCGTGAAGGCAGCAGCGGATGCAGTATGGGTACCACCAGTCTGCACTACGGCGAAGGCGTTTGCGGCATGAATAGTGGCGTCGCAAAGAACATGCGGCCGCTACGTTTGTCTTCGATCATGATAAGAATTGGCAGCGGGATGCCAGAGAGCGACGTCAGTCCGTCTGGCGGCGCATAGGTGTAGACCGATCCAATTCCGTCGTCGAACAGCACCTGCGTGCAGTTCGGCGCACCAACGAAGATACAGCCTCCAAGATCAACGCCGGTCGGGGATTGGTACAAAGAATCAGCGATTATTTTGTACTCGCCATGAAGGCCAACCAGTTCCTTCACGCCCTTCTTAAGTTGATCTTTCAAATCGAACAAATCATCAACACTCTTAAATCGATCCGGATTGGTCAATGCGTCGCGGCCAAGACTTGCGCCTTTCTTCAGCGACTCCCACAAGCCGCCGATGAAATTGGTCACAAAGGCCTTAGTGCCGGTCACTAAATCCGGCCCCACAATAGTGACCGTTGCCAGCAGCGGATGGCGGATAACCATGGGAACTTCCATGAATGCATGTGGCGAACTGAACGACCGGAACGACAATGATGCGCCCGAGACCACCTCGGAAATTTCCGCGCCCTGCAAGTACGGCAACGCCGTGCCGCGTGCGGCTGACATTGCCGCAGCCCAGCCTGACTGCTTCATGAGATCCGCCGCAAATTTCTTGGAGTTTTTGTAGGTTTTTTCCGCCTCCTCCATAATCTTGTCCACCATGAAATCCACGGCGAGCGTGGTTGTCACTTCAGCGAGCGTTGATTTTTGGTGATCAACGCCGCGCTTGAGATGCGGAAAATCGACGCTCCGACGCGGCAGCCCCGCGACCACTGCAATCTCGTCGGTCAACGCTTCGTAGAAATCCGGGATAACGCTCGACGTGAGGACGATCATCTCGGGTGCGTTGAGAACCAGACCATATTCGCTCATATTTAAAGCATCGATACGGCGCACCCGATCCAGAAATTGATCCATTAAATTGCGCAGGTTAAGCATGCCACCGCCCGGAGCGCGAAACGCTGCGGTAATAGCTTGC
>JAYVPF010000174.1:0-5621 GCA_043757535.1 Burkholderiales bacterium
GATCCTGTGGCTCATCGTCTCGGCGATGCGCCGCGAGTGCAGCCAGCCGCCCAGCGCCATCGCCAGCGCGACCCCCGTGATCGATAGCGACCCACCGACGCTTTTCACGAAAAGGAGCAGTGCGGCGATCTTCGGCGCGTCGTTGAGCCCGCGCGCGAAGCAGACGCTGGCACCGCTGACGATGTGTGCGGCATTGATGGCGCGCGAGGCGGTGACGACGACTGACGTGCCGTTGTTGACCATCGGAGCACATTCGCCACCTGTGGTGCCAAGCGTGACGACGGTCATTGAGGTTGCAGAGAACGCCGTAGCTGCACCGCTGATGCGCGAACCCGGAACCACGACTGGCTCCGGCATGCTCACGCATGCGCAGGCCTCGTCGGCTTGACCGATGCTCGTGAGCGCAGGCGTTGGCCAGAATCGTCGTAGCAGTGATGCCAGCGTGGCGGCGGCAAAAAACGCTACGACTGGCCCCAACAAAAGGGGCGCGATAAATTGCTGCGTCAACGCACCCAAATTAAGCTCAGAGCCCGCCGCGACGATACCGGCACCTACCAGGCCGCCGACTAACGCGTGGGTCGTTGAGATCGGCATGCCGATACGCGTGGCGAGCGCCACGGTGGCTCCCGCAGCGAGCGCGACGGACGCAGCAAACGCGGGATCGCTGAGCACTGAATTCGGCACTAATCCGCGCCCGGAAAACGCCTTCAGCAATGCCTCGGCCAGCGCGACCGCAGCCAATACGCCGCCGATGGTGGCACCCGTCGACAACCAGCGTGCCTGACGATAAGTCAGCACGCCACTGCCATAGAGTGTGGCCACACCCTTGAAATTGTCGTTGGCACCGTTGCTGTAGGCGAGCAGCAGCGTGAGTGCGATCAGAGTGATTTCGGTCAATGCATTTCCAGACGATACTTGCTGCGCGTTATTTGCAGCTTAAGATCATAGTCGCAGAAAGGTTTTGCCGCCTTACACATGGGGGCACCTCTAATAATTCATTTGTGCGGCGAATTGTGTCGTCGCGCGGTGCTCGCAATCCTCACGTACCAGAGCGTACGCTGCGGTTGCTGCGCTCCGGGCTCCTAACACTGCATCCCCAAAAATGAATTATTAGAGGTGCCCATGGGTAAAAACGGCGGCAAAAAATCGCTCCGAAGCCCACTACTTGATTAGCATTAAATCAGCGTCTGGAGGTGCTTTGCAGGCACCCAGGCGAATCGCCGTCATGGTTTGTTTGACGACATTGACGCCGCCGACCGGTGGTGAATAACGCGATTCCAGATTCACTGTGAAACGCGTGGTCTGGACGCGGCCATTGGCGACGCCAGACAGCGTTTTCCCGGCATCGCAGACGTAGGCGAAAGTCAGCGTGTCGCCCAGACCGGAGGGACTGCGGAGTGCGGGCGGTGTGCGCACGAAACCACCGCTGGGGCAGCGTTCGGCGCTGCTGGCGAGCGTCTGCAACGCAAAGGCGCGACCGCTCGCGAAGTCCTCCACCGAGCGACATACCGAAAAAATGATGCTCGGGAAGTTGACCTGCATGTCGGAAGGGATCAGTGCGTGGTCAGTGACGATGGTGTAGCGCCACTCGCCTGGGGTTTGCGCGGCGGCGTTTGTGGCCGCTGCTGTGCAAAGCGCCAGTGCTAGTGACAGGGTGCCCGCCAGCGAGCGATCTAGCATCCGCCAGTTCGCTTGGCACTCATGCTCATATTCATCTTGCCGCCCATGGCCTTGGTGTTGCCGCCGGTCATGGTCATTTTTGAATCGAACTGCGTGGACGACGCGGTCATGTCATAGGTCATGATCATCGGCTCCGGCATGTTTTTGCTGGTGCAGGCGGCGGTGAATTGATAGCGGTTGCCGGTTTGCTTCAAATCGGAATATTTGCAGTCCATGCCCGCGTCTTTTTGCGCGGAAAGTTGACGGCCCTCGTCGACGTCTTTTTGCGTCACGCAGTGCTCAAAACTCATCGGAATGCTGCCCATGCCGGGGATTTCGGTGCGCGTGCTGTAGCTCCATTTGCCGGGCGCGGTGTCGAGTTTTGGCATTTGCGCGGATGCGACATTCACAATACTGAACGAAGCGATCAAAAGAACGGCAATACGTTTCATAGTTTCCTCAGAATGATCTCGCGGACATCGACGATTTTCGCGCCCGAGTCATGTTAAAGACGGCGCAGTTTAACGTTTTGCGACATTAACCCCACCGATACTGGAATGGACGACATCTGGCGAAGTGGTCGGCGACGCGGGGATGGAGCCCGGTGCGGCGCTGTGCTGTCAGTCCTTGTGTAGCCCGAGGCGAAAAATGCCGAAGAGTTTCTCGGTTTTATCAACGCATGGGTATGGATTGCCGGAGTACTGAACGAGTTGTCGCGCAGGACGGGACAGCAGGATTTTTATCCGTTCTCACTGCCGCGATCTGCGGTGGCGAAACTCCACTTCATCCATACGGTTGTGCAGGAACCCAGACCGGTTGAAGGCAATCAGCTTTTATTAGAAATGGCTTCTAATAAGGGGCTGGCGTCGAATAGGCCTGAAGTCGACTTAAGGGCATCTCTAAAATTCATTTTTGGGGATGCAGTGTTAGGAGCCCGGAGCGCAGCAACCGGAACGTACGCTCTGGTACGTGAGGATTGCGAGCACCGCGCGACGACACAATGCGCCCCACAAATGAATTTTTAGAGATGCCCTTAATGCGATTTGTGCATTTAGCCCACGACGGGGCTTGGTTGCAGAGAAAAGCTGATGGTAGAAACTTACTCTTCGTCTCGTCGGAAGATGCCACCTTCGGCGTCTTGCAGCAGGTAACCGACGGCTTCCGTTTCCAGAAAGTCTGCCGCGTCCGCACCCTTGAGTATTGCGATGGTGGACAGCGCGCCGGCCGAGACGCAGACCGTGCCGACCACACTGACTGATCGCCAATGCGACACCGGCCACCCTGTTTTTGGGTTCAGGATATGGCAATAGCGTTTGCCGGCCACTTCGATAAAGCGTTCGTAGTCACCGCTGGTGGCGATGGCACCGTGGATCAACGGCAAGGTGGCAAAGCAGCGGTTGGGCTCGTTCGCCGGCGCGCGCGGATCGCGAATGCCGATTTGCCACGCGGCTCCGTTAAGCTGCGGGCCAATAGCGCGCACGTCGCCGCCGAGGTTGACGAGGCCATGCTTGACGCCGCTCGCTTCAAGTAATGTCGCCGCACGATCCACTGCATATTCTTTGCCGAAGCCACCGAAATCCAGCTCCATGCCCTTGCGAGTCAGCGCGATTTGCTTGCCGTCCCACGCGACGTGTTGCCAGCCTGCTAACGGCAGCAGTGCATTGAGTTTTTTTTGCGAAGGTAAACGTGAGTTTTTGAAGTCCCACGCGCGTCGCAAAACACCCGACGTACAGTCAAACAACCCATCGCTCATCGTAAACAGATTCGCCGCGAAATTCAGCAAAGCTGCGGTCTCGCCATCCACTTGCATGCGAGCGTGGAAGCGTCCTGCAGCAGCGTTAATTTGCGAGAGCAGGCTGTCGCTGCGATAGCGGGAATACTTCGATTCAATGCGACGAATTTCACCAATTGCCTCACTTGCGAATCGTTCAGCGTCTGCCTGCAAAATCCCCGACAAGCGGATCTCGCACGGACACGCCATCGCCGAAAATTCGAAGGTGAAGCCTTCAGTGTCAGCCACGGGACTCGCGTCGCAAGAAGCTAAAAGTGCCGCAAGAAGCTAAAAGCGCCGACTAATTCCGATTTGCGCAAACTGCGCGGAGAACGTCGCCAGTCCGGGCGATCCGCCGCCACCCAGCCGCCAGGAGGAACGCTGTTGGTAGAACTCGTACTTGACATCCACGCTCCAGAGTTTGTCGATGCGCCACTCAAGTTTGCTTCCAACCGTGAACGCGCCATACGACGACAGACGCGCGTCGGCAGAGTAATGTTTCGGCGGCGACTGTGAGTAGCCAGCGGGGTAAGGCTCACCAATTTCCGGATCATAAACCGGGTCGAAATAGAACGAAGCCTTGCGCTGTGTGTAGTAACGCGTTGACGGCGTGATCACGAATCGCTCACTTAGTGGCACCACCCATTCCACCGCAGCCGTGTGCGCCTGCACGCCAAAACTATCGTTGTAAAAACGATAGCTGCTGCGCAGTGTCGTGCTGTTTCCTTCAAAGAAATGGTTCCAGCGTACGAGCGCAATCGTCTGGTTTTTGCTGCGTGGCCGCTGGTCAACGAGTTTGTACGGATCGTTGAAATAACCGCGTCCGCGAACGTGGGTCAGATTCACGTGTGCGAGATCGTTTTTGCTGAGGGCTTGAGTGACGCCGATCATGCCTTCGATGACCTCTTTGCGCTCGTTGAGTACGAGTTCGTTGACCGGATTGATTGTGTCACGCGACGTCGCCAAACCCGCAGCCCAGGTCGTGTTGTTGTCGGCGCTCGAAAATCGTGCGTCGAGTGCGACAGCGTTCGAGCGATAGTCGTTCTCGTTGGAGTAGCTGTAGCGCAGAGCGACCGCGGCGCGATCAAAGTAGCGTGTGAGTCTGACATCGGCTGCGGTGCGTCGGTCCTCCATGCGCGACGCACCCGAAATGCTTGTGTGCCAGCGCGGCGACGCACCCGAAATATTGTCTTGCACGGCAGTCGCTTCCACCGACCACGCGCCAGCAATCGGCAACAGCAAATGAACTGATGGCGCGATGACTTTGATGCGCGGAAGACCTGGCTGAGAATCTTTGTACGCCTGAAGTTTGACCGTCACCACGCCTTCGTCGGGAGGGTTTTCTGCGCGGGCCGTTGCCACCATCACGCCCGGCAGCGCCAGCGCTGCCAATGTGATCGCGCCGGGGCGTTTTGGGCCGGATGTCGGTTTAGTTACAGCCACAGCCGCCGCCTCCCACGCCATAGCCACCCGACGCGCTTTCTTTGCTGAAATAAATGTGTTGCGTAAACGCCTGATCCAGCGGGTCGGCGTCCATCGTCATCTCTTTGCGCGCCAGATTTCCCTTTTCCCAAGCCTGCGGCGGTTGCATCGCGCATCCGCTGGCGAGGCACGCGACACAGGTGAAGGCAGCGAGAAATATCGCGCGGTAAAAGGGCTCTTTCATGATCATCGCTCTATCGTTTCTTCATTTTGTCGAGCGCCGCAACGATGGCCGCTTCGATTGAGTTTTTGTCGCTCTCACGAAACCCGGTGTGCACGTAAACCACGCGCCCACTGCCGTCAATCAGATACGAACTGGGCATACTTTTAACGGAAAATTGCTTGGGTGTTTCACCCGATGAATCGAACGCCACCTGAAATTTCGCGGGCACCTGTTTCAAAAACTTTTCCGCGTCCGCAGCCTTTGCGTCGACATTGATGGCGAGCACATGCAATCCACGGTCAGCGTATTTCGCCTGCATCTCGTTCATCCACGGAAACGACTGCTTGCAAGGCACGCACCACGAGGCCCAGAAATCAACATAGACAAGTTTGCTCTTGAGGCTCGCCGAATCGAGCTTGCCGCGATTGCTCGCTAGCGAAAAGGCGGGCGCAGTGTTGCCGACGTCCAGCGCTTGCACCGGCGCACTGCCGAGCGCGAGCATCGCCAAACCGATGGTCGCCGCTACGGACGACGCGCGTGTGCGGT
>JAYVPF010000175.1:0-21366 GCA_043757535.1 Burkholderiales bacterium
CGCGCAAGCCCCGCTCACCAGCGCACACGACGAATCGCTGTTCATCATCATCCATCACGTTCAGGAAGTGTGGATGAGCCTCATCATCAAAGAGCTGCACGGCGCGATGACGAAACTGAGCGCAGGTGATTTCGAACCCGCGATGAAAATGCTCGCCCGCGTGTCGCGCGCGCAGGAGCAGATGAGCAACGCCTGGGAAGTGTTGAAGACCATGACGCCCGCTGATTACCTCGAATTTCGAGAGGCCTTCGGTAAGGCGAGTGGCTTTCAAAGCTGGCAATACCGCACCATCGAATTTCTCCTCGGCAACCGGCAGCGCTACATGTTGAAGCCGTTCACCGAACAGCCCGAGCATCAGCTGCGTCTGACCGAAATTATCGAGCGTCCATCGCTCTACGACATCGCGTTAAAGGCGCTCGCTGAACGCGGTCTGTTGGCCGCAAGCGAGCTGCGCGGCACATTCGATGCGATGCCCGAAAGCAACCCCGCAGTACAGGCCGCATGGCTTGCCGTGTACCGCAACACCAAGGCAAACTGGGATCTGTATTACCTCGCCGAAAAGCTCGTCGACGTAGAAGACAACTTCCGTCGCTGGCGCTTCAATCACGTCACCACCGTTGAGCGCATGATCGGCTTCAAAACCGGGTCGGGTGGGACGGCGGGCGTGAGTTATCTGCGCAAAGTGCTCGATGTGGTTTTGTTTCCCGAGCTTTGGCAGGTGAGGACGGAGTTGTAGGCGGTCTGTCAGCCCGCGCAGGGGCGGGATCTAGACCATGCGCGGAAATCGAAAGCAGTTCGCGCCGCCAACTACGGTGTTGCCGCCACACAAAATTTCACGCCCTCGCCGCTCCATCCTTGCGTCACTGCACTGTTGTATGTTGGCAGACTGGTCGTGAAGCGATGGTTCGGATCATCCGGGAAGCGCACGTTGCCTCGAAATATGCGATACACGGGTAGCTGGCCGTAGGCACACGAACCGCCAACGCCCTCGACAACCGGCAGGTAAGCGAACGAATCGACGCCCTCGTCCTGCGGTTTGAGTGGTGTCGCCGCATTGTTCGGGTTTTGCGCGCGCAGTAATGAATTTTCTGAGTCGAGAAGCGTGTAGAAGTGAGATCCTCGCGTGCCGCTCTTGGCTATCTGATCGAAATAGAAGCGACTGATCCCGTACGTATCGTACTCATTGCTGCCAAATACGGGAAACGACAAACCTGTCCTGCGCCATGCAGGTAGAGCATCCAATAAAGCCTTTTCGTTGTCGCGCGAGGTCATGAAATAGTAGTTCAGTGGCGAGTATTGAAATTCAGTCATGGTTAGTCGCGGCCCGGCCTTCAAAACCGTTTGCGGTGTGGAGTAGAAGCCCTGCCGCCCATCACCTAGCTGACCGTAAAAATTATTTCCCCAGCACCAGACGCCACCATCTATGCGTAGCGCGCACGTGTGCCCTGAGCCTCCGGTGAGGGCGGCGACTTCGCCAAGTCCGAGTACATCAACTGGAGCGGAAGCATCGTTCACCGTGCCGCTACCGAGTTGACCGTCCTCATTCCAGCCCCAGCATTTCAACTTGCCCGTGTCCTGCAATGCGCACGTGTGAGCTCCGCCCGTCGTGATTGCGATGGCACCAGAGAGCCCGCTTACCGCAACCGGAACATTGCCAGTATCGAAATACGAACCACCTCGCTGTCCCGCGCCGTTGTAGCCCCAGCAGAAAACACGTCCCCCTCTAAGCAGCGTACAGACGTGCCCCCATCCTGCGGAAATTGCCTCAACGCCAACAATGCCCGGGACGGTTGACGGGGTGGTACTCATGCTGGACGGGAATTCGCCCGGTCCAAGCGAACCATAATTGTCGTGCCCCCAACACGACACGGTGCCGGCAGCTAGGAGGGCGCAACTCGTACTGGAATACGCGGTTATCGCGCGCGCCGTTGTAATGCCGCTGACCGGGACTGGAATGCTTGCGCTTACTGTGTTTCCATCGCCAAGTTCGCCGTTTTGTCCGTTGCCCCAACACTGCACTGCACCAGTTACCAGCAAAGCGCAGGTGTGGTAGTCCGCTGCCACCAGCGAGCGCACACCGCTCAAACCACTCACTTGAATAGGGGCTGAACTACTCGTGAGCGTACCGATACCAAGCTGACCAGATCGGTTACCGCCCCAGCACCAAACCGTGCCGACGCGCGTTAGTGCGCAGGTATGAGAATGTCCTGGCGCGACAGCTACAGAGAACGGCAAGCCCATCACTGACACAGGGTAACCACTGCTGTTCGTTCGCCCGTTGCCAAGTTGTCCACTTGAGTTGTCTCCCCAGCAAGAGATGGCTCCAGCGATCCCTACCGCGCACGTATGGTCGTGCCCCGCTTTAATTGCCACGATGTCGGAAATGCCACCGACTGCGGTTCGTGTACGGCGGTTTGGATCAAGCACTCCGTTGCCGAGCGGCCCTAGACCCCAACATAAAACGCTGCCCGCGCTGTTCACGATGCAAGTGCGACTGAAGCCGCCACTTTGACTGGCTGCGATACCCGTCGCGCCAAGGACTCCACTCACTGCGAGAGGAGTCAGTATGCTACCGACGATTTCGTTGCCAAGGGCTCCGTTGGGATTGTTTGTCCCAGATTGTGCGCCGAAACCCCAGCACGAAACTGCACCGCTCGCGTGTAGCGCGCAAGCGTGATCTGCACCCGCTGCGACAGCAGTGATGTCGGATAGGTTGCCAACACGAACCGGCGACGGCCTGTACGTGGTCGTACCGTCGCCGAGTTGCCCAAAATAATTCTGGCCCCAGCAAAAAACGCTCCCCGAGCGCCTTAAGACGCACCGGTAACCACTCCCGGCACTAATGGCAACGACATCGAGCAAACCAGTGACCAAAACAGGTGCGCCGATGCCCAATTGTCCGTTGGGGTTCGTATCCCAGCAGGAAACGGTTCCAATGGCCAGCAACGCACAGTTACCTGCGACTGCCGTTGCTCCGGCAACGCCTGCAATGACCGTTGGCCCGTTGCCATATGGCTTTCCCCAACACGAGACGCTACCATCAACTACAACAGCGCAGTTTGCCCCACCTTCTGCGCTGATAAATTTCGCTTTGCCTAGCCCGACGACTGCCACGGGAGTTGTCGCCGTGTACCTGACACTCGGATCGCCTAACGAGCCTTCATAGTTGTCCCCCCAGCACCTCACCCCACCGTCACCAAGTAATGCACAGGTATGAAGTGCGCCGGCACTGATTGCAGTTACGTCACTAAGGCCTGTTACTGGGACAGGAAATCCACTATCTACCTTGGTTCCGTTGCCAAGAAAACCTTCGCTGTTATAGCCCCAACACTGCACGCTCTTGTCGTTCATAAGCGCGCAGGTATGGGTGCCGCCGATTGCGACTTTTGATACGTCGGTTAGGGGCGATAGGGCGTGCGCGCCGTTGGCCAACAACGCAACGCCTAAGGCCATCAGAAATCGCACCGAAAAAAATCTCCACTTGAAACGGCTGAAGCACGTACGAAGGTTAATTGCAAATAAGTTCATCAACTGCCCCGGAGAAATGTGAATGCTGCTTTACACGGGTCGAAAAGTAACGCAAAAGCTCAATGTTGCGCTGCAGTGCGCAGCGCATCCGCGGCCCACTGATTCAAACTGACGCCCGCCAATTCAGCGGCCTGAATTGCACCAGCGTGTACCTCCGTCGGCACGCGCAACATCAAATTGCCGCTAACAGGTTTATTCGGCGATTGTCCGAGCGCGACGCAGGCGCTTACGTAGTCGTTGACCGCTTCGTGAAATGCCTTTTCCAATCCGGCAACTGTTTCGGCATGGAAGCCAACGACATCGCGAATACCGGCAATACGGCCAACGAAAATACGGTCCACCGCGTCAAACTCGACGCGGGCACTGAAGCCCTTGTAAGTCATTGCATTGCTCATGGGGTTACTCCAATCAATTTTAAAAATTCGCGGGCGTCACGCACGCAATATCTGAGTGCCCGTCGCTCAGGATGCGGGCGGTGAAAATACGCGCGCTTTCCATCCTTCTCGAACGTCACTGAAGAGCCGGAACCTTCGATCACACGACAACCCACCGCCTGTAGCAGCGATTCGATCAGGCTCCATTCAAGGTTGCCGTTGACCGGATCGGCGAATATCGCTTCCAGCGTTTTTCGCTGCTTGTTGTTCATGGTCTGATTATAGATTTGATTGCGCAATTTGCAATCAACTGACTTCATGCCACGACTTCGTCAAGGCCTTCATAGCATCAGTCAGCCCCTGCACCGTCGTCGGATACATCCGCTCGTTCATGATTTTTTGATGATGTCGGTGGAGTACGTGTATTCCCATGAACTGGGTGGCATCGGGTTCAGCCAGGCGACGCGCTTGAAGTGATTGATCATGGGTTGCAGCCACGCCTTGCCGGTCGCGGAGTTGGTGTACTCAACGCTGCTGCGGTTCATCTGCCCACCCGTACCGGAGTCATGCAGCATGAATCATTCAAATTCATCGCATGCACTCGTATTGACGACATGGGTGTGGGAGCTACTCCCCTTCCAGTTCGATTTCTTGCACGAATTGAGTCAAATCCCGGAAATACTAATTGGCTACTTAACGGCGGCAATGACCACTGCATAAGGGCTAGAGCCAATTTTAGAAAACTCGCGACTTTATGGCTTTTCGGCGCTTAGCCCCTTTGTATCCGTGCTTTCAGACAAAAGCCATTAAAGTGCGACTTTCGAACCGCAAAAATGCGTGAGACAGGGAAAACCTGTTGCCCGCGACGGCATCATGTCAGCGCTAACACCGGACTACAGCGAATAATCTTTTCTGACGGCAATGAGGAGCGTTGCCGCCCGTTCACCCGAGGAGGATTCATGAAACGATTTGCCCAAGCAGCACTTGCTGCGGCCATCGCGTGCGCCATCGCGGCACCCGTATTCGCACAAGAAAGAGTCACGGTCTGGTACACCGAAGGCTTCTACAAAGCCGAAGGTGACGCGCTGTACGTATTCATCAAAAAATATGAAGCCAAGAATCCCGGCGTCAAGATCGACCTCTCGCTGTACGGCACCGAGGATTGCAACACCAAATCGGTCGGCGCGGCGGAATCGGGCACGCCGCCAGATGTGGGCTTTTGCACCACGTACGATTTCCGTGTAACCGGCAAATGGGCGTTTGAGGGCAAGCTCGAAGACATTTCTGACATCGTCGCGCCGCTGTCAGAAAAGTTCCTGCCAACGACGTCGTCAACGACTTATCTGTTCAACGACAAGGCGAAGAAGAAAGCGTACTACGCCATGCCCGTGCAACGTCAGACGATGCACTTCAATTACTGGAAAGACAGGCTAGAAGAGGCTGGTTTCAAAGAGAGCCAGATTCCGAATACATGGAACGAATTCTGGGGCTTCTGGTGCGACAAGGTACAGCCTGCGTATCGCAAGAAAACCGGCCAACGCAACTTCGCAATCGGTCATCCGATGGGTGGTGCAGCCAGCGACACGTCCCATTCGTTCCTGAGCTTCGCCAGAGCGCACATCGTCGATGAAAACGGCGAGATTATGCTCGATCAACCGAAGAATCGCGCCAATATGAATGCCGCCGTCAAGGACTACGCCAGCATCGCCGAGAAGGGCTGCACGCCCCCGTCTTCGGTCAACTGGCTTGACCCGGATAACAACGTTGCCTTCCACAACAAGCAGACGATTGGCACTCACAACGCGACAATTTCTATCGCCGGTAAATGGCTGGACGATTTGAAAAATCAATCGTTAACCGCAGAACAACGCGCTACCGCAGACGACAATTATAAAAACAAGGTTCGCACCATCGGCTTCCCGAACACGGCGGACGGTAGCGTGATGACTCACCTAGTTGCCGTGAAAACAGCAGTCGTTTTTGCTGAGGGCAAGAACAAGCGTCGCGGCAAGGATTTCTTCGCTTTCCTGATGCAGGATGAGAATCTCACGGCGTTTGTTGAAGGCTCGCTCGGTCGCTGGTTCCCGGTGACAAAATCAGCCGCGCAACGTCCGTTCTGGACCGACGGCACCGATTTCCATCGCGCCAAGGTGTACAGCCAGTTCAACGAATACACGCAGCCGTTCCAGTTCGTCTACAACTACAAGTTCACCATCGTGAACTCGGAAAACGTATGGGCGAACGCGATTCAGCGCGTGGTCAGCGACAAGGTCAAGCCCGAGGTCGCGACCGATGAAATGATTGCGCGTATCAAGCAATTGGCGGGCTAGTCGCTGACTCCCCTCTTCCGCGAAGCGGGAGAGGTAACAGGCGAATATGGACTCCCAACCCAAAGCACACAAACGCTTCCACTCCTGGCAGATGTGGGGCATGTTGTTGCTCGCCCCGTACGTGCTGGTGTTCGCCGTATTCGTCATTTATCCGGTGCTCTATGGACTCTGGATCGCGCGGCATCCGCACAGCTACGAGCTGCTGTTTCAGGATCCGGTGTTTCCACGTACGGTGCTCAATACGCTCATTTTTTTAATTGTCGGCATCAATCTTAAATTCGCAATCGCACTCGGTCCATCCGGTTTTTTTGTTCAGCAAAAAAAATGGATCAAGGCGTTGCTGCTGCTGTTTTTGCTGCCGTGGGCGATCCCGAGTATCCCGACGATTTTGTCCTTCCGTTTCATGTTGAATCCCGAGTGGGGATTGATCAACAACACACTGTTCCGCCTATTCGAAATCGACGGTCCCGGCTGGCTCACCGAGCCGTGGCTTGCGTTCTCGTGTTCGGTGCTTGTTCACATCTGGAAGAGTTTGCCGTTCTGGACGCTGAACCTCATCACCGGACGTCTTGCGATTTCGAACGAACTCTACGAAGCGGCGAGTGTGGATGGTGCAAGCCGCTGGCAGCAATTCAAATTCATCACCTGGCCATCGATTGCCACGCTGTATCTCACCTCCACGATGCTCTCGATGCTCTCGATGGTATGGACGCTGGGTGATTTCAACAGTGTGTATCTGTTGACCCGTGGTGGTCCAGGCGACCAGACGCATGTACTGGCAACGCTGGGCATTCGTTATCTGCGTATCGATCAGCTTGAGCTTGCGATGGCGAGCATCGTCATGGCGATGCCGCTGGTGTTGCCACTGGTGATTTTCATGGTGCGTCGCCTTTCAGCGGGCGCAGCGAAGCTGGCGCATTAGGAGACCATCGATATGCGCAAATTTTCTAACGAAGCCGGACTCATTCTGATCGGTCTTCCGGTGTTCTTGTGGACCGTGATTCCGATCTGGCACCTGACAGCGCTTTCGTTCTCGCCGCGTGATGACGTGACTTCGGGCACGTGGCTACCCAGCAAATTCACAATGCAAAATTTTGAAGTGATAGCGGGGCAAAAACACTATTACCTCAATCACTTCTGGCAATAGTTTGGTAACTCACTGTTCATCGCGCAAGCCGCAGGCTTGCTCCCGCTGGCAATCGCCACGTTTGCCGCATTTGCGATCTCGCGTTTGAAAGCACCAGGCGGAAACGCGGTGATGAATTTCGCGCTGGCCACCTAGCTGATTCCCGCCTTCCTTGCTGTACCTATGTACAAAGCGATAGGGCAATACGGCCTGCTCAATTCGCGGTGGTCGCTGATCCTCGCGATGGTCACACTCGCCTCGCCCTACGCAATCTGGGTGCTCAAGCAGGCCAGCGACAAGCTGCCCTTCGAACTCGACGAAGCCGCGATCATGGACGGTGCCACGCCGTTGCAGATTTTCCGGTCGGTGTACCTGCCGCTCATGAAACAGTCGCTCGTCGCGATTGGCAGGTACGCACTCTTGCTGGCTTGGAATGAATATTTGTACGCGTTCCGGTTGCTGTCGAAGCACTCAGACGTGACGCTCGCCGTCGCGCTTGGACACGTCCTGAGCGCGGACGATTCGCCGTGGAACTTGTTGATGGCAACGGGGCTCGTTTATGCCTTGCCGCCCGCAGCAATTTACTACGCGTTCCGCAATTACATGGTCGGCGGGCTCACGGCGGGTGCGACAAAAGGGTAATCCTGCGGCTCTCCCGAGGCGCGGACACGCCTTTGTTGTAGCGGCTCACCGTTGTTCCCGGATTTGCAGTAACAAGCCCAAAAAAGCCCTTGAGTAGCGCAAACCTTTGCATAGAATCAAAGCAAATACCCACTCACCCCGCATTCGACGCCCCCTATGTCCCTTACTGCCGCCACCGCGTCCGATCGCGCGCAAATTCTTGCTGACTCGCTGCCCTACATCCGGCAGTTTCACGATAAGACCATCGTCATCAAATACGGCGGCAACGCCATGACCGATCCGCTGTTGAAGAAGAGTTTTGCCTTCGATGTAGTGATGCTCAAACTGGTCGGAATGAACCCCGTTGTCGTGCATGGCGGTGGCCCGCAGATTAATGACATGCTTGGCAAAACCGGTAAAAAAGGCACCTTCATTCAGGGCATGCGCGTGACTGATGACGAGACGCTCTATGTCGTCGAAGCAGTGCTCGGCGAATTGAATCAGGAGATCGTTGGCCTCATCAATCAGGCGGGCGGACAGGCGGTTGGGCTGAACGGTCAGGACGCCGGTTTCATCCGCGCGAAAAAGATGATGGTCGAAAGCGAAACTGAAAAGGGCAAGATGCTCGACATCGGTTTTGTCGGTGACATTTACAACATTGATCCGACGCTAATCAATCATCTCGACAAGGCCGATTTCATTCCCGTCGTCGCGCCGATTGGTGTCGGCGAAGACGGTCAGGCCTACAACATTAACGCCGATCTGGTCGCAAGCGAACTCGCGCAAACACTCAAGGCGGAGAAGCTGGTGCTAATGACCAATACGCCCGGTGTGCTCGACAAAAGCGGCAACTTGCTCACCGGCCTGACGTATCGCGAGATTAACGCGCTGTTCGATGATGGCACGATCAGCGGCGGCATGAAGCCAAAGATTCAGGGCGCGTTGGACGCCGTTCTGCACGGCGTTAAAACCTCGCACATTATTGATGGCCGCGTGGAGCATGCGTTGTTGCTGGAAATTCTCACGTCGGAAGGCGTGGGCACCATGATTCGCGCCGAGTAGTCGGCAAAAAGCGCGACACAATCAGCCGCTGTGCTGTAGAGTTCGGAAAAAGGGGAACGGCTGATGGCATTGAAACCGGGCGAACGTAAGACCCAGATCCTGCAAACGCTGGCGACCATGCTTGAGCAGCCACAGGGTGAGAAGATCACCACGGCTGCGCTCGCTGCAAAGGTCGGCGTGTCTGAAGCCGCCCTCTACCGGCACTTCGCGAGCAAAGCGCAGATGTTCGAAGCGCTCATCGAATTCATCGAAGAATCGGTCTTCACGCTGGTAAATCAAATCGCACAAACCGAACGTGATGGTCACGCGCAAGCGCAGCAAATCGTTTCGATGTTGCTCAATTTCGCCGAGAAAAATCCGGGCATGGTGCGCGTATTGATTGGCGATGCGCTCGTTAACGAAGATCCTCGCCTGCAAGTACGTATCAATCAGTTAGTGGATCGCGTCGAATCGTCCCTCAAGCAGGCGTTGCAGCTCGCCAACGTCGCGTCGGCCGGCGCGCTATCCGCACCAACAGCGTCAACGGCGGCGCAGGCCAATGCGCTCACTGCATTGGTCGTGGGACGTTGGCAGCTCTACGCCAAATCGGGGTTCAAGCGAAATCCGAGTGAGTACGTCACCGAGCAATTGGCCTTGTTCCGCCTATAGGGCATCTCTAAAAATACGTTTGTGGGGCGCATTGCGTTGTCGCGCGGTGCTCGCAATCCTCACCTACCAGAGCGTACGCTGCGGTTGCTGCGCTCCGGGCTCCTTGCACTGCATCCCCAAAAACGAATTATTAGCGGTGCCGTAAAGACTTTTTAAGCGCTGACCCTGATCGACTGATCATTCGCGGCCAATGCCGCTTCCTCAATCGAACGCAACCACGGATCGCGCGCCACGCCGCCGAACGTCTCGGTCAAAAAGTCGATGAACACGCGCGTGCGCGCCGGGATGTGCATGCGTGTGGGCATGGCGGCGTAGATCGACATGGTCATCACATGCCAGTCTGGCAGCACGCGCTCCATGCGACCGCTGCGCAGCGCGTCCTCCGCAACAAACGAGGGCAACGCGGTGATGCCCATGTCGGCGAGCGCAGCGTGAAACAGCGTGTCCCAGTGCGGCGTGGACAGCGCCATCGGCGGCTGATCGAGCGTGACCGGCTTTTTCGCCTTGATGCCCTTCGCGGCGGCGCGCAGCGGGCAGAATTGAAATGTCGTCTCCTTGTTGCCGTCGGGCGAGAACGGCAGCAGCCATTCATGTCCACTCAATTCATGCGGCTCGGTCGGGCGACCACGGCGGTCGAGATAGCTGGGCGTGGCGCAGGTAATCATCTCGGATTGAGCGAGTAGTCGCGCGACAAAGTTTCCGGTCGACAGCGGCTGTTTCAGCGTGAGGATCGAGATGTCATGGGTGTCGTCGACCGTTTCAACGTTGTTCTGCACCGAGAGCTCAATCGTGAGCTTGGGGTACTGTGCGCGCAGCCGGGGCAGGTGCTTCGCAAGCTGATGCACGGCAATCGCGGGTGAGGCGAGCACACGCACTACGCCGCGCGGCTCGGCGGTCTCCAGATTCGCCATCGTTTCGGCGTCTTCGACGTCGGCAAGGATTCGCGTAGCGCGTTCAAGGTAGCGCTCGCCCGCCTGCGTGAGCGCGAGGCTTCTCGTGGTGCGGTTGAGCAAGCGCACACCGAGGTGTTGCTCAAGCTCGGCAACGAGCCGCGTAACCACGGCAGGCGCGAGGTTTAGCTCGTCAGCGGCCTTGGTAAAGCTGCCTTCTTCGACAACGCGGGAGTAAACGCGCATGGCGCGGAGTTGGTCCATTTGTAAATCCTTCAAAAGCGAGCCAAAAACAGCGTTTTCGCTTTCAAGTCTTTATTTGTTGCTGATTTAGCAATAAACAATTCGATTTTGTCTAGTTTATTCTTTTATCTGCAATACCTAACATTCATTCCATCGACGCGACAACAAGAGCCTGTTCACAAAGCTTTCTGGTTTCGAAACGCTTTTAGCAACGGACGAAGAACTTTGTGAACAGGCCCCCGGTGCCGCGCGAGACCGACCGCACTATCGCGGTCGGCCAAATAAAGACACAACCTCCTCGAAGGAAATCATCATGAATACGAAATCTGTTTTGATCGCTGCGCTTATCGCTGCTGCGACTGGCTCGGCTTTTGCTGCTGAATACACAGCCGCTGCGGGCAACCCAAGCGTGCAAATTACGGCTCCTGCTGCGCAAGCCCCAGCTACGCAAGCCGCCCCAGCAGCCCGCGCTGTGACGCTTGCCGCTACCGACAGCTACAAAGACACGGCTCCATTGCCAACGACGTCGAAAGCAGACGCTCGCCCACGCGCTGAAGTTCGCGCCGAAGTGCGCGCTCTTGACAAAAGCTGGATCACCAGCCGCATCATCCGCGACGTGACCGAAGGCGCGGCTCAGTAATTAGCCGCCTGACTTAGCCTTTCGGGGCTAATTCGAAAAACGCGCCTTCGGGCGCGTTTTTTATTGGCTGAAACTAACGTGGCGTTGGCGTCCGCGCGAGCCAATCGCGCCGCAGCAAGCCATAAAGCCCCGAGTCGGACACCTCGCCATCTACCACCCAGCGCTCACGCAGGAAGCCTTCGTTCTTAAACCCAAGCCGTTCCAGCGTCTTGGCGGAGGCAGCGTTGCGCGGGTCAATGTCAGCCTCGACGCGATTGAGCGCGAGTTCAGCGAATCCGTAGTTAAGCACAGCCGTTAAAGCCTCGTGCATGTAGCCGTGACCCCATGCGTCAAACGCCAAGCCATAGCCGATTTCGGCACGTCGGCACTGCGCGTTGAGGTTAAACAGCGAACAGTGACCGATCAGACGGGCGTCGTCTAGGGTTTCCATGCCCAGACGCACATGTTCGCCCGTGGCCAGTTCAATTGCGTCTTTGGCGATCATTTCGTACGCTTTGTCGATGGACGGCCACGGCGGATAGCTCCAGTAGCGCATCACCCTGATGTCGGAATAAATCGCAAACAGCGCCTCGGCGTCTGACGGCAGGTAAGGTCGCAGTCGCAGACGTTCGGTGGTGAGTATTAATTGATTAAATGCAGGCATTTTTTCTGGATCAGCTTTTTCACGAATGCGCCATTCTTCGGCAGCTGGCTGCAAAAAATATACTTTATCGACTTCTACATAAATCAATCGATAGCCCGCGTGTTTTGGTCATTTACGCGACAAGCTGTTACCCAATTTTTCTGCTCCATCCCGTTCGTTCCGCTCTTGCGAGCTGACGTATGCTCCGTCTAAAGCACTAACGAGCCTGTGTAACTATGAGTATTGAATCCACTGTAACCGAAACGAGCGCTCCGCCCGTGATAGCGCAGACCCGATTACCCGAACAGTGCCACCCCTTTGCGTTCACTGGCAAAGGTGGCGAATATTTTGGCATCTGGATCGTCAACATCGTGCTGTCGATTTTGACCATTGGCATTTATTCGGCGTGGGCCAAAGTGCGGCGCTTGCAATACTTTCATCGACATACCCAAGTGGCCGGATCGAGCTTTGATTATCACGCACGTCCGATTGACATTTTGAAGGGCCGTTTGATCGCCTTGGGCGCGTATGCGGTATTCGTGGCGCTATCGAAATTCAGTCCGGGGCTGAGCATCGCGGCGGCGCTTCTGCTGTTTTTAGTCATCCCCTTTTTTGCGTGCAAATCGCTACGTTTTCGGTTGCACAATTCGAGCTGGAGGCAAGTGCGTTTCAAATTTAACGGCAAGGTGCCCGGCGCGTATGGTGCGTTTTTGGGCTGGCCAATTGCCGCGATGATCACGCTCTATTTGTTGGCCCCGCTCGCGCATCATCAAGTCAACGCCTACACCCTGAACAACTCGGCACTGGGCACGACGGCGGCGCGTTTTAGATCGACCGTGGGGGCTTTCTACAAGGTGTATCTGAAGACGTTTGGCTTTTTTCTTATCTATCTTGCGGTCGCGGGCGGCTTGGCGTGGGCAGTGATGGCTAACTCGTCGATTGATATCAAATCGATGTTTGCAAATATGGCTACGGATTCGGCGGAGGCGCAAAAAAATGCAGGCAAAAATTCAGCGGATGGCGACGAGAAGGACGCGGATTCAAAGGACGAGGCGAGCGGCAAGGACGTCGCCACGGATGGGGAAACTGAGGACAGTAAAACGGTCGCAAATTCGACCAAAGACAAGGCCAAAATAGCGCTGCTTTCTCAGATACTGCCGCTCATGATCTTAGGTTTTTATTTGTTCGCGTTTCTGCTGATCGGGCCATACTTCAGCGCGCGTATTAACAACGTGATTTGGAACGGAACGACGCTGGGGCCGATGCGTTTTGAGAGCAACTTGTCGGCGCGACGCTTGAGTTTCATCAGCATCACCAATTTCTTCGCGATCATTTTTACGCTGGGTTTTTTCAAACCGTTTGCGGCGGTTCGTGTCGCCAAGTACCGCACCGAATCTTTGAAACTCGTCGCGGCGGGGCCTATTGCGGTTCATGCGCAAGCGATCGCAGGCAGCATGAATGCGCGCGGTGAGGAACTCGCCGAAATGTTCGATGTGGACGTGGGGCTGTAGACGCCACGATGAACACGGTCGTGAATCAAATCGCCTGTACGTATTTCGATGGCATCGACAGCACCGCACATGCGGCGACCATCGCCTGGGCGGGCGATCAGCTGCACATTTCCGGTGATTGGGGCACAAGCACAGTGGCGCTCGCAGACGCGAAAATTTCGGATCGTTTGGGCACAGCGCCGCGCATGATAGCGCTGCCCAATCGCGCGGCATGCGAGCTTCCGGGCGGCGCGGAAACCAACGCTTTCCTAGCGCAATTTGCGGCGAAAGAAAGCGTCTGGTTTCGCGCGCAATTCGACTGGCGTTTAATTGCGGCGAGCGTCGTTGGATTGTTCGTGCTCGCGTTCGCGGGCTATCGCTGGGGCGTGCCGCTAGCGACGAATTTCATCGCCTATCGATTGCCCGATGCCGTCGCCAAAAACATGTCGGACTTGGCGCTCGCCGAGCTTGATCGTACGATGCTCAACGCGTCGAAGTTGCCAGACGCAAGACGCAAAGAAATCGCCGATAAATTCACCGCCATGAAGACGCCTTCGGGGGAGGCGATCAATCATCGTGTCGAATTTCGCGACGCCGAAAAATTCATCGGCCCGAACGCGTTTGCGCTGCCTTCGGGCACGATTGTGATGACGGATCAGCTCGTGCATTTACTGCAAAACGACAGCCAGATTTTGGGCGTGCTCTCACATGAATTGGGCCACGTTCGCTACAAACATGGCATGCGAAACATGATTCAAGCGAGCTTTGTCGGCACGGCAGCGGCGTACTGGATTGGTGACTTCTCTGCGGTGATCGCGGGCGGTGCAACAGCGGTTTTGCAAACTAAATTTTCTCGCGAATACGAGACCGAAGCGGACGATTTTGGCGCGGCCATGATGCGCGCCAATCAGATGTTGCCCGAGTCATTAGCCGGAGCGTTGGAACGCCTTGCCTCCGACGGCGTAGCGCGAAAAAAAGGCAGCGCAACCGCAGCGAAAGACAGCCAACCGCGCGAAGACGGCGATTGGACGGACTACATTTCGACCCACCCGAACACTGCGAAACGGATCGAGCGATTGCGCACACAATAAGGCATATAGCTTTGCGCTACAAGCTATATTTTATGGGAGATACCGCGCGATTTATACATAACTCGATAACAGCCAAATATCAGCGGTAGCCCGCGTAAAACAAGTTATTCAGCAAAAAGCTGCAGCATATTGTTTCGCTGCATAAACTTAACCGATGCACGCCAAGAGTTCGCCCGCTCAAGTCACGCCGTTAGCCCTGTTGGGCGGAACGTTCGACCCCGTGCACTTCGGACATTTGCGCATCGCTTCGGAAACTGCCGCCGCGTTGAAGTTGCCCGACGTACGGCTGATTCCCTCGAAAGCACCCGTCCATCGCGCGCGACCTGGCGCGTGCGAAGCGCAGCGTCTGGCGATGCTGCAATTGGCAGCGGTAGGCGCTCCTAGCCTCGCAGTCGATGATCGGGAGCTGAAACGCGACACGCCGAGCTACACGGTGCTGACGCTTGAATCGCTGCGCGCAGAATTCCCGCAGCGCCCGCTGATCTGGCTGATCGGGATTGACGCCTTTATGCACATCAATCACTGGTACGAATGGCCGCGCCTCTTCGAACTGGCGCATTTCGTGGTACTCAATCGACCGGGATTTGCGGTGTCGCAAGCGCTGTCACCCGTGCTCGCGGAAGTCTGGCAGGGCCGTTTGACGCGCACAGCGACAACGCTCTCCGAGACCACTCACGGTCGCATTTTCCTGCACACCGTCACGCCGCAAGCCATCTCTGCCACCGAAATCCGCAACACAATTGCAGCGGGCGCAAGCGATAGCGCATTGGAATCGTTGCTCCCCGTGCCCGTGCTGGCCTATATTCGTGCGCATCAACTGTATCTGCCGGAGAAAAACAAGCTTGCGCTATAACGCTTTAAACGTCCAGAAAGCCGCCGTCGCCGCCCTTGAAGACATCAAGGCCCGTGACATCACTGTGCTCGACACCCGTCCGCTGACGGCCATTTATGACACGTTAATCGTAGCCACCGCCGAGAGCGCGCGGCAAACCAAGGCGCTCGCACGACACGTCAGCGACAAGGTGAAGGAAGCCGGCGGTCAGGTGCTCTCGATTGAGGGCGAAGGCTCGGGCGAATGGGTGCTGGTGGACTGCACCGAACTCGTCGTGCACATCATGCTGCCGACCACACGTGCGCTCTACAACTTAGAGGAATTGTGGACGGCGCCGAAGCCGATTAAACGCGTTGCGGCTGCGAAAGTTACCGATGCTGCTGTTGACGCCGCTCCTGTGGCTAAAGCTGCGGCAAAAGCACCCGCCAAAAAGGCGGCAGCGAAAGCGCCTGTCGCTGAGGCACGTGTAGGTAAAACGCCAACCAAGAAGACCGCAACGGCAAACAGTCCGACTGCAAAGAAAACTGCTGCTAAAGCGCCGGTCGCCAAAGCACCCGCAGTTTCGGTCGTCGCCAAGCTCATTAAAAAGCCCGCCGCGAAGAAACCGGCAGCCAAAAAAACAGCATTAAAGCAGGCTGCCGCCAACGCCAAAGCTGTTGCCACAAAAACACCCGCCGTAAAAAAACCTGCGGCGAAAAAGGTTGCGGCAAAGACGGTAGAGATCAAAAGACCTTCAGCCAAAGCGCCTTCAGCAAAAGCACCGGCGGCAAAGCGCCGGGTCACCAAGCCGTTGGTGATCAAACGGCCGTCTGCCAAGAAAAAATCTACCTAAACGGTGAGGCTGAAACTCATCGCGCTCGGCCACAACCAACCGAGCTGGGTGAACGACGGCGTCACCGAATACGCAAAGCGCTTTCCCGCCGAATGGCCGTTCGAGCTGGCGGAAATGAAGCCGGAAAAACGCGCCGCCAATCGCCGCACAGAAATTGTGCTGGCGGCGGAAGCCGAACGCATCCGCACGCAAATCCCGAAACAAGCGCTTGTCGTCGCGCTTGACGAGCGCGGTGAGCAGTTAACGACGCGCGGTCTTGCCGAGCAGCTAAGCGGTTGGTCGCGCGAGGCACCGTGCACTACCTTCGTGATTGGCAGCGCTGACGGGCTCGACGCGACGTTGAAAGCAGAGGCGCAGTTCCGGTTTGGCCTGTCGCGATTAACGCTACCACACGGTTTGGCCCGGATTTTTCTGGTCGAACAGCTCTATCGTGCGGTAAGCTTGTTGTCTGGACATCCCTATCATCGTGACTAGTCAATATCATCGTCCGAACTAACTGCATGAACGAAATCTATCTCGCTTCTCGAAGCCCGCGCCGTCTCGAGTTGTTGCAACAAATGGGCGTGGCTTGCAAAACTGTGCTGCTGCGCGAGGACACCACGCGTGCGCGCGATGTTGATGAGTCGCCGCTGTCCAGCGAGAACCCGTTCATTTACGTCGAGCGCATGGCCAAAATGAAGGCCGAGATCGGAAGCCTGCGCGCGCGTCAACGTGCGCTACCGAAAATGCCGCTGCTGGGTGCCGATACCATCGTTGTTTTCAACGGCACCATCTTCGGCAAACCTGCCGATCCCGCCGACGCACGGCGCATGTTGAAGCTGTTGTCCGGCACCACACATGAAGTGTTGACGGCAGTGGCCGTGACCGACGGTTCGCAGCTACTGCACGACACCTGCGTCACGCGCGTGCGCTTTCGCGACATCACCGAGGCCGAGATTAACGGCTATATCAACACCAACGAACCGATGGGCAAAGCGGGCGCATACGCCGTGCAAGGGCTGGGCGCAATGTTCATTGAGCGGCTGGAGGGTAGCTATTCCGGTGTGATGGGATTGCCCATTTTTGAGACATCGATGCTACTCTCGCGATTTGGGGTTTGCGTTATATAAAGGATTGGCGGATTGAGTGGTTGCTGGTTTCGCTGCCAGCTTTTGAAGGATCGCAGCGAACGCAATAAACATTCTGAGGGCAGCTAATGGCTGAGGAAATCCTCATCAATGTCACGCCGCAAGAGACGCGCGTGGCGGTGCTCGATCACGGTGTGATCGAAGAGTTGCACATTGAGCGCGCGAGTCACCGCGGCATTGTCGGCAACATTTATCTGGGTCGCGTGGCACGCGTGCTACCCGGTATGCAAAGCGCATTCATCGAAATTGGCCTGGAACGCGCCGCGTTCTTGCACGTCGCCGACATTTGGGAATTTCGGCAAGGTCAACATACGCCGGAAATCACGCCGAAGCCAATTGAGAAATTGCTGCACGAAGGGCAACCGATCATCGTGCAGGTCATCAAGGATCCGATTGGCACCAAGGGCGCACGGCTGTCGACGCAAATCTCTTTGGCAGGCCGTTTGCTGGTCCACTTACCGCAGGATTCGCACATCGGCATCTCGCAACGCATCGGCGATGAGGCCGAGCGCACGCTGCTCAAAGACACGCTGACCAAGCTCCTACCCGCCAACGTAGCGCACGGTGGTTTCATCATCCGCACCATGGCTGAGAAGGCCACTGAGCGCGATCTGGCACGCGATGTTGAATACTTAACCAAGCTCTGGGCTGATGTGCTGACGCGTTCAAAAACGGTGAAATCGGGCACGATCATCCACCACGATTTGACGCTCGCGGAGCGTGTGCTGCGTGACTTCGCAACCGAGGATACGCAGCGGGTGTTCGTCGATTCGCCCGATGCGCACAAAGCCATGCTGGAATTTGCGACACGGTACGCGCCGGCCGTCACCGAGCGCTTACGTTTGCATCAGGCCCTGCGACCACTGTTTGACATGTACGGCGTCGAGCAGGAAATCGAGCGCGCATTGCATCGCCGCGTGGACTTGAAGAGCGGCGGCTACGTGATCATTGATCAGACTGAAGCACTCACGACCATCGACGTGAACACCGGTGGCTTCGTCGGTGTGCGCTCGTTTGACGACACCATTTTCAAGACGAATCTGGAAGCCGCGCAAACCATCGCAAGGCAACTGCGCCTGCGTAATCTCGGCGGCATCATCATCATCGATTTCATCGATATGGATTTGCCCGAGCATCGCGACGCCGTGCTCGAAGCGCTGAACGCCGCCATCGCCACGGATCGCACACGACTCACGGTGAACGGATTCACGCATCTTGGCCTGGTCGAGATGACCCGCAAACGCACGCGCGAATCCCTCGGCCGCGTGCTCTGCGAAACCTGCCCGACGTGTAATCGACGCGGCGAAATCAAAACCGCGCAAACGGTCGGCTACGAAATTCTGCGCGAGATCATGCGCGAAGCGAAGCAGTTCAATCCGCGTGAATTCCGTATCCTCGCGTCGCAGAGCGTGATTGATCTTTTCCTCGATGATGAGTCGGCCGCGCTGGCGCATCTCTCCGGCGAAATCGGCAAACCGGTGTCGCTGCAAGTGGAGACCGGCTACACGCAGGAGCGCTACGATATTGTGTTGCTCTAAGTGCGCACGCGACGCTTAGCTGAACCCTGAGCTGATCAGCGTCTAATTGAGCGCACAGCGAAGCGGTTCGACAAAGGCTGAATCGCCTGTGACATCAGTTGGAGATGAGACATTCGAAAAACTTGCCTGACGCAACTTTGCAGCGGCTAACTCTGCGCCCACTACTTGAGAGGGTGAAAGCGTGATTTCAAGATTGGAGATCGTTTTCTTAATTTGGCCTGCATCTGTAGGAACAACTAATGGCAACAGCGCTTTTCCATAAACAAGTGCCTGATATGCGTCTTTTCGAAGCAGACTTTCTCCCCCGGGCCCTAAACCACTAAAACTAGCAAAGAAAGCCCGATACAACGCACGTACATCCCCGCGATCAATGGCTGTCAAAAGAAATTGTGGCCCAAAGTCCTTAACGGCTTGCCAGCCCTCAATGTTCGAGACAAAGTTCTCTGTCGACAGAGGTGGGTTCAATGCAAATTTAGACATTGCGGCAACATTGCCAGCCTGCGCAGCCTGCAGAAGGTATCGCCACGCTTCATTTTTGTCCTTCGTCGAAACACCAGCGCAAAGCTTCTGATCGTCCAGAAGTGGCAGCATCGCAGGCTCGTCGTTAACGCTTCGGCCCTTGAATGACGGGTCATTCAATAGTCGATCTGTATGCCAGCAACGCGCGAGTTCAACGCCTAGGCGGCATGCGGCTTGCGGGTTGCCTGATTCTGCGGCTGCTTTTAGCTGAAGTACAACATCCGCAATCGGGGTGTTAGCAGGAGGTAAGAAAATAGATGACGCACTTGTCGCGGTTGTAGTTCGCGTGACCACCCAGTTGCGCTGCGTCGACGGCGTTGGTTCGGGCGAGGCCTTAGGTCTCTGCACAGCAACGGCGCTCGGCGTTGCAGCATCACTCGAAACAATACTTTTATCTACATTGGCCAATATCGCGTGAGCCCCGATTCGGTACCAGATTGCCGCGGCGATTACAACCAGCACCGACACACCAAGCCTAAGAACAGTTGGCTTCTTAATCACGGTCATTTTCCAATTGCTGTAACGCTATCGACGCGGCCAGCGCTCATCGACATAACCCGATCAGCAGATGGCGACGGAGGCAGTATTCGATAGTTCCACTCGCCGTGGAACTCATGTCGTTCGATGCTCAAGCTGGCTAGCTGTGAGTCGGTGATTTTGATGCCCTTCGCACAGCTATTCTCGTCTATGGCGGGTTGAATGCGTCAGCCCTGTCGAGTGGTTGTGTTGGCGATCAGATTGACCACCCCCTCTCGGCTCACCAGCGGCCTGCCACGCCAATTCTGGATGATGTGGCAGAACATTCGACGCTCCATTTTGTTCCACTTACGGGTGCTTGGCGGAAAGTGGCTCAGCTCAATGGGTAAGCCCAGCGCGTCGGTAAGTTTTTGTAGCGCCATGCGCCACAAATGCACCCTGTGTCCGTTGCTGCCACCGCCATCGGCGGTAATGATCAGGTGCGCGGCGCGCGGGTAGCTCGACGCGCCCATCTCGTACCACCATTGTCGGATACTGTGCAGCGCAAACTCGGCGGTGTCATGATCGATGCCAACGCTGACCCAGCCGGTGTGGGTGCTCAGGTGGTAGACGCCGCACGGGGCGAGTTTGCCCAGCTCCGGATGAATGAACTCATACACCCGCACCGGCTCAGGTGAGCCTGTGGGTTGCCACGCTCGGCCCGCGTTTTTGAACTCCCCGATCAGCGCTTTGTTCTTGGTATCTACGCTGATCACCGGTTGGCCCGACGCGTGATAAAGCGCTACCGTCTTTGCAATGTGAGCGAACTGCGCATTACGGTCAGCGGGCTGAGCCCCTTCACACGTTTTGCGCGTGGCTTGCAGGCTGTAGCCCAATGGGGCGAGTAAATCGCACACCGTGCGCTGGCCCACTTGATGGCCTTTCTCTTTGAGATCTTCGGCTAGTTGGTACGTACTTTTGCACGCCCAGCGCAGTGCCGCCATTGGGTCGCCCCGCGTGGTCGGCTCGACCAATGCGTCCAGGTCTCGCAGCCGTGTGTCGTCGTTGCTCGCTAGAGGCTTGCGCCCCGCGCCCTCGGTACGATTGCGCGTGCCCTGACGTGTTTTGCGCACAGGCTCTGAGCGCAGCTTCTTGAGATCGAGCAGTCCGGCGTGGATGGGGGGGGGGGGGGACGTGATAAACCTGCTGCCTTCGCCACCGCGCTCACCCCGCTGCGACCTAGGGAAACGCTGAACAAAGCCCCGAGCGCATCGCATCCTCGAATTGGGCGAACCACTTCGCCTAAAATGCTCGCAATAGCCCGCTATTGCTGCGCTTTTCGGCTCGCGCTTCATCCCAATTCAAGGCGCGCTGCTTCTCGTTGATTTATTCAGCGT
>JAYVPF010000176.1:0-5590 GCA_043757535.1 Burkholderiales bacterium
CTTCAACGACCCGATGTACGCCTTCATGGACAGCGAGTACAACCAGTACGACATCGAAAAAGACAGCATGGGCGACGCGCTCAAGTATCTGGAAGATGCAATGCCTTGCGAAGTGACGTTCTATGACGGACGCGCCATCGGCCTCGAAATCCCGACGACACTCGTTCGCGAAGTTGAATACACCGAGCCCGCCGTTCGTGGCGACACGTCTGGCAAAGTCATGAAGCCTGCGCGCCTCAAAGGCACCGGTTTCGAAATCACGGTTCCAGCGTTTGTGAATACCGGTGACGTGATCGAGATCGATACCCGTACCGACGAGTTCAAGAAGCGCGTCTAGGCGAATCTTGATTTAGCGAAAAGGCTCCTTCGGGGGCCTTTTTTGTTCGCCAATGCAGTGTTCGTTCAGAGCGCGGCGATAATGAGTGCTGGAGGATTTGCGTTCAATGACTGTTGCCTACATCACTCACCCGGCGTCCATTCAGCATGAGATGGGATTGCATCATCCGGAATGCCCTGATCGTGTTCGCGTGATCGACGATCACCTGCATGTACAGGGGCTCGTTGATTTCATGCGTGAAGTGACAGCACCTGCCGCAACACGCGAGGTAATCGTGCGTGCGCACAGCGTCAAGCTGCTGGACGAGCTTGAGGCGATCTCACCGGTGCAGGGCTACGCGGGCATTGACGGCGACACCACGATGAACCCGTTCACCATGAACGCAGTGCTGCACGCAGTTGGAGCGGCGGTGCGCGCCGTGGATCTGGTCTGCGTAGGCGAAGTGCAGCGCGCGTTCTGCAACATCCGGCCACCGGGACATCACGCTGAGCGCAACCGGGCGATGGGATTTTGCTTTTTGAATAGTGCGGCGATAGCCGTCTTGCATGCGCTTGCGGCGCATGGCTTGCAACGCGTGGCGCTGGTTGATTTTGACGTGCATCATGGCAATGGCTCGGAAGACATACTGGTTGAGGAATGTAATGCCGGGCGTGTGCTCATGGTGTCGACGTTTCAACATCATCTCTACCCCGGAAGTGGCGAGCGGCCGATGGCCGACAATATGGTCAACGTGCCACTCACTGCGTACACAAAAGGCGACGCCATGCGCGCCGCCGTGACCGATCGCTGGTTGCCCGCGCTGCACGAATTTAAGCCCGAGCTGATCGTGATTTCTGCCGGCTTTGATGCGCATCGTGATGACGAACTCGCCTCGCTTGGCTGGGTGGAGGCAGACTATCGCTGGCTCACGCAGCAGTTGGTTGCAGTGGCAAACCTCCATTCGAATGGCCGCATCGTTTCGACACTCGAGGGCGGGTATGCGTTGGGCGCTTTGGCACGCAGTGTGGGTGAGCATGTCAAAGTATTGATCGGCGCAGATTAACTCGGCCAAGATCCGACGCATCGTGGCAGCACGGAAGAACTTACAGCGCAATCCGGGAAGGCGTTGCAATGATTTTCGCTACGAGCGCCTCGCGCAGCACGCCCCGGAATACGCTGTAGCTTCTTCCGGGCTACGTTTTTTGAGCAGCTAAAATCGCATCATGCAAGGCCACCACAGTCACCATCAACACGAGCGCCCCGCGCATACGGCTAAGAGCGCGCAGGGACACAGTCACGACCACGACGATGGGCATGGGCATGCGGCGGGGGAGCACGCGACGGGCGGACATTCTCCCGGCCCAATGAACTATGACCGCGTGTTTGCCGTTGGCATCATGCTCAACGTCACTTACGCGGCAATTGAAGCGGTGGCGGGTTTCTCGCTCAACTCGCTGTCATTGATCGCGGATGCCGGGCACAATTTTTCTGACGTACTGGGACTACTGCTGGCATGGGCGGCGGTGTGGTTGTCGCGGAAGGAGCCCTCCTCGCGACATTCTTACGGGCTGGGACGCAGCTCAATTCTCGCCGCACTGGCCAACGCGATGCTATTGCTTGCAGCCCTCGGCGTAATCGTCTGGGAATCGATGACGCGCTTCTCAAACCCGCAGCCGATCATGACCGGGCCGGTCGTCTGGATCGCGACCATCGGCATTCTGATCAACGGTTTTACCGCTTGGCTTTTCATGCGCGGCAGTAAGACTGACATCAACGTTCGCGGCGCGTATTTGCACATGGCGGCCGACGCGGCGGTCTCGCTTGGCGTAGTCGTCAGCGCACTGGTGATGGCGTGGACTAGCTGGTTGTGGCTTGACCCGCTCACGAGCCTCATCATCGCCGCTGTGATCGCTGTCGGGTCATGGCGGCTATTAGTTGATTCGCTGCGGCTCTCGCTCGACGCCGTGCCACCGCACGTCAACGCCGGGGCCGTGGCGCACTACCTTGCGTCCGATTCGCATGTGAAGGATTTGCACGATTTGCACATCTGGGCGCTGTCTACGGAGGCCGTTGCGCTGACGGCTCACGTGGTCTGTCCGGACGGTCATCCCGGGGATGCGTGGTTGGCAAAAATCTGCGACGAATTGCACGAAAAATACGACATCGATCACGCCACCATTCAGGTCGAAACCGGCGACGCAATGCATCCAGAAAAACCGACAACCTGCGGTATCAGCTTTTCGACGTAAGACCGACTGCACAAGGGTTAAAGCGCTAAATCGGCAAAAGTCGATGCTCGCTACGCGTTTTTGCGCCCGATACTTGGCCCAAGCACGGCGACGGCAAGTCCCAGAAGCACGACGACTGCGCCGGCAATTTGAACGCCCGTCAGCGATTCACCGAATATCCACGCCGTGGCCGACATCCCCGCAACGGGCACCCAGAGTGCAAATGGCGACACTGCCGATGCAGGATAGCGCGTCAACAAATTCGACCAGAGTCCGTAGCCAAACACCTGTGCGGCGTAGGCCAGAACGCCAAGATGAAACACCAGCATCCAGCTTGGCTGCAGCAGCGGAATCAGCAGGGCTTCGGGCGACTCAAACATGAGCGAAATAGCCGCCATCGGCGGCACCGCAGCCACGCTTGACCAGGCGATGAAATTCATCGGATCAACTTTTCCGGTCGGCGATTTTCGCGCGACGTGCTTGGCAATCGTATTGCCTGAGGCCCAACAAAACGCACCGAAGATCACCAGCAAGAACGCGAAGCCAACGCCCGCGTTGAGCTTGGCAACCCCGATCACCACCAGCCCGACGACCGCGATCAGCGCGCCCGCAATTTGCGCCGATTGCACGCGCTCGCCATAGCAAAGCACCGCGAGACCAATGGTGAAAAACACCTGGGTCTGAACCACTAGCGACATGAGTCCGGCCGGCATTCCGAGCTGCATCGCGATGAACATCACGGAGAACTGCCCGAGTGCGATGAAGAGCGCATAGGCGATCAGCCATCGCCACGCCACCTGCGGTTTACCAACGAAAAACACCAACGGAATCGCCGCCATAAAAAAGCGCCAGCCGGACAGCGCAAACGGCGGCATGGTTTGCAGCGCAATCTTGATGGACACGAACGTCAGGCCCCAGATCGTGGCGATGGCGAGGGCTAGAAGGTTGTGACGGAGCGGCAAACTAGTGACCGAACTTCCCCAGCAACGTCGCTTTCCGCTTATCTGTACGCAAGGATTTCAATTCTGATTGCGTCAAGGCTCTGGGCTTTCGCGAGCCAGCGCGCTTCTGACTCGGTAAGGCAGTCGGCGGAGAACCCGAAAAGGTCACGACAGAGGTTGTCGATGGTGTGTCCATACTTTGCATCAAGAACGCTAAAGTTTGTTTCTGATAACGATAGTTTGGCAGAGTAAGGCTTGCCAGTCAAAACGCAAGCACCAAGCACTCTCGCACCAGCACGAGTAAAGTGACCTCGAAAATTCGCCAAGGTTCCGCCTTGACCAACAAAATCGTCAACTAGCAAGTAACTTGCATTCTTCCGCACAGGCCCTACAAATTCGGCTTGTCTAGCGAGCTTGGCCCAGCCTGATGCCTTAGTGTGATTCACGATATTCGACTGCACAACAGTCCAATCCAGTCGCAAATCGAAGTGTTCAGCTATGTATCCCGCGAAAACAGCCGCGATCTGATTTCGCCCAAATTCCTCCTCTGCATGAACGGCTGCAACGATTGGCGTCTCATCGCCAACGATATGGGACTTCAGGTCCTCCAGAAATTTGGCGTTGACAAACTGCTTCACCACCTCATTGGCAGCGTGAGGATCACCCGACTTGGCAGCCACATAAGCATGGTGCCTACGAACGGAATTTTCGTCATAGTTACATATCTTGACGTCGGGGAAATCGAGCCACAACGTGCGTCGCGACACGATTCGATTGGCCACCAGCGGATGCTCTGTCTACTCAACTGCCTTGAGCATCGCTTCAACCACTCCCTTGGCATCACCAAACACCATCATGGTTTTGTCCATGTAGAAGAGCTCGTTGTCGAGGCCGGCGTAACCTGCGGCCATCGAGCGTTTGTTGACGATCACTGTGCGCGCTTTGTACGCTTCAAGAATCGGCATGCCGTAAATCGGGCTGCCTTTCTGGAGCGCCAGCGGGTTCACCACGTCATTAGCACCGAGCACGAGCACCACGTCGGTTTGCGCGAAATCAGAGTTGATGTCCTCCATTTCGAACACCTGATCGTAGGGCACTTCGGCCTCAGCCAGCAGCACGTTCATGTGCCCCGGCATACGCCCCGCGACAGGGTGAATCGCGTATTTCACGTTCACGCCTTTGGCGATCAATTTTTGCGCTAGTTCTTTCGTCGCATGCTGCGCGCGGGCAACGGCGAGGCCGTAGCCGGGAACAATCACTACGCTGTCTGCATTCGAGAGCATGAAGGCAGCGTCGTCCGCACTGCCGCTTTTGACTGGTCGCGCTTCCTTGCTGCCCGTGACCGTGCCGCCTTCACCGCCGAACCCGCCCAGAATCACGCTGATAAACGAGCGGTTCATCGCCTTGCACATGATGTACGAGAGAATCGCACCCGACGAGCCCACCAACGAACCAGCGATGATCAACATCGGGTTATTCAACGAAAAACCAATGCCCGCTGCCGCCCAGCCGGAATAGCTGTTCAGCATCGACACCACCACCGGCATGTCGGCTCCGCCAATCGGAATGATAATCAGTACGCCGAGCAAAAAGCCGAGCGCGATGATGACCATGAAGTCGCTGAAGGACTCCAATTGCCAGAAGCGGAACATAAAAAACAGCACGGCCAGGCCGAGCACGGCGTTCAACGGATGCTGACCTTTGAACGTGACCGGCGCGCCCTGAAACAGTCGGAACTTGTACTTGCCTGAGAGCTTGCCGAACGCGATCACGGAACCGGTAAAAGTGATTGCACCGATGAACGCGCCGAGGGCGAGTTCAATGCGGTTGCCGCCGGGGATCAGCGCGCCTTTTTGCGTGATGCCGAACGCATGCGGCTCGGCCACTGCGGCCACCGCGATGAATACCGCCGCCAGGCCGATCATGCTGTGCATGAACGCCACCAACTCAGGCATCTTGGTCATTTCGACGCGCTTGGCCATGACTGCGCCAATGCCACCGCCGACGACCAATCCGATCAGCACATAGCTCAAACCGGCCGCAGAGTTGCCCGCGAGGTTGTAGATAAGCGCGCAGGTTGTTATCGCCGCAATGGCCATGCCGAC
>JAYVPF010000177.1:0-21303 GCA_043757535.1 Burkholderiales bacterium
CGAGGATGACGTCAAAAAAATCAGTGCTCCCGATTAGCGAACCGCCTCAACCTGGCGTCATTCTCGCCTCAAGCGGGAATCCAGAAAGGGTGCGAACACAATTAACGTGGCAGAACCCCTCGTGCGCCACCGACTGGTTCCCCGGCTCGCTGTCACCCCGGCGAAGGCCGGGGCGAGGATGACGTCAAAAAAATCAGCGCGCGCCACTAACCGGTGCCTTGCCCGCAGCAATGTCCATCACCATGCGCGTCGCCAGATACAGGCGCGGCTGAATCGAATTGATGAGCACGTATTCGGCGTCGGTTGAATGCGCGCCGAAGCCTTGCAGTCCGAAGCGTTCGATCACCGGAGCCTTGGTGTTGAGCGCGGCAAATGCGGCATCGGTGCCGCCGCCTTCGGGCTCGGCGTCGACCACGAGCGTTTTGCCGAGTTCGCCGTAGATCGTTTGCGCATGCGTGGCGAGTGCGCGCGAGGCGGGCGTCGCCTCCAGCGGCGGGCGGCGATTTTCGAACGCGACGCTGACCGTTGATGCAGGCAGCAGCTTGTTCTTGATTCGCTCATTGACTTTCGCCTCCAGCGCCGTAAGATCGGCAACGCGCAGCAAACGAATGTCCGCCCACGCCTGTGCCCCGGGCGGAATCATGTTGCGCACCACGCCCGCGTTGGCGACCGTCCAGTTCATCTTCAAACCCACTTTCGGCTCCGATAAATCACGCAGATTCAGGAGCTGATGCGACAGCTCGTAGAGCGCGTTGACGCCGCGCTCAGGCGCACCCCCCGCATGCGACGACTTGCCCTTCACCGTCATCGTTGCCATCGCGATGCCACTGGTGGCGAGCGAGAGTTTGTCCTGATCGACGCGAGAGCCTTCAAACGAAAGCACCGCGTCATGTGCCGCGCCTTCTTTCGCGATCAATTTGCGCGATGCGGGCGAGCTGATTTCTTCATCGCCATTGATCAGCACCGTGAGCGTGCCGTAGTCGCGCACATTCATCGATTGCAACAGCGAAACCACATGCAGAATCACCGCCACGCCCTGCTTGTCGTCAGCGATGCCGAGCCCATATGCACGTTCGCCATCAATGCGAAACGGCTGCTGCGCGAGCATGCCGGGCGGATACACCGTATCCATGTGCGCGATCAGCAAAATGCGCTTGGTTCCAGTGCCGCGAAAGCTCGCCTTCACCGCACGACCAATGCGATCCGGTTTTGCGCGCACATTAGCATGCGCTGAAGCATTGGTTAAAAAAAAACAGGAATTCAGCTTTTGGTCGACAGCCTGAGCACGCAATGGCTGAGCCAACGATTTGTCACATATCGAGATCGCCACTTTATCGCAGCCAGCCCCTGCAAAACAAGGCGTTCACAGAAAAGCTGTTACGCATCGATATCATCGCCGTTCTCGATGTGAAGGTCTTGTTCGGTTTTCCTTCCCGCGCGGCTGCTCACGTGAAATCAAGCATTGAGCCGGCATTTCCCGACCGTTCTGCGGCAAAATTAACCCATGCGAGTCTCAGAGCAGGATCGGGTGAAACTAAAGCGTGCGGTGTGTGACATCGTCGGTGTCGACGCAGCCACGCGCGTATTCGGCTCACGGCTTGACGACAGCCGACGGGGTGGCGATCTCGACATCTATGTGGAAGTCGGCACCGAGTTGCAAAACCCTGCGTGGACCGCCGCGCAAATCGTTGCACGCGTGCAGCATTATCTGGGTGATCGACGCATCGACGTGGTGCTGCGAGACGCTGCTTCGATCGAACTGCCGATTCATCGTGTTGCGCGCGAGACTGGGGTTTTGCTGTGACCGTGTCGCCGGACGAAGTCGCGCGACTCCGGTTCTTGCAGCGAGTCGTTCGGCGGGAAAGCGAACTGCTTCAGGAGACGACAGCGGCCTTGTTCGATGGCCACGCCGCCAGGGGGGCCAGCGGAGAAACCGGCGCTCTGGCTTGGGCGCTGCCTGCGGGGCCGCTGCTTTCGGCGCTGTCCGAGCGCCTGGATGCGTTTGTCGCGCGCTTTTCCCGCTTGCAGGATAGTCTGGGTGACAAATTGCTGCCCGCGTTGCTTCTCGTGCTCGCGGAACCGGTTCGGCGCGGCCCTCGACAATTTGAATGTCGGAGAACGACTCGGCTGGTTCGATTCTGTAGAGCTTTGGCGAGGCATTCTCGCGTTGCGCAACCAGATGATTCACGACTACGTCGAGGATCGTCGGACACTGGGAAGCGCGCTCGCGGCGGCACGCGATGCGGTGCCAATGCTGTGTACCGTGGCCACCCGAATGTCTGACGAGATTGATCGGCGTATGCGCTGATCGAAGGTTGAGTCTGAAGCGGTCGGCGCGCGTAGTTCTACCTTCAGCTTTATGCGAAACCCCATATTTCACCGGGGCTGAGCCGACGATTCGTTATTTAATTACCATTTTTTCACAACCAACCTCAATGAAATAAGGCGTTCATGGACAAGCTGTTACGCGCTAACGTCATCCCGGAACTCGTATTCACGACCGCGCTATCAGTCCCCTTTTCCGGAAGCGGAGAAGGCCAGGCTCAGGGTGATGGCACGAGCGAACAGCGCCTCGCCAGTTGCAAACTCATCCCGCCTGTGCAAAGCAATCCAACCGAGCCCACCACGTAACGCTACCGCGCCTGACGCCAAACCGATAGCCGCAAAGCAACAAATCCTACCTGCGTAGGTAGGGGGCAAACGATCCTACCTGCAATACGCTTGCGCCATGTCCACAGCCGCGTTGCAACAGCCTCAAGTCAATGAACGTCTTCCTATACACGGCGGGTGGGATGGACTATTCTTGAACGCAAGAACTAAACGAAAACCGGGGATTCAGGTGACTACGCCTGACTTTGACGCTGAACTGCATGTCGAAACAACTACCATCATGTTTGCCGACGTGGTGGAGTCTGTGCGATTGATTGAGCAGGATGAGATTGGCAACGTCACTCGAATTCGCGCGTTGCTCAAGAGACTGTCAGAAACGGTCGTTCCGAAACATTCTGGCGTCGTTCTTGAGCGGCGAGGTGATGGACTGCTAGTTAAGTTCGCCGAGGCTCGAAATGCTGCCGCATGCGCGCTCGATCTGCACGCTCATGCCGCATTGTCGAACGTTGATTGCGGCGCATCAAATGCCATCGCCCTCCGAATCGGAGTGCACACTGCCGAAGTTCTCTCTGACCAGGAAGCAATTTACGGTCAGGGAATCAATCTGGCCGCACGCGTTACGACGTTAGCTGGGCCCGGTGAAACAGTCGCAAGCGCTGCGGTAAGGGATCAGCTTACGGATCAGATTGACGGAGAAATTCGCGATCTCGGTGAATGTTTTCTAAAGAATATCAATGAACCGTTGCGTGCCTATCAGCTTCACGCGCGTCCACGCACTACGACTTTGCCATTAGACGATGTTTCCTTTCCAAAGATCGATGACGCTACCACATCCGTGGTGTTGGCGATCATCCCGTTTACTCACAACTGCGCTGAGCCAGGAACAGTTCAAGCCGCCGATGTCCTCATTGACCAGATGACCTCTGCGTTTTCTCAAAGCCCTGTCGTACGCGTGATTTCTCGGCTGTCGTCGAATGCTTTCCGCGGTCGCGACGTCGCTGCCACGCGCGCTGGCAGTGCGCTGGCAGCGCACTATGTGCTGTCGGGGACCATGGATGATGGATCGGGGGCCTTGCTTCTGCAACTTGAACTCCTTCATTGCCGAAGCGGTGAATTGGTTTGGGCCAATGAATTTCACATTGCTCAAAATGATGTTCTCAGCACTGAAAGCGACGCGGTCACAACGACCGTGACTGGCGTGATGCGTGCGTTGACAAAAACCGAAATGATGATCGCACATGGACGCCCGCTCCCGAACGTTGCGTCGCACACGCTCTATCTGACTGCGATTACGTATCTACATCGCTTCTCCCGAACCGATTTTGATCGCGCGCGTCTGATGTTAGAAACGCTTCGCGAACGCGTTCCGCGTCATGCCGCGCCAGCCGCTTGGTTGGCTCGCTGGCACGTGTTTCGTGTCGTGCAGGGTTGGTCAAGCGACGTCCTAAAAGACGGTGCACAAGCCAAGGATTTTGCCAATCGTGCGCTTGATCATGACCCTAATTCATCGCTGGCACTGGCGATGGCTGGGTCGGTTGAGGCCGGAATAAATCGAAACATGGACGGCGCACGGCAGTTATACGACAAGGCGCTCAAGCACAACCCGAACGAACCGCTTGCCTGGTTATTAAAGAGCGTGGCACATGGCTTTTTGGGGGACGCGAGTGCCGCGCTGGAATCGAGCGAGCGCTCGCTTGTGCTTTCGCCGCTTGATCCCCTCCGTTTCTATTACGATTCGCTGAGCTCAGCGGCTGCGATGGGCGCGCGTGAGTTTGCGCGCGCCATCGAATTGGCCAACCGCGCAATCGTCGCCAATTGCATGCACGGTTCCGCATATCGCACGCTCACTATCGCGCAGGTCATGTCGGGTTTTATGGTCGACGCTTGCGAAACAGTATCTAAATTGCTTGCGGTCGAACCAAATTCATCTGTGGAGCAATTTCGGTCACGCTCTGCGGTTCGTAGCGCGCAGAACGACCAGTTTGCGGAGGCGTTGGCGCAGGCAGGACTTCCCTTGAATTCCGCCGCGCACCCGCTGCTCACTAAGCAGCACATTTAACAGGAGAAATAAAAATGGCCGGTTTAGTCAACTATCAGGGCTCACAGGGCTCACAGGGCTCACAGGGGTCGCAAGGATCGCAAGGATCGCAAGGGTCGCAAGGCTCTCAGGGATCTGGGGCTTGGATTCCGACGTTCGCTGCACCAGTTGCCGCGGGACCCGCAGCGATGCTCGCGCCAGGCGCTGATCCATCCGTATCGTTTTCGCTAATGACGATACAGCAGGACTTGGTCAATCTTCGTAAGTTGACGAAATGGGATCCGCCGAGAAAATTTGGCCCGACCACTTCAAGTTTGCCCGAGGTCGGCGATGCTACGCGGCAGTACCAGTGGGGGGATGACATTCGCATTGAAAATCTCATCACCGAATTGATGCAACCCATGTACATGGGCGTCGCGGAGGTGCTCAAAGTTTCTGATGTATTCCAGCTCAAGCACGTTGTGCTTGGATCGATGAGTGCAAGTAGCCTGTATCCAATTGTCCAAATCACGAGGCCGCCCTTTGCGCTGTTCGAGGAACAGGTTAAGACGGTATTTGACAAGGTAGATCTTCGTCCCGAACGCCTCACCGAAATCATCAACCAGATTGGCATTCCAATGCAGTTTTGGGCGGCCGTTCTCGATCTGAATCCGGTCAACCATCGCCACACGCTGGAGTTGCTTTTTGTTGCACTCCAGATGGCTTCACATGTGAATCAATTTGCCAAGCATGCTTTCGGATGCCCGAGGCCCAGCGCCTACTCACCATCAATTCAACCCGCTATTAATCCGCGCCGGTTCGGTGCGTTTCCGAGTGGTCACGCGACAGAAGCCTATCTGGTTGCGCGAATCCTCCAACGCTTAAGTGGCCAGAAAGTGCCGGCCTATAACTCGAACAATCCGAGTTTGGATATGCATCTGCGACGTCTGGCGCATCGCATCGCAGACAACCGTGAGGTCGCCGGGGTTCACTTTCCTATCGACAGCACGGTAGGGCGCATGGTCGGTGAAACCCTCGCCGAATATTTTGTTTATCGTTGCGAGACGCAGTGGGACGATTCGAGTGGCGTGAAACGCGACGACGGTACGCCATGGCAGCCTCGCAATTTTATCGGCGCAGAAACGATACAAGCTGGCGCCGTAATCACGCGTGAGTTCAATCAATTCGAACAGATGGACATGACAGCCAGTGGCACGCCGCAACCAAAGTATTTCGGCAAGGAAAAACCTCTACTAGCAGGGCCTGGGCCATACCAGATGATCGTTCCCCCGAAGTCAGCGAATATCACGCCGCTACAGTCGCAGAATGTGACGCTGCTGCACACCGCATGGAAACGAGCGGAAGCCGAATGGGCCAGCTTCCAATAACCTGTCCAACAGAGGCTCATCATGATTCCCAGCAAATTTCTGAGTAACGATGACTGGCAGAAGCTGGCAATTCCGATTGATCCGTACATGCGGTGGGCGGACGCGACGAGCTATCGGGCACTGCTGCGCGACGATCAATTGCCGCAGACTTTCTCCTTCATAGCAGAGGGCGACTCAAATTTATTCTTGACGCGCTCGCAAAAAAGTCCGTTTTTGAATGATCGCGTGTACATCGAGCCAATTTATCGAGATCGCCCGCTGCGAAACGGTGTCCTTGCAAAGTATTGGACCGTTCGGCTCGACGTATCGGGATTGAGTTACGACGAGGTGAAGGCGACGCTTTTGGCAATGATTACGGCCAACGGCCTGACGCGGCTTCAGATGGGATTCCCGCGCGGTGCGTCAGGCGGCGCGCAACAACCTGAGCCACTGCCGCCGCCTGCGCCCTGCCCTGGCCCTCATCCTCCCCTGCCAATGACGCCGGTAGTTCTGGCCGTCATTGACGATGGGTGTGCGTTTGCGCACCAACGCCTGCTGGACAGCACAGGTACGCGAGTCGTAGCAATCTGGAATCAATCCACGTTTGATGACGTTTTTGATTCCTCGCGTTGGGGGCGACCGTGCGGCTTCAAGTACGGCGGAGTCATTTACAAGGCTGACCTTGACTTCATCATGTTTACCACCGATGGTGGCGGCTTGCCAAACCCCAACATTGAGGTAGACGAACTAGCTTGTTATCAGCGCTATTGGAAAAAAGGGAAACGAAACCGCGGCATGCAAGGTCGCGAATCGCATGGCGCTGCGATAACGATGATCGCCGCCGGATCGAGTACGAAATTTAACGATTTCGCCGGTAAAGCCCCGGTAGTTTTCGTTGATTTACCGCTTGAGCAAGTGGAAATCTCGTCGGGGCGGTGGATGGCGGTAAACGGTCTGGACGCAATGCGATTTATTGAGGCAACAGCACGGGATAGTTATCGTGGTAGCAAAGGCGAAGCGAACGTTCCTTTGGTGATAAATCTGTCTTCTGGCTCCAGCGCTGGCCCGCACGACGGAACTTCGATGCTTGAATGCGCGATGGACGAACTGCTCGAAAATGACGATAACTTGGCGATCACGCTAGCGGCAGGAAACAGTCGTCTTGCTGAGTCTCATGTCAGCAAAACTGTGTCGGCGCGCGGTAATAGTGTGATCGAATTTTTTGTGCCTCACTCAAAGCTCTGGGAAACCTATGTCGAATTGTGGTTGCCTGCTGGTACTAAAGCCAAGTCGGATGTTTTGAACCGCGTTCAGTTCGTGTTGCATTCGCCCGATGGTGGCTCAACTGCACCGGTATCGTTGTCGCCTGAAGTGAATTCGAGCGCCGATTTCATCAAATCGAAGACTAGCGAAATTGTTGCGGGCATTCAATTCAGCCGAACCGTTGTGCAGTCTTTGGGTCGCTCAATGGTGTTGGTTGCAATCGCAGCGACTAACAATCATCCGCGTTACGTGCATGCTGCTGCAGGGGCTTGGCGTGTAGAAATAACTAACAAGAACAAAATTCCAGTCACAGTTGACGCTTGGATCGAACGCGACGAGGTCGTGTTTGGGGCTCGTCGGCCTCAGCTGGCGCGATTTTTTGACAGCGAGGCAAGCGACAGTCACGTAACTGATTGGGCCGAATCGCCTGCTGACACTGCAGTAAAGCGTTCAGGTACGTTTAGCAATATCGCGTCGGGACAACAAAAATCGGTACAACGTACGTTCGCGGTAGGCGCTGGCACGGGAGATTACGAGTCGGGATTTGCGAGTCCGTATTCCGGCGCGCCGATGGACGGGCGACCGTCTCCCTCATTCGTCGCGACGGCAGATCGCGGCCCTGCGCGGCCCGGAATTTTGGTCAATGGCAACTATCGCGGCGCGCTTCGACATATTAACGGCACTAGTGTCACGGCACCGCTAGTGGCACGGTGGATTGCGAATGAAATGGCTGCTGGACGAACGCGCACTTGGATCGAACAACTTATAGTCCAAAAATCAACTCTTTCGAAGCGCAAGCATCCACACACCGGCGCGGTTGCACCCAATGACGGAACCGTATTCGTCACAACGGGGATACAAACCGTTCGACCATAGGAAGTCGTGTGCGTGCCGCGTGAATTTCACGTGGCGCTGGGGGCGTGCATCGATGAAGCGGGTGACAGCATTGAGCGCTTCACTAGCGAGGGCGTGATGGTGTTTTTTAATGACCCGGAGCCAGTGGTGAATCCGTGCGCATCGGCGCTTCGTTTCGCGCTGGATGTACGTGGGCGGACGGGCGAGCTGTCGGCGCGTTGGGCACGCGAAGGGTTCGTGCTGTCCGCGGGGCTCGGCGTTGCTTATGGCTACGCGACGGTCGGCGCGATTGGCTACGAGGGGCGCGTGGATTACGGCGCGATAGGCTCGGTGACCAACCTGGCGGCGCGGCTCTGCTCTGAGGCGCAGAGCGGAGAAATTTTGGTGCAGCAGCGGGCGGTGGCTTTGGCGGGGGCGGGGTTTGTAGCTGATGTCGCCAAGGCATATTCGTTGAAAGGGTTTCGCGAGGCGATGATGGCCGCTCGCCTTGCTTGACACTTTTCACCAACGCGAGACCACTGCCACTGGGTCGTACCCTACCTATTCAGGTGGGATCGTTATCCGCATAGTCACGCTACATTAGCCACATAAGAACTACATCAAGCTGGGGCCATGTCAAAAAACACGTCACAATCCTCCCGCGTAACGCTACGCCAGCTCTGCAATCTGGGCCTGCCCGCGCCGGTCTTGCTGCCGTCGTTGCTGCCTGCTGTTCGCGCGGTAGTCCCCGCCACTCACGCTGCCTTTTTCTACTGTGATGCGCAGGGCAACATGGTCAACATGTACGCCGAGCGGATGCTGCCACCAGAGGCGATGACGCGGTATTACGAGCGGCATTATCGGGCGGATATTTCGGCGTTTTCGTCGGCGTATTTGCGGCTGGTGGCGGCGCACGATCCGGTGTCGTTTCGGACGATTGGTGTGGATGAGAAGGCGGGCGAGTATTACCGCGAGGTGCTGTCGCAGCTTGCGGTGGGGCATGTGATGTATGGCATCGTGCGCTCGCCTGAAAACGGTCGTGATCCGATTGGGCAACTGAGTTTGTATCGTGCTGCGGGCGACGCGCCGTTTGATAAAGACGATGCTGAGGCGCTGCGCGATGTGATGCATTATCTGGGGCATGCGCTGGCGGCTTTGCCGTACACGCAGGTGACAGCGCCCTCGGAGCAGATTGCCGAGGAAGCGATGGCGGTGCTTGATGAAGCGGGCGAGTTGCTGTTCGCTGACGATGCGTGGATGCGGCTGGCGCGGCTAGCGCGCGGCGAGCCGATTTCGCCGCGTGAATCGCGTGACGAGCCGAAAGCGTTGCGCGAGTTTTTACGCGGTGTGGTGATCGCTGCGCGCGCCGCCAAAAATTCGTTGCATGTGGTGACATCACCCTGGGGGCAGTTCGCGTTTCGGCACCATACGCTAGATGGCATTGCGGGCGGCAAGGCGACAGCGCTGGTTTTGTCGCGGCTGGCGACTGAGTCAGTGCGCATTACCGAGGGCGCGTCACGGCTAGATTTGTCGGCGCAGCAGCGTGAAGTTGCGCTGATGATCGCGCTCGGCCTGACCAACGCGGAGATGGCCGAAAAACTCGGCGTGTCGGTCAACACAGCGGGCTATCACGTCAAGCAGGTGTTCGTGAAACTGGGCGTGCATGATCGCGCGGACGTGGCGCGCATGCTGCGCCAGGCGTAGCCAACTTTGTCCCCTCTCCCCTCGTGGGAGAGGGTTAGGGTGAGGTGGGCGTCCGTAGGCTGGATTCGAACCCGGCAACATTCGCCTCGCACAAAGGCAGGGTTTCAACCCTACCTATGCACTGCTGAATTAACTCGTGTAGCACCCGTCAAAATCCATCCAGCGGTTTGCTCGATAGTCATACAGGCGGCAACGCTTGAGCACGTCGCGCAGATGCGCAAGTGACGCCCGCTGCACGATCACGTCACCCGGATACTGCCGCTCCAGCGCTCGCTGCGAATGCGGCAAGTTGTAGAGCGGCATGCGCTTGTCGGCATGATGGGCCGTGTGCTCAAAGATATTCGCAAACGCCAGCTCAATAATGCGCGGAAATTTGACGTGAACCGTGCCGCCAATCTGCGATTGAAAGTAGCTCCACTCCGCCTCATCGTCGAACCAGCGCACGCGCGGATGCGTGTGATGTTGAAAGATGACGAAGGCCATCATCCAGCTCCAAACGATGAACGGCCACGCGACGCACAGAGCGATCTCACCGATGCGCCACGCGAGCGATTGGCTCTGCCAGCTTCCCCAAAAGGCAACGACAACTATTTGTATGAGGACGAACGCAGCGAGCATCGCGAGTTCGAAAAAAAAGACGCGCGCGGTTCGCAGTTCTGTGCGTTCACTCCGGTTCAGACAAATGATGTCACGCCACCAGACGTCGATCATGTAATAGAAGCCCATGCCTGGCAGCGAATAATAGAAGCGCCACAAGCCTCGTTGCAGCCCGGATTTTTCATTCCACTGAGCCAGCGTCATCGGCGGAAACGCGTCGTCTTTTGTGATGAGGTTTGTCCAGCTGTGGTGCATGCGGTTGTGTCCCCATTCCCAACTCGCGGCGGGATGCAGCGATGGCAGAAAAAGAATCCAGGTGGCGACGCGATTGAACCGCGCGCTTGATGTGAGCGAGCCGTGGCAGCTATCGTGACCGATCACAAACACGACACCCGCAGTCATGCCAAGCACCGTTGCGCACAGGAGTTTCAGCCACAGTGCGTCAACCGCGAGGGTCAGTGTGAACAGCACGCTCCATGCGGCAACCGCCACAACGACCAGCGATACGCCGAGCGCGTTGCGATGGGCCGCGCGCTCATTCGGCAGGCTCCGCAATACGCTGGCTATGGAAGGCGCTGTCGCTTGCAATTGTGTTGGGTTCATCGCGGTACTCGTTTTGGTTCAAAAGGGTCTGTGCCAACGCCCAGGCGTCGGCGATGATGGCGGCGGCGGTTGCGCATTGCGCAGGCGTGTGGTCGGTCATCACCTGCATCCGCAGGCGAGCACTGTTGTTGGATACCGCGGGAAATTCAACGTGATTGGTCAGCACGCCTCGCTCAGCAATGAGCTTGCTGGTAACGCGCGCCACGTCATCACGACCCAGCAACACAGGAACGATGGGCGAGGGCTGGCCCATCACGGTCAAGCCCAGCGCTTGCAACTCGCTGCGAAGTGCGTTGATCGCGGTGAATAACTGATCGCGTCGCGCTTGGCCTTCCTCCGAGCGGATGATCGCGATGCATTCCCGAATGATGGCAATTTGTGGCGGTGACAATGCGTTGGAGAACGTGTTCGACGGCGCGTAGTAGCGCAGATATTCCTTCACCGCGTGACTGTTCGTCGCAACGAATCCGCCGTTCGATGCGAACGATTTGGAGAACGCACCCATCACCAGATCGACCTTGCCGAGCATGCCCTGCACACCGATTTGCCCAGTGCCGTCTGGCCCCGAGCAACCGAGATCGTGCGCAACGTCGACGACCAGCAGTGCGCCATATTCATGTGCTAAAGCCTGCAATGCCGCAATGTCCGGCGAATCCGCATCCATCGAAAAAATACCCTCGGTCACCAGCAAAATGCCGTTAACGTCGTCCTTCGCACGAATGCGTTGCAGCTGCTTGCGCGCATGCGAGACATCGAGATGTCGATACAGATGCACGTTCTTCGTCGCGGCGTTCGCGCCTTCCTGCAAACAGTTGTGCGCCAGCACGTCGAGCACGATGTGATCGTTGGGGCGCATCAGCCCACGGCACACACCATAACCCGCTGCCCAGCCGGTTGGGAACAGGGCGACATGCGACATCTGCAACCAGTCGGCGATCTCGTTCTCAAGCGCAGTGCCGTCAACCACGTTGCCTGCAAGCGCGGTCGAGCCTGCGCTGTGTACGCCCAGTCGCTTAATCGCATCAATCGCGGCTTGCTGCACACGCGGGTGCGAAGCAAGCGAGAGGTATTCCTGCGACGAAAAATTGATGCCGGAATGGGTTCGACCGTCGAGATATCGCAGCGACGCAGTCGAGGCGGGAGCGGAGGCCAGCGCTTTGCCGAACGGAAAGGCGCGATGGGCAATACGTCGCGAATTCCATTCCCAAAAAGCGTTGGCGCGCTTCAGCGGACTCCCGGCGGGCGTCACCAGGAAATCGCGTGTGCTGCCGTCCAGCGCACCCGACGCTTTGGCTTGATGCGCCCACCGGTGAATGTCCGGCTCACCCTGCGCGTAGACGTCATTTTGCTCCGCTCTCAACCGATGGGGCGGACGAGGCGACGCTCGCAAATCATCAATTGCATATTTCATGGCAACTCCGGTTTTGTTATTGCTGTGCATGAACGTTATGTGAGATTTGCTGCGCTGCACACTACCCATTTAGGTGGGATTTTCAGAGCTGCTGAAAATCGACGGCTGAATCTCCTACGTGTGCGGGTAGGGCAAATTGGTGGCCCGAGCACATACGCTTCATGATGTCATCAATCGAGATTGGAGGTCATCGTGAACGTCATCCCTACCGAGAATTTTTCTAGTTTTTTATCGCTCCCGCGCCTGCGTCGATTGGCTGTTTGCGTCGCCGCTAGCTATGGCGTTGGGCTGTCTGCACAAACACTCAACACCGCAGCCGCCGCAAACGCAGTGACTGCGTCGAATAAGTCGTTCGAAATAAAGTTTCAGGGTAAGCGCATGCCGTCGGTCTTGCACGACCCGACGCTGGGGACGCTGCAAGTGGACGCGCCTGCGGCCGACGAGATTCGTGCGCCCTTGATCGCTGCGGGCTTGACCATAACGATGGTTGCCTTGCCGAACGACGTGCCAGGAATTCGCTATACGGTGACGCTGCCGAAAGATGCGAAGTACGTGACCTCAATGACGAGCGACACGTTGACGATTGCGGTGAAAGTGCCCGTGGATGCAGCGATTTCACAGGGCGAGATCACTAAGAAGTTTTCGAGCAAACTCGAAGATGCGTTGATTCATGCGGACTATCAGACCGATCTCCCTTCGCCCGGCGACAACGGGTTGAGTCTCATCGGTGTGGGTGGAATCTCGACTAAACCTGCGAAGACGCCGCGTGAGATTACAGTCGCCTTGGGTGAGGGACGCAGCAGTGATGGCAAACTGAAGGCGGGTGTAGGAATTTCGTTCACCCCGAGCGCGTTGCTCGGGGCGTTTTCCGCCAAGCAGCCAGCCGCATCGCCACCGGAAAGAATAAGTAAGGACAAGCAGACTGGTTTTTCGGGTTTTGACGGCATCAACATCACGCTCGCCACGGCACAGGGTAAAGAGCAAAAGGACGACAGTATCAAGGTGGGGGCGAGTATCGAATGGACTTTTTACGACCTGTCGCGCACGCTCGGGTACGCTGCTCATGAGTGTTTCAAATTGAAGCGAGGCGTCCGCACATCAAGCGAGCAAGAGATGGTGCCCACAGACACCTATGCAGACAAGGTGTTTAGTACTCATTTGGGCTCGCTCAAGGACGCCGTGTTTGAGGGAGCGCGGGGCGGTCAGTCGACCACTACGCTACGACGTCTGCGCGAACGCACCTCAATCGTCACCGACGATCAAGAGATCAAAGATGCCGCAGCGTGCGAAACCAGCGCTCGCAAGCTTGCTTGGGTGGATCGTCGCGCAAGCATTGGGTTCGGGCAGGCGTTCTTCACTGAGACTGGGTTTTGGCGAGATCGTACCAAGACGACGAGCGCGGTTTGGTTCTCAGGCACCGAGCGATTGGCGTCGTTTACCAGCACACAGACGGCGCTGGCGATTGATCTGCATTTGCGCGCAACGCAACGCGAACAATTCAGCTACCTTGACCCACTCGACAGCAGTAAGAGCCTGCCCGGTTTGCGCAACACCCGCTTGGCGGCTACGCGGCTTGCGTATGGCGACGACCTGACGAAATTTGCACTCGACGCCAGCTATGCTCGGAACAACAACGTGGCACTGAAGAGCGAAGGCGTGAAGAAATTTGGATTCGGCTTTGAGCGCAGGATCAGCGACACTTTTTGGATAAAACTTGGCGCAGGCACCGTCAGTGGCTCAATCTACGGTAAGAACAAACCGTTCGCGCTGACCACGTTGCAGTACGGTGCCCCGCCTGCGCCAGCACCGTAGCCGACGAAGCAACAAACCTAGTGTGCGCAGTAAAGGCGAGACAGCGAAAGTGTCGTGACATTTGCGATCGGTTGACCCAAAAAAATGTAGCTTTTGTCTGGAAGCTATGTTTTTTATAGGTTAGGGCACCTCTAACAATTGCTTAAATATTAAGCAATTGGTGTCAGCGTCAGTGCGTACTGGCACGTTATAGAGCAAGGCCAACGAAGACGCACGTATCCCCGATGAGAACGAGAAACAAGCAACCCGGATTTTTCGACATTGAGGAGCGCACGAAGAAGCTCACGCAGATGGGCGACCCGCTCGTCGCACTGAACGCGCACGTCAACTGGGAAGCGTTGCGAGCGGACTTGAACCGCGTGCATCAGGGCGCTGGGATCAACGGTGACGAGCGCAAGGGGAACGCCGGTGCCAAGCCCATTGACGTCGTGCTCAAGTTCAAGGTTCTCGTGCTTCAGCAACTCCACAACCTCTCGGACGATCGGATTGAATACCAAATCCGGGATCGGCTCTCTTTCATGCGCTTTCTCGGTTTGCAGCTAGAGGATCGGGTACCCGATGCTAAAACCGTGTGGGTGCGGCGACAAGCATGTCGCATGGTTTCGCGAGCAGATCAAAGCTTTGGGCTTGATGGAGACATTGTTTGCCCGCTTTCACGAGCAGCTAGCCGCACAGGGCTACGCGGCCAAGGCGGGACAAATGATCGATGCAACATTTGTTGAAATCCCGCGCCAGCGAAACACGCGCGAGGAGAACGCAGAGATCAAAGCGGGCGCTACGCCTGCGGCGTGGCAGCACGAGGACAAAGAGGACAAAGAGGACAAAGAGATCAAGAACAAGCTACGCCAGAAAGACGTGGACGCACGCTGGGCGAAGAAGAATCTCGAGAATCACTACGGCTATAAAAACCACATCAACGCCGATCAAGGAAACAAGCTGGTGCAAAGCTACGCGGTGACAGCCGCCTCAGTGCACGACAGTCAAGTGTTTGAAGTGCTGCTTGATCAGGCTCAGAACGAGGCCGGTGAGAAGCGAGCGATCTACGCCGACAGCGCGTATCGCTCGCAGCAGAAAGAGAGCGCACTGCAAGAGATGAGGATCGAGAGCCAGATTTGCGAGAAGGGCACGAAGAGCGCCCCGCTCAGCGAAGCGCAGAAAGACTCAAACCATGCCAAATCAAAGATTCGCTCGCGGGTTGAGCATGTGTTTGGTGCGCAGGCACAGATGGGCGGGCACATCGTGCGCACGATTGGCCTACTGCGGGCAAAGGTCAAGATCGGGATGATGAATCTGGTCTACAACATGGTGCGCTTGGGACAGCTAATTAGACGTGACAGCCAAGTTGCGCCCGCAATCCGCTGAACGGGCCGAAATGACGAAAAAACCGAGGAAAAGCGCGTCGATTTGACGTAGAAATCGTAGAAAACACGGCAAATTCCAAACAAAGTCATCCACGACTACATTTGATCTGCTGAAATGCGATTTTTAGAGGTGCCCGTTAGACGATAGTTACATTGACCATCGTAATTTGTTTGTTGTAGCTGTACAGTAGCCCAAAAAAATCGGTGTTGCAGCCAAAAGCTATATCCAATAACAATACCCCGTATACCGTTCTTGCATAGTTTTCGCTACACTCGACATCATGGAACTAAAGTGGGTTGAAGACTTTTTGCAACTGGCCGAGACGGGCAGTTTTTCTCGGGCAGCTGAGCTGCGCTACGTCACCCAACCCGCCTTCTCGCGGCGGATTCGGGCGCTGGAACAATGGCTCGGCGCGGAGCTGATTGATCGCACCAGCTATCCGACCAAAATGACCAAGGCGGGCGAGCAATTTCGCGAACGGGCGGCGGAAATTGTGCGGCAGGCGATTGATGCGCGCGCGATTGCTCGCGGTTTGCAAAGCGCGCCGACCGACACGATTTTGTTTGCTGCACCGCATACTTTATCGCTGACGTTTTTCCCGACCTGGCTGACGGTTCTGGAGAAAAAGCTTGGACGCGTGAAGGCGAAGCTGCTCGCCGCCAACGTGCATGACGCGGTGATGAGTCTGGTTGAAGGCAATTGTGACTTGCTGCTCTGCTATCACCACACTAATCAGCCGGTGCAACTGGACGAAGCGCGCTATGAAATGATTGTGCTCGGCACCGAGACAATTGCGCCGTTTTCAAAGACCGATAACGAGGGACGTGCGCTGTTCGTCCTGCCCGGCAGTGATGCAAAAAAGATTCCGTATCTGTCGTACACGCCGCAGGCTTATCTCGGACGCATGGTGGAGCTGATCTTGCAGCAGTCGCCGCTGCGGGCGCATCTGGATTGCGTTTATGAGAATGACATGTCCGAGGCGCTCAAAGTCATGGCGATGGAGGGGCATGGCCTCGCATGGTTGCCCGAGAGTGCAGTCGTTCGCGAGGTGAAGGGCAAACGCCTGGCGCGATGCGGTGACGCGCATTGGACGGGCACGATGGAGATTCGCCTATATCGTGAACGTGGTGCGCAGCGTGAAGTGGTGGACGCGGTGTGGACTGCGGCTTTGGGAAAGTGATCTGGTGTCATGTTGAGTGAAGCGAAACATCAGGTTGCACACGATCGAGCTTGTTCAAAACGCCGTTGTATGCCAACTGATTCTTCGCTTTCGGCTCAGAATGACAGCGCTTTTTTGCTGTGTCGAACTGAAATTAAGCATCACTCATGATGATCCAACCCGAAATCGCCGTCGCCGCTATTCCCGATGACGAGCGCGTCTGGGTGCCGCAAGCGCCGGACGTGTGGTTTCGTCCGTTGCTGATGAACACGGTGTCCGGCGGCTGGTGCAATTTGCTCCGTGTTCGCAAGAGTGGCGTGCTCTCAAAGCATCGGCATCCGATGGCGGTGGTTGGCTACGTGATCAAGGGAAAATGGTTTTATCGCGAGCATGATTGGGTCGCGACTGAGGGCAGTTTTGTCTATGAACCGCCTGGTGAAGTGCACACGCTGGAAGTGCCGGCTGACTGCACCGAGATGATCACTTTTTTCAATATTCAGGGTGCGATGATTTACCTAGATGAGGCCGGTGAACAGACCGGCTATGAGGATGTGTGGACGAAGATTGAAATGTGCGAAAAGCATTACGAGGCGGTTGGGCTCGGGCGCGACTACGTGAAGCCATTCGTTCGCTGATGGGGGCGACGCTTGCGGCGATTGCTGTTGGCGCGGTGCTGGGGGCCTGGGCGCGTTATGGCCTCGCGATGGCTATGAATGGCCGAACTTGGCTGCCGTGGGGCACCTTCGCTGCCAACGCAATTGGTGGATTTCTGATCGGTCTGGCCATTGCGCATTTGTCTACTAGGCCCGACCTGTCTCCGCTTTGGCGATTGTTTTTTGTAACTGGATTTCTCGGTGCGCTGACGACGTTTTCTGCGTTCAGTGGTGAAGTGACGACTTTGCTGCTTGACGGGCAGCTATTGCGCGGGATGGGCCTCGCGACGCTGCATCTGGTTGCATCGCTCGGATTGACTGCGATTGGAATTGCGCTGTATCGCTCAGCGGCTAGCGTGTGAGAATTGCAGTACTCCCCTCCCCCTTGGTGGGGGAGGGGTTGGGGGAGAGGGGGACGGTGGAACCGCTGGCAATTTGCATTCCTCGCGCCACCTTCACCCTCTCCCCAACCCTCTCCCCTCAAGGGAGAGGGGGCCACAAACCGTCCCCACTTTTTTATTGGCTAAATCATGACTCAACAAATCCGCTTCTTTGAGGCCGGTAGTCCCGACGTTCTGAAACTGGAATCCGTCGAGCTGCCGCCGCCCGGCCCCGGCGAGGCGCGCGTTCGCCACAGCGCCATCGGCGTCAATTTCATCGACACCTATCACCGCACTGGCCTCTACAAAGTGCCATTGCCTTCGCCGATTGGCAAGGAAGGCGCTGGTTTGGTCGAGGCCGTGGGCGAGGGCGTCACGCTGGTCAAGCCGGGCGACCGCGTGGTGTATTGCGATGGCCCACTCGGCAGTTACTGCAGCGAGCGTAATATGCCCGCCAGCGCCCTCATCAAGCTGCCGCAATTCATCAGCGAGCAACATATCGCAGCGGGTTTTTTGCGCGCGATGACGGTTGAATATTTGCTCAACCGCACCTACAAATGCAAAGCGGGCGACACCATTCTGTTTCATGCGGCGGCGGGCGGCGTGGGCCTGATCGCTTGCCAGTGGGCGAAGGCGCTCGGTGTGACCATGATCGGTACCGTGGGCAGTGAAGAGAAGGGCAAGCTCGCGCTCGATCATGGCTGCGCGCATGTCATCAACTACAACACGGAGAACTTCGTCGAGCGCGTGAAAGAAATCACCGGCGGTAAGCAGTTGCCCGTGGTGTACGACAGCGTGGGCAAAGATACTTGGCCAGCATCGCTCGACTGCATTCAGCCGCTTGGGTTGATGGTGTGCTTCGGCAATTCGTCCGGGCCGGTGACGGGTGTCGACCTGGGCATTCTCGCGGCGAAGGGCTCGCTCTACGTCACGCGACAAACGCTCATGGCGTATACCAACAACCGCGCCACGATGGAGGAAATGGCGAACAACGTGTTTGCCCTGATGAAAGATGGCAAGCTTGATCTCGCTGCGCGGCAGACGTATTCGCTGGCCGACGCAGCGCAGGCGCATCGTGATCTGGAGGCGCGCAAGACGGTGGGTGGGGTGATTCTTATTCCGTGACGGCGTAGCCCGGATGCTGGCATCTCCGGGTTTCCCGTGCATCGATCGCGCCGTTTGTAGGAGCGGTTGCGCCGCGACCCAACTCTGCCCGCATCGGACACTGGTCGCGGCGAAGCCGCTCCTACAGTTTTGACAGCTCGCTAATTACATCACTCGCGACCGCCCGTCGAATCCCTCGCGCAGCTAGCACATCGGCCGCTGCCCCATGCATGCAAACGCCCAACCGCGCTGATGTCGCGGCGTCATATCCCTGCGCTAGCAACGCGCCGATCATCCCCGCCAGCACATCGCCTGTTCCTGCGGTGGCGAGCAATGGATTGCCGGTGCGATTGATCGTTGTTGTGGTGCCGTCGCAAACAACGGTGCCTGCGCCCTTAAGCACCGCGATACAGCGGTAACCCTTCGCCAGATCGCGCGCCGCCCGCAGCCGGTCTCGTTGCCCGTCGGCCGTGCTACAGCCCAACAAGCGTGCGGCTTCAGCGGGATGCGGCGTGATGATTGTTGGTGCAGTGCGTCGCTGTATGAGCGCGGCCAATTCCGCAGATTGAGCAATCAAGTTAAGCGCGTCAGCATCTACCACCAACGGCACTTCGCGCTTAAGCGCGGCCTTCAGCACACGAAGCGCAGCCCCGGAGACGCCGAGGCCACAGCCCACGACCATCGCGCTGCAAACGCTCGCTAGCAGCACGGTTGCACTGTCCATCATCACCTCGGGCATCAGCGGATCAACCTGCGGTGCGGGATCGGCAAGCCAGCCAACCTTCACTTTGCCGGCCCCTGAGCGCGTCGCCGCACGACTGGCGAGCAGCGCCGCACCTAACATACCCGTCGCGCCGCCGATGATCACGCAGGTGCCATTGCTGCCTTTGTGGGCGTTAGCTGCCTGACTGCGGCGGATGGCGTCGATGTAGGTGTGGTCAAGCGCGTGAACAGCAGATTCGTGAACTGATGCAACGCCCAAAGCGTCGCAATGCAGTTCGCCCACGTAATCCAGAGCGGGTCCGGTCAGGAGGCCGGGTTTGAGCGCGAGAAAGCTTAGCGTGTGATCGGCGGCGACGACAGCGTCGCCAACGAGCGCCCCGGTATCGGCGTCAATGCCGCTCGGAACATCGAGCGCCAGAACCTTCGCGCCTATGTCACGCGCGGTCGTGATCGCGCGCACTGCGTCGCCGTAGCCTGCGTCCAATGGACGTTTCAGGCCGATTCCGAAGAGGCCGTCGACGACCCAATCTGCTGTGATTTGAAGCGGAACTTCTTGCAGCACTGTGACTTGTCCCCTCTCCCCTTGCGGGAGAGGGTTAGGGTGAGGGGTAAGGCGGCTCTGGGAGTCACCGTTGCTCTCCGAGCCACCATCACCCTCTCCCCAGCCCTCTCCCCTCAAGGGAGAGGGGGCCAGACACAGCTCTTGCACCCGGTGCCACGCTTGTGCGGCGTCTTCAGCGTATTTCGCCGCATTGGCGAGCACGACAACAACGGGCGCATATCCCTCCTGTGCCAATTCTGCCGCGCAGGCCAGCGCGTCGCCGCCATTGTTCCCTGGCCCGGCAAACAAGATGATCTTCGAGTCCCGCGTCGTGCGAGCCATCAAAAACTCAGCCGCCGCCTTACCGGCCCGCCGCATCAGGTCCACATCATGAAATTGGGCTTCGACGGCCCGCACCTCAGCCGTCGATAAAACAGGCTGCGCGCACCCCGGCAAAGCGGCTTTGGTTGAACTCAAGGCGAGCGCCCTAAAATTGATGAAATCACAAAGGATACAAGCACGATGTCAACCAAAGCCGATGCCGCGAAAAAAGTGGCCGAAAAAGATGCGCAAACCTGGGCTGCACCGATGGCCAATGAGGGGCCGATTCCGGTCACCATCCTCACCGGTTTTTTGGGCGCAGGTAAAACGACGCTCTTGAATCGCATCCTGAAAGAAAATCACGGCGAAAAAATCGCGGTGATCGAGAATGAGTTCGGCGAAGAGGGCGTCGACAATGAAATCCTCGCCGACTCAAAAGAGCAGATCGTCGAGATGAATAACGGCTGCATTTGCTGTACTGTGCGTGGTGATTTAATCCGCATTCTGAATAACCTCTACAAGCGCCGCGCTAAGGGCGAATTCAATTTCACCCGCGTGGTGATCGAAACGACGGGCATGGCCGATCCGGCTCCCGTTGCGCAGACCTTCTTCGCTGATGAAAAAGTCAACGAGCGCTACCTGCTCGACGCCGTGATAACGGTGGTTGACGCCAAGCACGGCATGACCCAGCTGAAAGATTTCACAGAAGCGCAGCAGCAGGTCGCGTTCGCTGATCGACTGCTGGTGTCAAAAACCGATGTGACGACTGAAGAAGAAACCCAAAAGCTCATGGAACGGCTGCGCAAGTTAAACGTTCGCGCGCCGATCACCAAAGTCAATTT
>JAYVPF010000178.1:0-5572 GCA_043757535.1 Burkholderiales bacterium
GGACGGGGAATCGATTTTTCTTGAGGGGCCGGGCGCATCGAGCGAAGGAGATCGTCCGTTTGTTGATCGCTTTAATCTCGGCACGAAGAAGAAAGAGCGGCTGTTTCAGTCCACTGCGCCTACGTATGAGGACGTGATTGCATTGCTCGACAACGAAGGCAAACGCATCCTCACGACACGCGAAACACCGACAAAACGCCCAAACTATTACTTGCGCGATTTGCGCGCCGCCACAGACATACAGCTCACGCAACTCACCACGTTTCCGCATCCGACACCGCAACTGGCAAATATCCAGAAGGAGCAGCTTCGCTACAAGCGTGCCGATGGCGTTGACCTCACGGCGACACTTTATCTGCCGGCGAACTACGACGCCAAACGCGACGGCCCGCTGCCTATGTTGATGTGGGCGTACCCGCAGGAATTCACCAGCGCCAGCGCGGCCAGTCAGGTCACTTCGTCTCCGTATCGCTTCAACGCAGTGAGCTATTGGGGCCCGCAGGTGATGCTCGCGATGGGCTACGGCGTGCTTGACAGAATCTCGGTGCCGATCGTGGGTGAGGGCGGCAAAGAAGCGAATGACAGCTACCTGCCGCAACTTATCGCGAGCGCAGAAGCTGCGATTAACGAAGTCGTGAAACGCGGCGTGGCAGATCGTGATCGCATCGCGATTGGCGGCCATTCGTACGGCGCGTTCATGACCGCCAATCTGCTTGCGCACACGCGCTTGTTTCGCGCAGGCATCGCGCGCTCGGGCGCATACAACCGCACGCTCACGCCATTCGGGTTTCAGGCCGAGGAGCGCACCTACTGGAAAGCGAAGGACACCTACAACTCGATGTCGCCGTTCAATTACGCCGACAACATCAAAGACGCGCTACTCATGATTCACGGCGAGCAGGACAACAATGCGGGCACCTTCCCGGTACAAAGCGAGCGATTGTTTCAGGCGATCAAAGGACTCGGCGGGACTGCGCGATTGGTCATGTTGCCGAACGAAAGCCACAGTTATCGTGCGCGCGAATCCATCTCGCAGATGTTGTACGAAACAAATCTGTGGATGGAGAAATACGTGAAGAACGCAAAGCCGCGTGACCCCGCCGCTGGCAACAAACCCTTGAAGTAACGAATCAATGCGTTTGCCGATCGCCAGGCACGCGGCACAATGGCAGCATGACGTCCCGCAAAAACCACCTCGACCTTTTAGCGATCTCAATACTGCTTGCGTGCTGCCTGTTCTGGGGCTTTCAGCAGGTGCTGGTGAAGGCGACGATTCCTGAGGTGCCGCCGGTGTTGCAGGCGTTTATTCGCTTCGCAGGTGCGACGGTGATTTTGTGGCTCTGGTGCGTGATACGTGGCATTGCCTTGTTCGAACGTGATGGTTCGCTCGCAGCTGGACTCTTCGCAGGGGCGCTGTTCGCGGCAGAGTTTGCCGCGCTGTTTGTCGGTCTGAAGTACACCAGCGCCTCAAGGCTTACAGTGTTCGTTTACACGTCCCCGCTCTGGGTTGCTGCCTTGCTGCCGTTCTTTGTAAAGGCAGAGCGGCTGCGGCCTTCGCAGTGGTTGGGCGTGACCTGTGCTTTCGTTGCTGTGCTTTTCGCGTTGCGGGAAGGATTTACGGCCGGAACGCACGATTCTGACGCTTGGCTCGGCGACTCGCTGGCGTTGCTCGCAGGCATGCTCTGGGGCCTCACGACGGTGGTGATTCGTTCGACCAGCCTCGCAAAAGTCGCTGCGGAAAAATTGCTCTTCTATCAAGTCGCCGTCAGTGCCGTGGCGCTGCCTTTTCTATCGCTGGCGCTCGGCGAAACGTGGAACTTTCACTACAGCGCGTTCGCCTGGGGCTCGCTCGCTTTGCAAACCATCGTGGGTGCGTTCCTGAGCTACCTTGCGTGGATGTGGATGCTCGGGCATTACCCGGCGACGCGCATTTCCGTATTCGTTTTTCTGACGCCTATGTTCGCGCTGGTGTTTGGTGCGTTATGGCTGAATGAGGTGGTGACGACGGGTTTGCTGATTGCCGTTGCTTTTGTGGCGGTCGGGATTGTGCTGGTCAATCGAGGCGCGGCGCGGTAGCGCGCAACGCGGCACCAGAGCCCCGTCTCGCCTCACGGGTCATCCAGTATTGTCCAATCCTTCGGAATCGGCGTCTGCGTCAGCAACAGTCTTTGCATGCAGCGCGAAGCGATCACGCCCCTCGCGCTTGGCCGTGTAGAGCGCCGAGTCGGCGTCGCGCAGCATCCTGGTTTGATCCATTTCCGGTCGCAACACGACGCCGCCGACCGATAGCGTGACGATGCCTCTGGGTGCGTCGGCGTGGGCGATGCCAAGCTCTGCGATGACATGACAGAGCCGCGTTCCGACCGCCGAGACGGTGTCAGCATCAGCGCCCGGCAGAATGATGACGAACTCTTCACCGCCATAGCGCGCGGCAATGTCATATTTGCGCAGCGCCAGACGCAGTGCGGTGGCCACCTGTTTCAGGCAGTCGTCGCCGCGTTGATGGCCATAGCAATCGTTGTATCGCTTGAAATGATCGACGTCAGCCAGTAGCAATCCCAACGACGCGCGCGAACGCGTGGCGCGCACGAATTCTGCATCAAACTGGCGGTCAAAATCACGCCGGTTGCGCAATCCGGTTAGCGCATCGGTGTAGGCACTTTCCTCCACCGTATCGTGGCTGCGCTGGAGCTTCTCATTGGCGAGTTCGAGGGCGCGGGTGCGATCAAAAATCTCGGTTCGCAACGCCTCATTTTGGGCGATCAGCTGACTATTTCTCACGGCGTGGCCCAGCACGCGCTGATACTGAAGCGTCATCCGCGTCACCAGCGCCGCCCATTGTCCCCCTGACACACGAATCCGGCACAGCGTGGACGGTGCGCCAGTGCCGGTTCGTGGCACGTGTGCACGGGCTTCCAGTTCATAGTCGCCCGGCGGCAATGAGCTGTAGTGAGCAGACGGCTCCGCGCGCAGTTCGGACCAATCACTGTCAAATCCGGTGAGCCGAAAGCGGAAGCGAATTTGATCTTCATGCGCTGACCACGTGGCAAAAACGGAGGCGACGAACGCCCACTTCCCGGGACTCACCACATAGACGCCGTTGCTCAGCTGTGGCGCAGTCGCATGCCATTCGAGCCCGCTCAACTGCACCGAGGGCGGCACCGAATGCTGCGATAGCTGCTTCAGGTCGACAGCGCAGAGTCCGGCATTGATGCCGCAAAAGAGTCGCCCGTCTGGACCGCGAACGAGCGTGCGATTGTTGGTGAACTCCCAACCGCTGGCGTCGAAGATGGCGTTGATGCGACTCTCGACGGCACCGCCGGGAATGCCGATCAGGCGCACGCCGTCACTTGATCCGATGGCTACCGTGTGCTCATCGAGCCACAGTGCGCTCCAGCCGGCGCTGGCGTGCTCGCTGCGAATCAGCAGCGCCTGATCGCCCTGGAGCAGGATGATGCGCTCATCCTGAATAACCAGCAATTGCTCGCCCGAAGGGCTGGGTGCCACAACGTAGGTGTTCCCGTCCGCTGACAAAGAACCGAGCACCACGGGCTCGAGCCCGGCTGCGGATTCACACCACAAGCCGCGACCGAGGGTGCCGACCCACAGCCGCGCCTCGGCATCCAGCCACGTCGTGTAGACATAGCCCAGCGAGCTGCCATCAGTTCCGCGAACTTCCTCTGCGCGACCATCGCGGAGACGCACCAGCCCACGCAGCGTTCCCACCCAAAGTTCGGCCGCACGCGCCAGGACTACGCGACAGGGCACGGCCAGCAACGGGTCGTCGGCACCAACGCGGCTGCAAACGTCTGACCCATCCATGTGAAAGAGCCCTTCCTGCGTCGCCAGCCAGGAGCCGTTGCTCTCCGGATCAGGCGCGGTATCCCAAACCGTGGTGTCGAGCTCGGAAAGTAGTTTTCGCGTCAAGCGTCCTTCGGCGCTGAAAGTGATTCGGGTGTCGAACGAATCACCGCTGACGCGCAAAACATCGGAACCTTCCGCCTTGATCGAATACACCGGTCCCGCTCGGAGCGTGTCAATTTTTTCAATCGCACCGCGCAGAAAGCTGATGCATTGCACGCCAGCGGTATTGGTCGCCACCCAGATATTGCCGACCCGGTCGACGCGCACGCTGTTAATGCGGCTGCCGATTTCGAATCGTTCGCTGGCGGTGATGCCATTGGCAGCGACGGTGTACCCGACCAGCGTGCGACCGAACGCGATCCACCACTGCTGTTGCCCTAGCGCCATGGCGGTGACCTGTCGCGAAATGTCCGACGGCACGAGGTGCTGCAGGAGATCGCCGTCGGCGCTGAAAACGTACACACCGTTGGTGGTTCCGGCGACCAACTGCCCCTGGCTGCCGACCGCGACGCAGCCAATGTCCGCCGCTGCCGGCACGTCCGGTCCGCGAATCCGGCGCAGACGATCCTGCTCAAGCACCGTCAGTCCGAGGCCGCTCGAGGCCACCAACACGCTGGTGGCGTCGATTCGGGCCATACCGCGCACGAAGCCAGCGACGCCATCAAACCCGATGCGCAGGGAGCGCGCCGGGCGGTCATAAATGAGTCTCAGCATGCCGCGCGCCGTGCCCAGCCACACGCCATCGTCGGTCGGTGCAATACAGTCGACCAGCCCGTAGGTCCATGTCCATCGGTGGCTGAGCGCAATCGGGCTGCCGTTAGCGTTCAACAATTCAACGCCAAGATCGGTGCCAATCCACACCGTGTCGTCGTGGCCGACCGCCAGGCAGCGCAGCCCCGCGCAGGCCAGCCCATTTCGGCGATCAAACGACTGCACACGACTGCCATCAAAGCAGGAGAGACCGGCGGGCCCGGCGAGCCACAGGCGACCGAGCGAGTCCTGATCAACGGCATGAACCTGATTACTCGGCAGGCCATGCGTGCGATTGACATGCAATCGGGGGATCACTTAAATCGTCTCCGTCATCGCGCTGGCGCACCGTGGAAAAACTGCTTGGTCTATCGAAGTCAGCCTCGCCCTCGGCGCGGTCTATTGCGTGATGTTAGGCGAGTTGTCGAATCAAACCGCTCAGACCACTTGTGTTAGGCGATGTTCGCAGCGGAAGACAGTAATTGTCAGACTCCTCTGAGGACGATCCGATCAATGGATGCCGACCTAAGCGTTTATGTTTCGACCAGCAATGATTTTCGTTTGCGAAAACCGGTTAACAGCTTTTCCGTAAAACGACGTTTTCAACGGGGCTAAAGCTCAGTTTGCCGCGTTATCGAGTTTATGCATAAAACAACCTGCAGCCCTTATAAATAAATGGTTTCAGCATAGAGTTGTACGGATTTTTATCAGGCGCGTTGCCAGTTTGACGCGTTCAATCAGCAAGCGCGATGCGGGCGGCTTCTTCGGCAGTTAGCGCGGCACCCTCAGCCAACAATCGTTTGAGTTCGGTTTTGCTGAATGCCTTTTGTAGACCGGCCAATGTCAGGGCACGCGCGCGAACGTTATTGGTGTCCCTTGATCGACCTTTCTCAGCGCACATCGCGTCGCTGCAACCTAGCGTGATTGCGGCCGCCTTGAAACGATCGCGCTTGAACGC
>JAYVPF010000179.1:0-5557 GCA_043757535.1 Burkholderiales bacterium
GCCGGGTGTTCGCCGCATCATGCTTCGCGCCAGTGTGCCCACGGCTGCCTTCGGCTTGACGGAACCGATATTCGTTCCTGCCTACTGGAATCCGCCCTCGCTGTTTGACCTAGCGCAACGCACGGGCTTTGACATCGAGAGCCTGATTTTCTGCTTTGCGATTGGTGGCATTGGTGCAGCAGGGTATCGCGCCATCACGGCGGTGCCAGAAACTCTCGTTGGCGACGCCGAGCGCCACTCCGGCAGGCATCGTTGGCACTTTCTGGCCTTGATCTTACCGTTCCCGATTTTTCTGTTACTGCTGTGGTTTCCCTGGAACCCGATCTACCCCTCGCTGTTGGGGCTCTTCGCCGGCGCGCTCGCCGCAGCGGTATGTCGTCCCGACCTGGTGCGCAACTGCCTGCTAGGGGGCGTCATTTTTTTCGGACTTTATCTCGTCTTTTTACTGGGGCTGCACTGGACGTGGCCCGGGTACATAGAAGCCGTCTGGAACTTTGGAGAGTTGCTCCCGTGGCGCCCGTTTGGACTGCCACTGGAGGAATTGCTTTTCGGGTTTGGCTTCGGCTTGTACTGGAGTTGCATCTACGAACACCTTGGCTGGCGGCACGGGCGAAGCGCGGGTTCCGGTGGCTCGCGCTTTGCAGGAACTCTTTGACATGGACGGTACATCATGACGAAATCAAGCGTGCTGTGGCGCATCTGGTTGCTGACCGCCCAGGTTGTTGCCGTTGCCGCAGGCCTGCTGATTGCGTGGCGTGCGTTCGGGCCAGCGCCGGTCATTTCGCCAACTGCTGACGTGGTGGCCGTACGCGAAGCCGCTCAAACGCCCATCCTGCCCGCCTCCGTGGCAGGGACGCGGCTGGAAGCAGGCTTCCGGGCCGCCGCCAGGAAGGCGTCTGCCTCGGTGGTCAATGTGTACAGCCGCAAGGCAGCGCCGAAGCGGCCTGGAGGCGGATGGCGGCCCTACGGCGACGCTGAGAACGACGGATCGCAAGACCAATCCAGCTTGGGCTCTGGCGTCATCGTGGCGGCCCAAGGCTACATCCTGACCAACAACCACGTGATCGACGGTGCGGACGAGATCGCTGTGATGCTGCCTGACGGTAAGGTCGCCGAGGCACGTGTTCTTGGCACCGATCCTGAAACCGATTTGGCCGTGTTGCAGGTGGTGGCAAAGGGACTGCAGCCGATCACATTCGCCGATCCGGCTTCGGTTCAGGTGGGTGACATTACGCTCGCGGTCGGCGACCCATTCGGAGTGGGGCAGACGGTGACGCAAGGCATCGTCAGCGCCACCGGTCGCAACCGCTTGGGTATCAACACATTCGAGAACTTCATCCAGACCGACGCGGCCATCAATCCCGGCAATTCGGGCGGTGCGCTGGTTGATACCTCAGGCAACCTGATCGGCATCAACACCGCAATTTACTCTCGCAGCGGTGGCTCGCAGGGCATCGGCTTTGCCATCCCCGTCAGTTTGGCCCGGCAGGTGATGGATCAGATCATCGCCACCGGCCGGGTTTCACGGGGCTGGCTCGGCGTCAGCGCACGTGATGTGATCCAGGAAACGACAGGAGCCAGCAATGGCGCAGCATTGGTCGAATTGCGGCGTGGCGGGCCAGCCGCCAGAGCTGGCTTGCGAGCCGGTGACGTCGTCGTTGCGATCAACGGCAAGGACATCGTTGACACCGCCGCGTTGATCAACGAGACGGTCGCGCTGAGCCCGGGAACACGCGCCCCGTTCAAGATTTTGCGGGACGGGGAACCTTTGGTGATCGCGGTTGAACTGGGGCAGCGCCCAGTGGCTGGCAAGCGGTGAGCACGGCACCATTATGTTGAGCGTCACACTAGAAACCGGCTTGATTCGCACGCTGACACAACGCGCCGACCACCCAGCGTTCCCGGTGATCGTTGCAGCCGTCGCCCTGGCTGCGACCTTGTCGATGAGTGTGCCATTTGCACCACTCCTGATCGTGGCCGTTTTGATGGCGCCGCGCGGTTGGATGCCGATCGCAGTGTGGTCCAGCCTAGGGGCGGCGCTCGGCGGCGGCCTGCTCTACCTCGTATTCCATCACCTTGGTTGGGCTCGTTTGTTTGATGCCTACCCGGACGTGGTGCGTTCCAAGGCTTGGTCCGACGCCACCCGCTGGCTCACGAGTTACGGTGTGGCCACCTTGCTGCTGATCGCGGCCCTGCCGCTGCCCTTGACACCAGCGTTGATGTTCGCCGCCGTCTCACGCCTGCCGATTGCCGAAGTGCTGTTGGCGCTATGGCTGGGAAAACTCGTGAAGTACACGGTTTACGCGTGGCTTACGGCCACCTTCCCGTCATGGGCCTTGCGGCACGGCAACTTTCGAGTGGCCGCGCTCGATGCGGCACTGTCGCGCGCCCCGACCTCCGGCGTTTCGAAGCCACCTCCGCGCGCTCCGACCCCATGAACAATCAGGCACCACCTCCGCGCCACTTTGAGACGCAAGTTGAAGTCGACGCGCCACCTGTGGAGGTTTTCGATTTTCTGGATGACTATCGTCGGTTGTCAGCCCATATGACCGAACCCTCGTGGCAGATGGCTGGTTCCAGCATGACCATTGGCATGGACGAGAAGCAAGGTCGTGCGCTCGGCTCCAAGATTACCCTCAGCGGCAGGATCCTGGGTTTGTCACTCGAAGTCGAAGAGATCGTAACGAAGTACGACCCTCCTCGTTCGATGACGTGGGCGACCGTCGGTTCGCCGCGTCTGCTCGTCATTGGCCCCTATGCCATGGGCTATGTGCTTTCTCCCCGGCAAGGCGGATCGTTACTTTGCGTCTTTGTCGACTATTCGCCACCACGTGAAGGCGCCCTCCGCCTGCTCGGCCGACTGTTCGGCAAGTCATACGCAAGATGGTGCACCAACCGTATGGCGCGCGACGCCACGCTGCACTTCGGTGTGAGACCCGGGCAACCACGATGAACCACAACTTGACTAATCTGCAGCGTAGTGAGTCCGCTCTACGTTGGTGCCGATGTCCGGCAGCACCGCGAAACACCAAAACTAAGGAGACGCACATGGGATACGACGGTGGTAATTACATGATGGGTGGCATGCACGGGTTGTGGTGGTTGTTCTGGCTGATGTTGCTTGGCGCACTGGTGTTCGGTGGCTGGGGGCGCTCGAGCGGTCGGTGGAATCGCTCGCGCGAAACCGTGCGTGATACACCTCACGAGTTGTTGCACCGCCAGCTGGCTGGCGGCGACATCACTCCCGCCGAGTATGAAGAGCGTAAGTCGCTGCTTGATCGGGATTCAGGGCTGCACCATGGCAGAACTTAGTCGGATCAAGTCGCGGTGCCCGAGCAAGCATTCGATGAAAAGCGATGTGCAGAGTGCGCCACCGCACAGACGCAGTGCCGCATTGCGAACAGTGTCACAGGCGCAGCGCCGGATGGTCGGCATGCGCCTCCTCCACCGAGGTCGTCGCCCGAAGGCGCGGCGGTCAGCAAATGGGCGCGCAACGCGCGGCTCATGGCATCGGCAATTTCGCCTTCATGCACTTTTAACGACTACCAAGGAACTTCATCATGACTGAATCTACCACCCACCCGGCTTGCGAACACCACCATCTGGCAGCAGCACGACATGTCGCCGCTGCGTATCATCACATGCAGGCCATCGATGAACATAACGATTGCCACAACGACGCCGCCAACACCCATGCCGCATCTGCGCAAACCGAGTCGGCCGCTGCGCATGAACACTCTGCAACCGCATGCGTGATGTCCAAAAAATAGCTGACCTTGTGTGCTGGTCCCACCCGCAGCGGAATGTCCTCCGCCGGGTGGTGCTCAGCCGTACCGAGCTTTACCGCGTGCCGCACGCGGCCAGATCGAAGCGGCAAGCACCCGTCTCGGCCACCCGACCTATTAACCCGTTGCCAAAAGATCGAACATGAAAACCAGCGCTATAGAAGTACACGACATGTTGTCGGTGTTCCGCGTCGACGAAGTCGAAAAAAGAATCAGCGAGGTTCCCGGCGTCCAAAGCGTCACTGTGAATTTCGCGGCCGGAAACGCCACCGTGCGCTATGACGAGACACAGCTCGACGCGACCGATATCAAGTCGGCCGTGCGCCAGCGCGGATTCGACCGTGCTGCGTCTGCTGGCGGCGCGGCGGGCGATGGCGACGAAGGCAAAGCGGCATCGGGTGCTCCGCCTAAAGCCACACCGGGATCAACGCCCGCAGGCGCAGCGCCTGCGCCGCCCGAAACCCCGGCCACTCCCGCCGCCAGTGCCGCACCACCGGATAAGGCACCTGCGTCAACGCCTCCGGAACCGTCTCCAGCGGAGCCGCCCGCCGCGTCTGCAACGCCTGAAGGCGATGCCCAGAAGGAACACGCAACGCCGAACAAAGGCTAAGTCGACGGATGCCTTGCGCAATCACTTTGACCGAGTGGGTGCGGCCCGAGACATCCGGTAACCGTGGCATGTGACCCAGCCACTTTAAATGGGCCAGCAACCACCCTGAAGGAGATCACCATGACGACAGCGACCGTTTCACGAGGCAACCCGCTTGGCTTGCCCCCCGCGCTGAAAACTGCGCAGGAAGCCATTGACTTTCCCGAAGTTCAGGAGATGCTTCGCAAGCTCTCGATGCACGGACTCGGCATCTTCATGCCGCACATGCACGACGAACGAACTGGCGAATTTCAGCCGCTTCCGGCTGAGCTCACGCAGGTTGAATCCGGCTTGGCGGTTTCCTTCCAACCTACCGACGAAGTCGCGATGCGGACCGATCAATTTGTGCCGGTGGGATGGGTCTGGCGAGCCGGTGCCCTGGCAATAGCTGCTGCGTGCGACATGGTTCGAGACGAATCAGCTGACGGCGGAGAACCCACCGTCAAACACAAGATGCCCCCGCCAGCCTGATTCTCTTAAAACCTCTCGGTCGGCTTCACGGCTCCGGCGAACCCTCAGGTATGAAGCCAACGAAAGAAACACCATGAAAACAAGCGTTATCGAAGTGCACGCCATGCTGTCGGTGCTAAGCGTGGGAGAGGTGGAGCAGCGGATTGGTGACGTGCCAGGCGTCAAAAGCGTGACCGTGAATTTCGCCGCAGAAACCGCCACGGTGCGCTACGACGAAACCCGCCTCGACGTTGCCGATATCAAGTCCGCAGTACGCCGACGTGCGCACGAGCCCGCCTCGGTCGACGCTTCATCGGACGAAGATCACAGCGGTCACTCTGTCGCTGATGCGCAACCAGTAACACCTGCTAGTGGGGCTTTGATGACAGCTCCCGCAATAACTGCGCCTGCTGCCGAACTAACCGCCGCGCCCGCAGAAGTCGCGCAGCCAGTCCAAGCAGCTACGCCGCACGCCGATGCAGCGGCGACGCCAAAGCACGATCATTCGACGATGCATTCCGGCAGGAAAATGACGGACACCGCAGCAGGCCTCTCCGACATTGGGACAGCATCCGAGGCCGCCGATTCATCCGCGTCTGGCGCTCCGGCGGAAGCCACTTCACTTCTGCATCGACTGGGATCGTGGCTGTCGCCTGCACCGGCGAAGACACAG
>JAYVPF010000180.1:0-5557 GCA_043757535.1 Burkholderiales bacterium
GCAGGAAGAGGCCGAAGAAGAAATCGAAGTTGCCTACGAAGGCAACACGGTCGATATTGGCTTCAATATCAATTACCTGCTTGATGCGCTGGCGACCCTGTCGTCGACCGAGATCACCATTGCGTTGCAGGACTCAGCGGCCAGTGCATTGTTCACTGTGCCCGGTCGCACCGATTTCAAATATGTTGTGATGCCGATGCGGATTTAGTTGTCCCGCTCTACTTGTGGGAGCGGTTCCACCGCGACTTTATTCCAAATCTGAACACGGGATCGCGGTAGAACCACTCCCACAGTTGCAGAGAAAATTCAGAAGAAAAATTTCATGTCCGATACCGATAAAAAGCCCGTTGCTGCTTCATCCCAACCTCAGGAATACAACGAAGATTCGATCCGAATACTGAAAGGGCTCGACGCTGTCCGTAAGCGTCCCGGCATGTACATCGGCGACACCAGCGATGGCTCCGGCCTGCATCACATGGTGTTCGAGGTGCTCGACAACGCCATCGATGAGGCGCTCGCCGGAATTTGTGATGACATCAAGGTCATCATTCACGCCGACAATTCCATCTCGGTGGCCGACAATGGTCGCGGTATACCAACAGCGATTAAAGAAGACGATGATCTCAAGCGCTCTGCCGCCGAGATCGTGATGACTGAGCTGCACGCCGGTGGCAAGTTCGACCAGAATTCGTACAAGGTTTCAGGTGGTTTGCACGGCGTCGGCGTATCCGTGGTCAACGCGTTGTCCGACTGGTTGAAACTGAAAATCTGGCGAGACGGCAAAGTGCACGAGATGGAATTCCGTCGTGGCGAAGCAGTCGCGCCATTGAAGATTACCGGTGAAACACGCAATCGTCGCGGCACCGAAGTGCACTTTATGGCTGCGACGGAAACATTCGCTCACGTTGAATTTCACTTTGAAATTCTGGCTAAACGTATTCGAGAACTCTCGTTCCTGAATCACGGCGTTAAGATCGAGCTGGTTGACCAACGTACAGGTAAGAGCGAAAACTTTGCCTACTCTGGCGGCATCAAAAGCTTCGTTGAATACATCAATAAAGCGAAGACCGTTCTCCACAAGAACATCTTCTATTGCATTAGCGAAAAAGCGGGCATCACCGTTGAAGTCGCGATGCAATGGAATGACAGCTACGGCGAGAACCTGCAAGTCTTCACCAACAATATTCCGCAGCGCGACGGTGGCACCCACTTGACTGGCCTGCGCGCCGCGATGACGCGCACCATCACCAAGTACATCACCTCAAACGAGCTCGACAAAAAAGCTAAAGTCGAAGTGTCGGGCGAAGATGCGCGGGAAGGGTTGACTTGCATTTTGTCGGTCAAAGTTCCGGATCCGAAGTTCAGTTCACAGACCAAAGACAAACTCGTCTCAAGCGAGGTTCGTCCGGTCGTCGAAGAGATCGTCGCTGAGAAACTGGCTGACTTTCTGCTCGAATATCCGTCGGACGCCAAGATCGTTTGCGGCAAGATTGTGGACGCTGCGCGCGCTCGTGAAGCAGCGCGCAAAGCGCGCGAGATGACACGCCGAAAAGGCGTGCTTGACTCGATGGGCCTGCCTGGAAAACTTGCCGATTGTCAGGAAAAAGACCCGAAATTATGCGAGCTGTATCTGGTGGAAGGTGACTCTGCAGGCGGCACCGCCAAGCAGGGCCGCGACCGCAAATTCCAGGCCATTCTCCCATTGCGCGGCAAGGTGTTAAACGTTGAAAAAGCACGTTTTGACAAAGTGATTTCGAGCGAGCAGATCGTCACCCTCATCACCGCGATGGGCACTGGCTTTGGCAAGGATGATTACAACGTCGAGAAGCTGCGCTATCACCGCATCATCATCATGACCGATGCTGACGTTGACGGCGCACACATCCGCACGCTGCTGCTCACCTTCTTCTATCGCCAGATGACCGACCTCGTCGAGCGCGGTCACATCTACATTGCGCAGCCGCCGCTGTACAAAGCAAAGATCGGTAAGGAGGAGCAATACCTCAAGGACGAGCTCGAGTTGAAGCAATTCCTGTTGCGCATTTCGCTCAAGGGTGCCGAGTTCAAACCGACGGTTGATGGTGCCACATTGTCCGAGACCGCGCTCGCCGATCTCGCGCGGCAGTACTTGGTGGCAGACGCCGTCATCGAGCGCAACTCGCGCACCATTGACCGCCGCGCGCTTGATGCGTTGCTGCTCGGCGCAACGGTGTCGCTCACCGATGAAGCCTCAGCCATTGCCGGTGCCGCCTCGATGCAGGCGATCATTACCGACCCGGAACTCGCGGTCGAGCCGTTCTACGACGAGAAGGCCGAAGAATGGTTGCTGCTGCTCAAACGCACGCACAACAAACGCACCACGCAAACGATCCTAGCCGGTGGCTTCCTCGACAGCGGTGACTACCAGCAGATCAAGAAAGCGGCCGAGCTGCAATCGATGGTGGGCGTTGGCGCAGTCGTCTCTCGCATAGACGGCAAAGGCAACCGCGAAGAAGCCAGCATGACCGGCTTCAAGCAAGCGCTCGACTGGTTGCTCGACAAAGCCCGCGCCAACCTCACCATCCAGCGCTACAAAGGCCTGGGTGAGATGAACGCCGAACAACTGTGGGACACCACGATGGATCCGAAAGTACGCCGCCTGCTCAAAGTGCAGATCGAAGACGCGATTGCCGCCGATGAAATTTTCACCACGTTAATGGGTGAAGAGGTGGAGCCGCGCAGGGCGTTTATTGAGGGGAATGCGCTTGGAGTGCGGAATTTGGATGTGTAGTTTTCCGGGAGCAATGGATGGATACGCACTTCAAAGTCAAAGTAACTGTTTCTCGTACATATGAAGTCGATGTAATCGCAAGCGGTAGCATTGATGCTGTGCAAAAAGCACGCGCGGCTAACCTTGCTGGTCTGTTTCCGGTTTCTGAGCACAAGGATGTTGCTACACCGATAGCGATTGGTGAGTGCCGTTACTCAGTTGGCTCAAAGGTCGAACATACGTTTTTTGGTACGGGAACTATTAAATTCCTCGAAGCCAGCGTGAGCGGCGACGGACAGGCTGGATACGTGGCAACCATTCACTTCGACGATGGCGACATCAGGAAAATTGGTCTACCTATGCCCCTCGACAAATTAAGAGTGGTTTAGCCGGGTAGCAAGGGCTGCGGGTTGCCCACGAGTCACTCAAACGAGTTATGTTTAGCAATCGCTTCGTCCTCCCAATCGTTCTAACCAAACACGCGCTAGAGCGCATGCAGGAGCGGAACGTCACGATTGAACAGGTTGTCGATATCGTAGACACTGGCGAGACAAAGTTCGCGGATCCGACGCACTTGTGGGCTTTCAAATCGCTTGCGAATCGGGATGACAATCTAATCTGTGCCGTGTTAGTGTTGGAAGACAAAGTCGTCGTTAAGACCATCATGCATCACTTTGAGGTTCTGCCATGAAGACAACGTATTTCGAAGCGGATGACACACTGGTGCTGCACCTGTCGGACAAAGCCATTGTCCGCGAGGTCTCGCAGGATTGGTACACGCACGTGAGCTACGCAGAAGATGGCAGCGCAGTAGAGGTAGTCGTTCTGGATGCACGGGCACGGGGGGCTTTGCCTATGTTGACATTGCCGAAGGCCGCATAGCTGAACGAGTCTTCCGAAAACGCCCACGCTTGTATAACATCATGTGATACATTAACTAATCCTGATTCAGAGGATTGGTATCACTCATGGATTCAACGCTCGCCGAGACTGTGACCGCCACCGCGCGCGATGCGGTTCATAACTTCGCGCACTTCGCCAGCCTTGCCGAATCCGGCAAGGAAATCATCATCACGCGACGCGGCAAGCCCTCGCTCAAGCTGGTGCGCGCGGAGCCGCGCGCTGCGATGAGCAAGGCTGAACGGGAGGTGCTGATTAAAAAGGCGCTGTCGTTCCGGGCAAGCCTTCCGTATGGGAAAAAATTTGAGCGCTCTGACGCTTACGATGAATGAATTCGCTCGACACCAATGTGTTGATCTACGCGTTTGATCCGAGCGACGCGATCAAGCATGCTGTTGCGGGAAAGCTTTTGCAGAAAGCTCTGAGTGGCGGCTGGTCGATAGCCGCGCAGGTGTACGGTGAGTTTTTCAGCGCGACGGTACGTAAACGGATAGCGACCCGCGACATAGCGCGTGAGGTCATTCAAACTTGGTCAAGCATGATGCAGCCTATCGCCTCGTCAAAAGAGGCGCACTCAGCGGCGCTGGAGTTGGCCACAATGCATCAAGTGCAATATTGGGATGCACTTATCATTGCGACCTGTGCGGAGCATGGTGTGAAGCAGCTCTACACCGAAGATGGGCCAGGCATCATCAAGCCGCTACGCGTGCGTTGCACCAATCCGTTTTAGAGCCATCGGGTAACGGCGGCATGCAGATCCTCTTCAGCTGCATGGGCAACATCTGCCGCAGCCCGACGGCTGAGGCGGTGTGTCGTCACAAAGAGCGTTTTTGATTCGGAGGGTACGCAGCTCGATGCTATCGGCGTAGCACCTGACTGAGGCTTTCGACGAGGCGTTGCAGATCGGTGGGCGATGGCAGCGGTAGCCGCAGGTAGCGCTCACCTGTGGTCGCGTCCGTTGCGACGAAGTTGGACGGGGTGGCGTCTCCGATTTTCTGGGCGTTGGCGAGGGTGGTGAGCAAATCCACACCAGCTTGAATAAGAGGAGCCCACGGGTTGCTGACGGCGGTTGATGCGGGTGCCGCGACGCTTTCCACCAGCTCGTCGCTAAAGACTATGTTCGCATTGTCTGTGTCGAGCACTAATGGCGCGTGGGGAGTTTGTGAGGATTCGCTCGCCAACGCAGAAGCGTTGGCCTCAGTTCGCGAATCGGTTGCATTGGTAGCCGCTTCCAGCGGCTCGGTCGCAACAATATCAACGCTCGCCTCGTTAATCGCGCCGGTCGCGCGCTCCACACCCGCCATGAATTGCGACAGGCGCGTGCCGTCGAGAAACACATCGCTCGCGCCGCCGTCAAGCACGCCCGCGAACAGCGATTTTTTGAACGACAACAGCGAGAGCATGCCTTCTTCAATCGTCCCTGCAGCGACCAGATTGATGACCTGCACGGACTTGGTTTGCCCCATGCGGTGTACGCGACCGATGCGCTGCTCCAGCACCGCCGGGTTCCACGGCATGTCCATGTTGATGACGGTTGCGGCAGCGTGTTGCAGGTTGAGGCCGACGCTGCCGGCGTCGGTGGCGATGAACACGCGGCAGTCGGGATCGGTCTTGAAGCGCTCGATCAGGGCGGGGCGTTTCGGGCTCGGTACGCTGCCGTGAAAACTGACGTAGCCCCAGCCGTTGGCATCAAGCCGACGCGCCACGATTTCATGTGAGCGCAGCCATTGGCTGAAGATGACGACCTTGTTGCTGGGCTCGGAAAGCACCTGTTCCAACAGGCTGACGATTTCATCGGCCTTGGTGCCGAAATCGGTGACGCCGTCAAGCAGGTAAGTGCTGTTGCAGGACATGCGCATCAATTGCAAATGCACGGTCAGGCTGCGCTGATCGCTGTCGGAGAGAAAG
>JAYVPF010000181.1:0-5542 GCA_043757535.1 Burkholderiales bacterium
CCCAACCCGCTGAAAATCGCGCTCTACCTTGAGGAAGCCGGTGAGCCGTATGAGTTGATTGCGGTCGACACGCGAAAGGGCGACCAGCATTCCCCTGCGTTCAAGGCGATCAATCCGAACGCGAAAACGCCCGCGATGCAGGACGGCGACATCCATATTTTTGACAGCAGCGCGATGCTGCTTTATCTGGGCGAGAAGACCGGCAAATTCATGCCCGAGAACACGCCCGCAACGCATGCCGAGTTCTACTCTTGGCTCATGTTCGTCGCCACCGGCATCGGCCCGTATTGCGGTCAGGCGGTGCACTTCAAGCATTACGCGCCGGAGCCGAAAGAGTACGCCGTCAATCGCTACGATTTCGAGGCTTGGCGGCACTGGAACATCGTCAATGATCGGCTCGCGACGCAGCGTTACATGGTCGGCGACAGCTACACGTTGGTTGACATGTCGATCTGGGCGTGGGCACGCGTGATTCCGTTTGTGCTCGGTGCAGACGCATGGGGAAAATTGCCGCACGTGAAGCGCCTGTTCGACGAAATCAGCGCACGCCCAGCAGCACTTCGCGCCGAAGCTTTGAAGACGAAGCATGAGTACAAAACCGTCGTCGATGAGGACGCGCGCAAGATGCTCTTCCCGCAAAACGAGCGGCTTGTGAAGTGATGGGGTTGGCAGCAAACGTACAGGCGCGAACATGACCGTACGCGCTGTTGTTTTCGACGCCTACGGCACACTGTTTGACGTGTATTCCATCGGCGCGCTCGCCGAAAAACTCTACCCCGGACAAGGCGCAGCCATCGCTAATCTGTGGCGTGACAAACAGATCGAATACACGCGGCTCATCACGATGTCCGACCCGCATTCGGCGGGCGGTAGCAAGCACTACCTTTCGTTTTGGGAACTCACGCGGCTATCGCTGCGATACACGTTGCAACGCCTGAAACTCGACGGCACCGACGCCAACGTTGACGCGCTGATGCAGCAGTACGCGCACCTCACCGCCTTCCCGGAAAACATCGGCGTGCTGCAAGCGCTGAAAGCGCAAGGCATCCCCACCGCTATCCTCTCAAACGGTAGCCGCGACATGCTCGATTCGGCGGTCGCGAGCGCGGGCATGAGCGGCTTGCTCGATTACGTTATTTCGGTGGAAACCATTCGCCGCTTCAAAACATCGCCCGAGAGTTACGGCCTCGTGCAGCAAGCCATCCCAGTGAAAACCGAGGAAATTCTCTTCGTCTCCAGCAACGCGTGGGACGCCCTCGGCGCGACGTGGTTCGGATTCACCACGCTCTGGGTCAATCGGCAAGGGTTGCCGTTTGAGGCAATCGGCCCGCGTCCCACCTACATTGGCAACGATTTGCGGGAAGTGCTGGCCGTGGTTGGCGCTACGGCGGTGACCGATTGAACCAAAGCGAGGTAGGGTGGGCACCCTGTGCCCACGCGCTCGTCCGTGCAGACACAGCGTGGGCAGAGGGCTGCCCACCCTACGTGCTACTTGTTAAATAATCCAAAGCATCATCAGGAACATGTCTATGAGCGATTCAACCGCCTACACCCCACCCAAAGTCTGGACTTGGGACAAAGAAAACGGTGGTCAGTTCGCCAACATCAACCGGCCCATCGCCGGGGCCACGCACGAAAAAGATTTGCCTGTCGGTCGTCACCCGCTGCAGCTGTATTCGCTCGCCACGCCAAACGGCGTCAAGGTCACCATCATGCTCGAAGAGCTGCTCGCGGCGGGCCACACGGGGGCCGAGTACGACGCCTGGCTGATTCGAATCAACGAGGGTCATCAGTTCAGCAGTGGTTTTGTCAAAGCGAACCCGAATTCCAAGATTCCGGCGCTGGTAGACCACAGCGAGCCGAATCCGGTTCGTGTTTTCGAGTCCGGCGCGATTCTTCAATACCTTGCGGAAAAATTTGGTGCCTTTTTTCCGACCCATCGCGCAGAACGGGCGGAGTGCCTCTCGTGGCTGTTCTGGCAGATGGGCAGCGCGCCGTTCCTGGGCGGCGGCTTCGGCCATTTTTACGCCTATGCGCCGCAGAAGTTTGAATACCCGATCAATCGCTACGCGATGGAAGTCAAGCGTCAGCTCGACGTACTCGACCGCCAGTTAGCCGAACACCGATTCCTCGCAGGCGACGCCTACACCATCGCCGACATGGCCGTATGGCCCTGGTATGGCACGCTGGTGAAAGGCCAGCTCTATGAAGCCGGTGAGTTCTTAAGCGTGCACGAATACACAAACGTGCTGCGCTGGACCGACGAGATCGCGAAGCGTCCGGCTGTTCAGCGCGGCCGCAAGGTCAACCGCGCCTGGGGCGAGCCGTCAAGCCAACTGCATGAGCGGCACGACAGCAGCGACTTCGATACGAAAACTCAAGACAAGCTCGCTCCGGCGACCTGAGGCACCTCATGCTCACGCTCTACGACTGCGCCACCGCCCCCAGCCCGCGCCGTGCCCGCATCCTGCTCGCCGAAAAAGGTGTGCCGCATGAGACCGTGCAGATCGATCTGCGCAGCAGCGAGCAGATGGGTGCCGCCTATCAGGCGATCAACCCGCAGTGCACCGTGCCAGCACTGCGCACCGAGGCAGGCGCGCTGTTGACCGATAACGCCGCCATCGCGGCGTATCTGGAGGCCCGCTTCCCTGAGCCGCCGCTTTTGGGCCGAACGCCGGAGGACAAGGCGGAGATCGCCAGCTGGCAGTGGCGGATCGAATTTGAGGGCCTGATGGCGATTGCTGAGGCGTTTCGCAACGGCAGCGCGGCGATGGTAAACCGAGCGCTGCCAGGCCCGGTGGACTACCCGCAAATACCCGCCCTCGCCGAGCGCGGGATCAGCCGCGTGCAGCAGTTTTTCGCTACGCTGAATACGCAACTTGCTGATCGACCATTCGTCGCAGCGAATCAATTCAGCATCGCCGACATTACTGCGGTGGTTGCTGTGGACTTCGCGCGCGTGATCCGCGTTAAGGCGGGCGACGAGCATCCGAATCTGCTGCGCTGGCGCTCGTTGATGGCGCAGCGTGCGTCGATGGCGCCGTAGTTCGCGCGATGTCGAGCGAGTTACGTGGCTTTGTGAGGCACCAAACGTACTTGCAACTCGCAACCGACGGCAAGCGCGTAGCGCTTTAACGTAGCCAATGACGGCGCGTGCTTCCCAGCCGATTCAAGTCGAGAAATAGCGCTCTTGGTCGTACCCATCCGCTCGGCCACGGCGTCTTGAGTCAGGCCAGCCCGCGAGCGGGCCCTCAGCATTTGACCCGCCACCTGATATTCAAGTGCAAGCGCTTCGTAGGCTTCGGTAAAGCCTTTTCGCGCGTGCGCTTTGTCGAGAAATGCTTTGTGGTCGTGGGTAACGGGTTGATATTTAAGTTCAGCCATTTTGTAATTCCTTCAGGCGCTTTCGCGCCAACTTAAGCTCTCTATCGGGCGTCTCTTGCGTCTTCTTGATGAACGCATGCAGCACGACAACGCGCTTACCGACCATGAAACAGTAGAACGTTCGGCCAACGCCAGAGCGACCGCGAGGCCTAAGTTCAAATAAACCATCTCCGAACGCGCGCGAGTGCGGCAGGCGAAGACTCGGGCCGTATTCTGCAAGTAATTCGACTAATCGAGCGTAGTCAGCCAAAACATCAACGGGCCAAGATTCGATCTCTGCGAGCACGCGTTCGTGGAAATACACGATCTCAAACGTCATGCTAAATGTTAGCAAATATGTGAACTAATTTCAATTGCCAACATACCTACGCAAAAGTTCATCCGCCTTTACACCGATCAGTTCACGCAAACTAATCAAAAAACTCTCAGGCAACCCGTCGCTCAGTGGCGCAATGGATCGAAGCAGATTGGGCACTAACTGGTCAAGACTACTTACGCCCTTCGTAGCGGCTTGGATGGTTAAATCGACTTCAGACCAAAACGTTGCGCCCTGCTCATAAAAGAGGGGATAAACGGAACGGTCATTCGCCGCATACCGTCGATTGAGTTCCAAAAGGCCTGTTGTGACGCGACGTTCAGGATCAATGAAACGCTTATAAACAGAGTGAGACGCAGACGACGAAGCAGCCTTTTGAAGCGCTTTCAAACCGTAATAGTGCGCAAGACTTTCGTTGAGCCAAGTCGGCAACGGTGGCAATGACCCGCGCGTCAGGTCACTGAGTTGATGGAACTGCTCGTGCGCGATTATCGCTAGTGTTCGTGCGACATTGAGCGCCTCATTTTCTGATTTTCCGAAGACATAATTGGCGACGAAGCTACGGCTCCCGGCTGCGCCACCAGCGCGCCCTGCCGCCTCGTCAATCCCGATCCAGATGACCAGAAGTGATCGCTCGGCGGGAGGCAAGTCCGTATATGGCAACACAACGTTTGCGAGAAATCCGAGCGCTTGCTCGTGAAGATCTTCGAGACCGCGACCAGCGACTCTCGCACGATCATCGGCGACATATCTGACCACGAAAGGGCCAACATTTCGTGTTGTCGAGCCAGCTTCTCCAAAAGCGTAAAACTCCGGCGCGTTGCCAAGCGAAGGTACTCTCCAAACGTTGTCGGAAATTTCAGTCGCACCGATACCTGAAAAATGCTTCGATTTACCTCGCATCGTGATTGTCGAGGGCTCGTCGTCTTGTAGCCGCAGTAGGGAAGTGGCTTCCGAAAAAATGAACCACGGCGGATTCCGGAACTTCACTGACGATTGCGCAGAGACATCGACCTTACCGTCAACGGCGCGTCGTGCATGAACAGTCCACGTGACCTCGGTGCAGCTGTTTGGTACGGCCCAAACACCAACGGCCCGCTGCCGAAGCAAGATTTTTCCGCATCTCGGCGAATGGATTTGCGACTTGAGGCCCAACAATGGTGCCCGAGATAACAGCTCGCGCAACCGCTGTGTTTGCCTCGGTAACTTGAGTGTGATAAGTAGATTCGCGCTGTCACTCCCCAACTCCCGGATTTCATACTCGGAAGCCGCAGCGGTCGAAATCGACGCGAGCAGAACGAACGCAACAACGAACAGATGATTCATTGTTCGGAATGCTAACTGTCTGACCGCAACACGCCTACGCACCATGTTGCGTGCAGAGCACAAAAAAAAAGCCACCCGAAGGTGGCTTTTTCACGAACTCAGCAGCTCACTACTGCAACCTGACTTCAACACGCCGACCTTCAGCCGCACTGGTAGAACCGGCGGTAATGTCGGTTGGTTTTTGCAGCTCGATTTTGTCCTCGGCTACACCGGCTGCCTTGAACGCGTCGCGTACGGTCCTGACGCGAAGCTTCGCTAGCTCGGCGTTTTTGACGGGGTCAATGCAGGGCTCTACGAAGCCGCTGAGTGCAAGCTTGCCGTTCCGATTCAGACCACCTGAGGTTGAAAAACGCGGATGCGACGGGCGAGGGTCGCCTGCTGTTGGCACGCAACCATTCGCATGTCGTATTCGGATTGGAGGTTGAGCCAGAAGCGGGGCTCCATTCCGAAGTAGATGCCAAGACGCAAGGCGGTGTCAGCGGTGATTGGACGTTGACCGTTCACTACGTCGCTAAT
>JAYVPF010000182.1:0-5537 GCA_043757535.1 Burkholderiales bacterium
GTCCGCAAGCGCCGTGTCTGCCTGACGCTGAAGCCACTGCCAAAGCGGGGCATCGGGCAAATCGCTACCCTCGCCACGCCATGCCGAGACGCCACCCGACGCGTTGACCGCATTGACTATCTCCCGAGAACCCAGATACGGTGCCATCAAAAATCTGCCTTGTAGCGACGGCAGCGCCATCTCGCTCAAACGCGCGTGTTGCATCACGCCGTACCCGCCCAGCGAAATGCCCGCCAGCCAGAACGACGCGTATCGATTCAGCACATGAGCACAGAGCATTTCATCCAGCATCTCCACCGCGGTCGACCGCAAATAGCAATCTGCCTGCAAATCGGGGATGAGCAGGTCAACGTCGAGACCGGATGCATCAATCGCCTCGGCAAACCCATGAGTAATGAAATCATCAGGCGACGTCAACGCAGCCGGCAACAGCACAATGGCCGCTGGGGCGATGGATGTTTGCCGGGAGGAGTGAGAAACGATGCGCATCGACCCATTATTTCACACGCTCAAACGTTGTACCGCAAGGTGGTAAGAGGCGCTCTTGGGCCAAAGGCAGCCGAAAAAACAAGCGCCAGAAATGCACCCAGACCGACGGTTGAACCCAGCGCATTGAGCACTGGCACCGACGAAAATGCCAGCAGGCCAAAGCCAAGCAAAGTGGTCGTATTCGCGATGAATAGCGACACCAGCAATGTCGAACTCTTTCGGTCGGTGGCACCCCCTAGATCGGAAAAAAACAACGCGTAATTCGAGCCTACGGCCACGATCAGCAGTAAGCCAACGATATGCAGGAGATTCAGCTCGGCACCTAGCAACACGAGCATCGCAGCCGTGGTGACGCCGGACAGCGCGAGCGGCCACATCACCTTCAGCGCCCGCAGTGGTGAGCGCAATGCTACCGTCAGGAGCACCGCAATACACAGCAAACCAATGCCGGACCAATGCAGCGTTTCGCGCAGATAACCCTGATACAGCGCGTCGGACTCGGCTTTGACGCTGAGCAGCAGCACCTCAACAGAGGTATCGCCGGAAAATGGCGCTAGCGCCGCCGAAACGGCTGCTACCGAGGTTTTGCCCCCATCCGTCATCGGTTTCAGACCACGCAGCGTAATCATCGCGCGCCAGATCTCGCCCTGTTTGCCGTGGTTCATCAGGCTCGAATAACCCGCGCCCATAGCGGTGACAGCGAGTTGAGCGCTCGTAAGCGGTGGCAAGCTGCGGCTTGCGTCAACCGCGTCGATAAATGGCTTGAAAGCAGCGGGATTGAACGGCGAGCCTTTCGCGGCTTCTGTGAGTGCAGCCCCGAGCGCGTCCTTGCCGGGCAAGCTCGCTAGACGGGCGGCCTGCGTTCGTGCGCTTGGGAGGTACTTGCACGGCGCGTCGTAGCCCGCAATCACTGCGCGCTCGATCAGCGGGGCCAAAGCGGCAACGACGCGTTCGCACGATTCGAGCAGAGCTTGTTCATTAGGGCCATTGAGGGCGATGAGCTGTCCGGCCTCATCCATCGGTAAATCAGCCCGAAGCGAAGCATCAAGCTTCTGCAAGGACTGTGGGATGGGGCTAATTGCCAGCAATTCATGGCTGAAGAGCGGCTTATGAGTGGTAAAAAATGCCGCACCGAGCAACACCAAAACAGTCGCTACGATCCACCAACGCACCCGCTGCAACACGCTGACAATGCTTTGCAGCGTCGCACCAAGGCGCGGAGTTTCGCGAGCGTAGACAGTTTCAGGCATGAGCGGCGGCAGCACCCAACGCGTTACCGCAGCAGCAGCGGTCAGGCCCGCGATGGTGAACAGGCCAAGCTGCGCCAGCCCCTGAAAGTCCGACAGCAGGAGTGTCGCGAACCCCGCCACAGAAGTCGCCACACCGAGCCCGATGGTTCGCCACAAGACGCTGCCTGCAGTGTTCGCCCCCGTTACACTGGTATCGTCCTGAGGCCGTTGAATGAACAAATAAATCGCGTAGTCCACCGCCTCACCGATTAAAGTGATGCCAAAGCCAATGGTCATGCCGTGAATCATCGAAAAGCCAAGACCGACCGCCGCGAGGCCCATGACGATGCCGGTCAGGACAGGCAGCAAACCGAGCAACAACAGGCGCGGGCTGCGGTAGAGCCATCCCAGCAACAACGCAATCATGACGCTTCCGATGATCGCAAGCCGGGAAGAGTCGTCGCGAATCGCAGCGCGCGATTGCACAGCCATCATCGGCGCACCCGCGAGTAACAATTTCGCGGCAGGCGGACGATTGGGGAGCATGTTCCAGCGTGCCCGCACATCATCTAGGGCGATCTCCAACGCATCGAGATCGGTTCCAGGGGCGCGAGTAACCGCAATCAGCACCGCTCGTGTGCCTGCCGCGTTTCCCCACAAGCCATTGTGGCCCGCAGCTTTACTGTCGGCTTTGGCGGTATAGCCCGCTGCGAGACTTTCGGCAATATGAAGCGTCTCGCCCGTTGGATCGCTTGCCATCAGTTGTGCGGTCATCAGTCCGGCAGATCCTGCCAGCTCGCTGGCTCGCTGCGCCAGACTCTGTTTGAGGCCGTCAACCGAGAATCGCTTCGCGTTAACAGCGTCTGAAAGCAGATAGCGATAGTCAAAAAGCAGCTTTTGAGTGGCGGGGTCGCTGGCAACACGACCATTGGCGACAAAAGTAAACAGCAAACTGCCACGTAGCGCTTCAGCAAACGCAACCGTCGTCGATTCGAATTCATTCGTCGCAAGTCCTTCAACGCCAATCAGCACGACTTTGGACGCCGCGCCTTCCTGTAGCTGATTGACCAGCACCGCCTGACTCTTAGTCGGCTGGCGCGGCATGAACACACTCATATCCGCCTGAAAGCGGCTATTGGCGAGGATACCTATGCCGAGCGCCATCGCAAGAAACCACAGGATGACAGGCAGATTGAGCAGAGTGCAGCGCATGGAAGGTCGTGAGTCGCCTAAAGTGACAGGTGACAGCGCGCAAAAAAGCTCAGGCGAAAGAATTGTGAGCTTGCCAACGACACTGTACTGCAGGACAGCATTATTGCTCTGTTGCTTACTGCACAGAGGACGAGCACAGGCATTGGTAAAATTTTAACGTGCGGCTACAAGGTGCTTTTAGTAAGAAGTCGCGAAACATTTTTTCGTCAACGCTACATAGTGGCCTCGTTAGAGCCCGCATTCACCGAGAGCCCAATGGCACAGCACAGTCGCACTGCGGCCACTGACAGCGCATTTCATGCTCGCACCATGGCGCTGACGGTGCAGGCGTTTACCGCTACGACAGCGGCAGGCTTAGGCTCGGCCCAGCTATGGGACGCGGTGGTTAATGCGCGAAGCCACCTCCGCGCCAACGATTTCACGCCGACGCCCGTGGTAGCGTGGATCGGTCGAGTGGACGGTCTGGAAACGGCTGCTTTGCCGCAACAGTTTGCCGAATGGGAATGCCGCAACAACCGTCTGGCTTGGCTGGCGTTGAATCAGGACGGTTTTTTTGACGCTGGCACTAAAGCAGTGGCGCTCTTCGGTGCGCGCCGGGTAGCCGTAATCATGGGCACATCTACAGGATCCGTTGGCGCAACAGAAGAAGGCTACGCGCGACTCACCGAGGACGGAAGTTTCCCAGACGATCTGCGTCGGCCCATCGTTCACACCGCCCATTCGCTCGGAGATTTTGTGCAGCACGCGCTAGGCACCTCCGGCCCGTGCGTGACTGTGAACACGGCCTGTTCATCCAGCGCCAAAGTGTTTGCGCAGGCGGAACGGCTAATTCGTCTGGGCGTCGTCGATGCGGCCATCGTTGGCGGTGTCGATACGCTGTGCGGTAGCGTGATGTACGGCTTCAATTCCTTGCAGTTGCTCTCACCCGAACGCTGCCGTCCGTTTGACGTGGATCGCAACGGCATCAGCCTTGGCGAGGCGGGTGGATTTGCGCTCCTCACGCGGGCCGCAACCGACGACGCAAAGCCAGCGCTACGTCTGGTAGGGTGGGGCGAGTCAAGCGACGCGTATCACATGTCATCCCCGCAGCCGGACGGCCTGGGCGCTGAGCGTGCCATGCTGCAAGCCTTATCCAATGCGGGTCTCGGTGCTGATGCCATCAACTACGTTAACGGTCATGGCACGGCGAGTTTCAAGAATGACGAAGTCGAAGCCACCGTAGTTGCCCGCAATTTTCCGGTGACCACTCGCATGAGTTCGACCAAAGGCATCACTGGACACGCGCTCGGTGCGGCGGGCATCGTTGAAGCGGTGATCAGCCTCCTGGCGCTGCGGCACGACTGGATTCCGGCAAACGCAGGGGCAGGCAATGTTGATCCGCTCGCCGCCGCGCATCTTGCGCTGCAAGGCGAAGCAAAGCCGCTAAGTTATGTCCTCTGCAACAACTTTGGTTTTGGTGGCAACAATTGTGCGCTAATTTTTGGCAAGAATGGCGGCGTGCAGTGATGCGGTTTTTTGTACAAGGTGTTGGCGTCTGGGCTCCGAAACTGCCCGATTGGTCAACGACGCGAGCCATTATTCGTGGTGAAATACCGCTGCCAGAGACAACCGCGAAACGTCCCACCGGTGTGCTGCTCGCCGCGAACGAGCGGCGTCGGGCTCCTGACACCGTGTTGCTCGCGCTGGAGGTCGCGGCGGCAGCTTGCGTTGATGCGCAGCTAGACCCGAAGATACTACCTTCGATTTTCGCCAGCACCCACGGCGATTTAGCGGTGTGCGATTCGATGTGTACGACGCTGGCCGAATCGCCCGAACTCGTCTCACCGACCAAATTTCATAACTCCGTTCACAACGCGGCAGTGGGCTACTGGACCATTGCGACCGGCGCGGTTGAGGCGAGCACAGCGCTCAGCGCGAGCAACGAAACCTTCGCCGAAGGTCTGCTGGAAGCAGCGGTCTATGCGCTTAGCGAGCAACGTCCGGTGCTGTTCGTTGCCTACGACATTCAGGTGATCGGCGGCTTGGCGAGCGTGACGAAGAGCGACAGACTGTTCGGCGTGGCTCTGGTGATCGCGCCCGAAGCCAATGAACATACGAAGTGCGGCTTGGAGATCGAGTTGGTGGATTTGTCGGCCTCTGCGATCACGGACGCCTCGACTTCGCCCGCTGAAACTGCTGTGTCCGGCAATGCACTCGCACGCATGTTGCCTGTACTTGAGCGAATCGCGCTTGGCGATGTACGTCCTCTGGTCTTGCCATTGGCTCGCCATCGCGGCTTATCGCTGGTTGTGACGGCGGCAACGCGATGAACGATCAAGTCGATGTCGCCATTCTGGGCGGCGGACTCGCCGGTCTGTGTCTTGCGCTACAGCTCAAGCGGGCGGAGCCTCACCGCTCCGTTGCGGTGTTCGAGCGAAAGAGACATCCGGTGCCCGAGGCGGCGCACAAAGTCGGTGAATCCAGCGTCGAAATCGGCGCCTATTATTTCGACACCGTGCTCGGGCTGCGCGAGCATCTGCAGAACAAACAGCTTCGTAAATTTGGTTTTCGCTTCTTCTTCTCAGAAGGCGAAAGCGACTTGTCAAAAGTTCTGGAGATCGGCGTCCG
>JAYVPF010000183.1:0-20789 GCA_043757535.1 Burkholderiales bacterium
TACGCAAAAGCTCGTGGTGATCGCATCTGCTGCCGTACTGATCCTTCGCGCTGCTCAGAATGACAACTTTTTACCTGAGACATGTAACTAATCAGGAAACCAATTTGCCACTGGCGAGTTCCAGAGCAGAAATGTATGTCAAACCCGCGCCTGCTGGTGGATCGGTTGTCCACTGGTCGCCGAAGTTTCAGCGCCCTGAGGAAAACGCCAAACCCGATCAGGGCGATGCTGCCACGATGATATTGGAGGAGGACGCTTTTAAGGCGGGCCTTGACAACATTGCAGTGATCACCAGCAAGTAGGAATATTGGCGTATCTGGGCACGATCACCCAGACGTCAGACTGATTGCCGCCCTGCATGCCTCAACGTGTAAGCTAGACGTAACAGCTTTTGCCGTAAATGAATACTACATAAGGGATGAAAGCGATTTATTGCAATTGTCGACATTGCAAACAAATTGCGTTCAGCCCGCAATGAGACGTCATTGCGACAAAAAGTTGATTACCAACGGTAATGCGCTCGATAGGGTCAAAGTCGGGTTCAACGCCGTTCGCATCACGATGATACGGAGGAATTGCCAACGCCCTTCTGGAAGTGCTCGCTTGACAGGTGCGCAACCGCTACGCGGTTTCAATCCGCTACGCGGTTCCCGTCCGCTACATGTTTTGATCGTCGATGACGAGGAAGACATTCGTGACTTGCTTTCGATGTATTTCGGCAAACAGGGCATCGAAGTGTTTGAAGCCAGCTCAGAGGCCGAGTTGCGCGAACTCCTGGCGCGGGTGCGTAGCGTGGGCCGCCGGGCAGTGGTGCAGCTCGAACCGGCGACCGTCGTTACCGAATCGTCGAACCCGTTGCGTTTTCACGGGTTCATGCTGGACGTTGAACGACGCAAACTGACTGATGCGAAAGGCAACGACATTTCGCTGACCACCGGCGATTTTGCACTCTTGGTCGCATTGGTCGAGAAGCCGGGACATCTCTTAAGCCGCGACGATCTGCTGCGCCGCACGCATCATCGCGACGCCAGACCGTTTGATCGCACTATCGACGTTCAGATCGGGCGTTTGCGCAAGAAGCTCGGCGACGATGGCAAAGACCCGCGCATCATCAAATCCGTGCGCGGCGCAGGCTACGTGCTGGTCGCAACATGAGTAGTGCCGTGAGACCCATCGACAAAAAGAGTGAAGACGCGTTCAAACTTTTATTCGGGGCAGCGCCGGACGCCATTCTGGTGGTCGACAGTAGCGGACGCATCCGTCTCAACAACACGGAAGCGGAGCGTCTGCTCGACGCAGCACCCGGAGCGCTGCGCGAAATATCGGTAGAGCGTCTAGCGCCGATTGCGACGCGTCGTCATCGTGCGCAGTTGCGTGATGGTTTTCAGACGCAAGCGCGGCGCCGCCCCATGGGAATAGGCCTCGCGCTCAAGGCGGTCAAGCTGAGCGGTCACGAATTTCTCGTAGAAATCTCGCTCGCCCCCACCCAGAGCGATGACGGAAACGAAGTTATTGTGATTCTGCGCGACGTCAGCAAGCCGTTGAACGCGCGCCGCACCGAGCGCGAACTGATGCGCGCCAACGCGCTCGCCCGCGTCAGCCAGCTGGCATTGCGTGAGCGCGTCTTCGACACCTTGGGCCCGCGCGCCATCGAGCGCGCACGCTTACCGCTGGGTGCGGACGTACTCGCCATTTTTGGGCAGGACACGGGCGAAGACGCACTGCGTTGTCACGGTGCCGTCGGCACACTCGCTCATCTGGTCACCAACGCACGCATCGAAAAGGCGCAGGCGATGCTTTCCGGAGCGGTGCTTGAGGGCGGCGCAGCTTTGCTGGGCGGCGGCACGTCAACGTCGAGCGTTGCGATCAGCCCAGTGTTGCTCGACGCCGGAATTCGCAGCCTCGTCATTGCGCCAGTGAACGATCGCGAACACGTCAGCGGCCTGCTGGTGGCTGGCTCCACCACGACACACCACTTTACGACCGACGACGTAGCGTTCCTTGAAGCAGTCGCCAACATCGCGTCAAACGCCACGCAGCGATCAGTGGCCGAGGAAGAACTGTTGCTCTCGCAGCGACTGGAATCTCTGGGGCAACTGACTGGTGGTGTCGCGCATGATTTCAATAATCTGCTGACCGTCATTTCAGGCAACTTGCAGATTCTTGAAGAAGCAGAACTGCCCGACCCGTTCGCCGTTAACAATTAAATAGACCGGAAAAGTAATTTCATGACCATTGCCCGGTTCTGCATCCTGCTCGCCGCTGTCATGCCCATCGTCTGCGCGGGGCTGGCCAAGGGCCGCGACATGAACGTCTCGCACAAGGACGGCGGTTACGACAACCGCAATCCGCGTGACTGGATCGCAAAGCAGCAAGACTTCAAAAAATGGGCGCAGTCGGCGCAGGAAAACTGCTGGGAAGCGCTGCCGTTTTTCGCCGCTAGCGTGATCGTGAGCCATATGCTCGGCGTGATCGGCTGGCTGCCAAACGCGCTGTCCGTCGCGTTCATCGCGTTGCGCGTCATCTACATCGCGCTCTACGTCACCGGCAAACTGCGGCAGCGTTCGCTGGTGTGGATGGCGGCGTTTTTTGTCAACGTGGCGATATTTTTGTTGCCGTTAATACGTGTAGAAATTTAGGCGCGCGCCGTCAGTTCTGTCGCCACGGCAACCCGCGATAACGCCAGTCACCGCGCGAGTTGCGATGCGCGTTTCCATCCGGGTCACCCTCGAACCCTTCGAGAATCTTGTACGCCGTAAGCCCCAGCTCGGTCGCTCGTTGTGCCGAAGCGATGGAACGAACGCCTGATCGGCACAGCATCACGATCGGTTTGTCGCCAGCGACTTCACGAATCTGCGCATCAAAATCCGGGTTCATCGTCATGCCGGGCCACTGTTTCCACGCCACAACGGCGGCGTCTGGCACAAAGTCCACCCACTCCCGCTCAGCGTTGGTGCGGATGTCCACCATGACGGCTTCGCCTGCCGTCCAAGCGCGAAACGCCTCCTCGGGCGTCACGTCGCCCGCGTAGCCAGTAGCAGGTAAAAATTTGAGGGTTGGGTGATCAGCACTCATCGCAGAAAATCCTTGAGATATCAACGCAGAGTGTAATCATGCATCCCTATCTTCTTTCATGAATGGGTGGCCCGCTGATCGGTGCGGCCGTGTGGCTAATGATGCGGGACGCATAGCCCGAGCCACCATCAGCACAAAAACGCAAAGCGCGCGCCGTGCAATCGATCCGGCAGCAGATACATATTCCACGCCACAAGCAGTAGCAGCACACCGCCCAGCCAACTTCGCGTTCTTGCGGTCTGCAACTGCTTCACCGCGTTTTTTGACAGCATGCCTAGCGCTAGCAACACCGGTAGCGTTGACGCGCCAAAGACCGCCATGACCAGCGCACCATCCAGTGGATGCGCTGCGAGAACGGCGAGGCCCAGTGCGCTGTAAATCATGCCGCACGGCAGCATCCCCCACAGCGCGCCGCGCAGCAGATCGCCTCCGACGCCACCGCGCGCTGAGGCCCAGGTCCGCGCGCCATCGAGCTGTCGCCATACACGTTGGCCGACGTTCTCGACAGGCGCATAGGCCTGACGAAATCCCATCAAATACAACGCGGAAAACAGTAGCAATAAGTTGGGCAAAAGAAGCCACGCGGTTTGCAGCACTTCGTTGCGCAGAAAGCTTGTGGCAGTGGCGCTGAATGCGGCAGCGATGGCGCCCAACAGTGCATACATAATGATTCGTCCAAAGTGCGACGCGAGTGGCTGGCGCGGTCGCTCAGGTTGGCGCGTAACCAATGCCAGCGTGATGGGGCCGCACATGGTTGCGCAGTGGCCTGCACCCATCAAGCCCATGAGGATCGCCGACATGAGCAACGTCAGCGTCATCGAAGTGGCCGATCGCCCTTGTCCGCTTCCAAATTCTGACCGTGCAGCCACAATGTCGTCGCGCTTGCCGCGCTCATGATGATCCAGAACACAAAAAATCCGACGCTGTAAGCGGTCGGACGTGACACGCCCGGATGTACGCCGAACAACATGATTGTCTCGGGAACTATCAACGTGAACAACGCGGCGTCAGCTAGCGCTGCACCAAGAAAAGCCGGCCACACCACGGCTCCCCAAGTGGCGGTGTTGAACTTCATGCATCTTCCTCCAGAGCAAGATGGTGGCGCACTAGGGCCGCGCCGGAATGAGAAGCGACTCAACTCGCCAGCTCCGCACGGGAGTATCGGTCACGATCACGCGACGACGCTCGGCGAGTTTCTTCTGCAATGCAATCTCGTAGACGCCACTAGCATTCGGCGAGACAATGGCCCGAATATCCAGATCTGGATCGACCGGATGCGCGAGCACCACATCAATACGATCACGCAGCGGCGAATCGGGAAACGTGATCAAAACCGCCTTATCGGTGGCCACCATTTTCATGCTGCTCAAACCAAGCTCCTCGGCCCGATGCAGTTGCGCAAGCTGCGCGTTGATCGCCTTGCCCTGCTTGTAGTAATCGCTTGCGACCAGACCGTCCGGATGCTGGACGACAAAAAAGGCGGTGATGATGCAGGCGACGACGACTGACGCTGGGCCCGCGATCAGAATTCCTGGCCAGATCCAACGGCTCACAGGCACGATGGCGGCAATGGTGGTGGTTGAATTCACAGGCTACCTCGGAACAAGAAACACAGTCTTCTCGGTGACGCTGATACCAGCATCCTGTTCCGACTGAACTTTGAAATGAATGGTGTGACTGCCGGACTTGACCGAATCAAGCGGAATCCGCACCGCCACGCTCGAAGCGGCCGTCGATGCGGACTCCGCACTGATCTGACCGCCCCGATTGATTTGCGCGTCAGGCAGCCCATCCACTGTGACGACAAAGCGTTGCGCCCGCTCAGCCGTATTCATCACATTGAGTTTGTAAATGTTCTCGATGTAGCGTCCCTCGACTTCACGCGCTAGCACCCGTTGATCGCGAATCACATCCACCTTGAGTGGGTTGCGCAAGATTAGCGAGGCTGCAAGTCCGCCCACCAGCGCCACCAGCGCGCTAAGGTAAACGATGATGCGCGGACGCAGCATGTGTTCACGAATTGCCGCCACGCCCCAGTTTTTCTCAAGCGCATTCTCGGTGGAATAACGAATCAGCCCACGCGGATAGGTCATCTTGTCCATCACGGTGTCGCAGACATCGATGCAGGCGGAGCAGCCAATGCATTCGTACTGTAGCCCTTCGCGAATATCGATGCCGGTTGGGCACACCTGAACGCACAGCGAACAGTCGACACATGAGCCAAGATTGAGCGACGCTGCATCTGCCGATTTTTTGCGACCACCACGCGGCTCACCGCGCGCCTGATCGTAGGTCACAATCATCGTGTCGCGGTCAAACATGACGCTCTGGAAACGCGCATACGGGCACATGTATTTGCACACTTGCTCGCGCATGAAGCCGGCATTGCCCCAAGTGGCAAACGCATAGAAAAATATCCAGAACGTTTCCCACGGGCCGGTGGACAGCGACAGCACCTCATTCATCAGCGTGTGAATCGGTGTGAAGTAGCCGACAAATGTGAAGCCCGTCCACAAACCGATAAGCACCCAAAAAAAGTGCTTGCCGCCTTTGCGCCACAGTTTGTTCGCAGACATCGGAGACTGATCGAGTTTGATTCTGGCGGCACGATCGCCCTCAAACTTTTCTTCGATCCACATGAATATTTCGGTGTACACCGTCTGCGGGCAGGCGTAGCCGCAAAACACACGACCAGCAATCGCGGTGACGAAGAACAGCGCATAAGCAGAGACGATCAGTATGAAGGTCAGATACAACACATCCTGCGGCCAGAACACCCAGTCGAAGATATAGAACTTGCGAGCATTCAGGTCAAACAGCACCGCTTGCCGACCATTCCAAGGCAACCACGCCAGGCCATAAAAGATGGCCTGCGTGAAGAACACCATGAACACGCGCAAATTCGCAAAACGGCCAACAACAGATTTGGCGTAGATTTTTTGCTGCGATTGGTAGAGCGAGATGACCTTCGTCTCGCCCGTAGCGGTACTCATAGCCGTGTTGCTACTTGCCGAATCACGGCTTGCGGTTGGACTGCGGCTGAGATTGCGCCTGCTCTTGCGATTGCGCGTACACGTACGCGGCCAGCAGGTGTATCTGCGCCTCACCCAAGATGTCCTTTTGCGCGGGCATGTGGCCTTGTCGGCCCTTAGTCAGCGTCTCCACAATGGTGGCGAGACTGCCGCCGTATAACCAGATGTTGTCGGTGAGATTGGGCGCGCCGAGCGCTACATTGCCTTTGCCGTCTTGTCCGTGACAAGCCGAGCAAACTTGCTTGAAGGTGGCCTCGCCACGACCGACCGCAATGGGCACCGTGGAACGCCCCGACAACGACAACACATACTGCGCCGCGTCGGCAATTTGGTCGGGTTTGAGCGTCCCCGCAAATGGGGGCATCACGCCATAGCGACCTTCGAGTATCGTCGTCTTGATGCCTTCTGGCGTACCGGGATACAACCAGTCGTTGTCTACTAGATTCGGAAATCCTTTCGACCCACGCATGTCGGTGCCATGGCATTGCACGCAGTAGGTCTGGAACAGTCGGCCGCCAATCTTGAGGGCTCCGTTGTCCATAGAAACCGTCTTCACATCCTGCTTTGAATACGCATCAAAGATAGGATCAGTCTCAGCGTTGACCGCCTTAACCTCGTCGCGGTAAAGCGTCGCGGTACTCCACCCAAGCAGGCCGTTTGTGACGATCAAACCTGGATACAACAGCAAGTAGCCGAACGCGAAGAAGACCGTGATGTAGAACAGATTCGACCACCATTTAGGTAGCGGATTGTCGTATTCACGCAACCCATCCCATTCGTTCTGGCTGTGCATTTGCGCTTCTGCCGAATGCTCCTTCTTCGTGCTGTTCGCTCGCAGCATCCACAGGCAGGCTAGCAAGCTCAGCACCGTCGCGATGGCCACGAACCAGCCCCAACCGGGTGCAAGAAAGCCAGACGCCAATAGATCGTTCATCGCGGGCCTCCCTGATTCTCGTTTTGTGCGTACGGTTTGCGGTCATCATCAAGCAGCATGTCGTTCATCACAATTTCGGCCTTCTGCTTGCTGCCCGGACGCCACGCCCACCACACGATACCTATGAATGTCAGCAATGAAACGACAGTCACAATGCTTCTGAGTTCGTTCATGACTGTCCTTTCGATGCCTTGATTTGAATCCCCAACCCCTGCAGGTAGGCGACCAATGCGTCCAGCTCGGTCTTGTCCTTAATGAAAACGCCTGCATTCGCAATTTCTTCGTCGGTGTAAGGATGGCCCAGCGTTTTCAAAACTTTCATGCGTCGACTCACTGATGGCCCCGTAATCGGGCGATCGAGAAAGTCGTAGCGTGGCATGTTGGAGTCCGGCACCACAGCACGCGGGTTGTCGAGATGCAATCGATGCCATTCATCGCTGTAGCGACCGCCGACGCGTGCAAGGTCAGGGCCGGTACGTTTGCTGCCCCACTGGAATGGGCGGTCGTAGACAAACTCACCTGCGACGGAATAGGGGCCGTAGCGCTCGGTTTCGGCGCGAAACGGGCGAATCATTTGCGAGTGACAGTTGTAGCAACCCTCACGCACGTAAATGTCGCGTCCGACCAGTCGCAACGGATCGTACGGCTTGAGACCCGCGACCGGTTCGATGAGATTTTTCTGGAAGAACAACGGAACGATTTCGACCAGTCCGCCGATGCTGACGACGAAGATGACTAGCGCAATCAGCAGCCCTGTTTTGCGCTCGATGAGGTCGTGTGTAATTTTCATAATATTTGTCCTATGCCGCCACTGGCATCGCGAGCTCGGGCAATGCAGCACCCGACACCGGCGGCGGCACCACGGCGTTCACCACCTTCGCTCCGCGCACCGTCATGAAGACGTTGTAGGCCATGAGGAACATGCTGCCGAAGAACAAAAGCCCGCCAACAAATCGGATAAACCAGAACGGATAACTGCTCTTGACCGACTCTACAAAGCTGTAGGTCAGCGTGCCGTCTGCGTTCACTGCGCGCCACATGAGTCCCTGCATGACACCCGAGATCCACATGGATGCGATGTAGAGAACGATGGCGAATGTTGACACCCAGAAATGAATTTCGATCAGCTTGGTGCTGTACATTTTTTCCTTGCCGACCAAGCGCGGGATCATGTAATAAATCGCACCAATCGACACGAATGCGACCCAGCCCAGAGCGCCTGAGTGAACGTGACCAATCGTCCAGTCGGTGTAATGCGACAGCGCATTCACCGTCTTGATTGACATCATCGGCCCCTCGAACGTGGCCATGCCGTAGAAGGACAATGAGGTCACCAGAAATTTGAGGATCGGGTCATCGCGCAGCTTGTGCCACGCACCCGACAGCGTCATCATGCCGTTGATCATGCCGCCCCAGGACGGCGCGAGCAGCACCAGCGAGAAGACCATGCCAATCGACTGCGTCCAGTCAGGGAGCGCGGTGTAGTGCAGGTGATGTGGGCCTGCCCACATGTAGGTAAAAATTAGCGCCCAAAAATGCACCACCGACAAGCGATACGAATACACCGGACGCTCGGCCTGCTTTGGCACGAAGTAATACATGATGCCGAGAAAACCAGCGGTCAGAAAGAAGCCGACCGCGTTGTGACCGTACCACCATTGGATCATTGCGTCCTGTACGCCGGCGTACGCTGAATAGGATTTGGTCAGGGACACCGGAATCGCGGCACTGTTGACGATATGCAGCAATGCGATGGTGATGATGAATGCGCCAAAAAACCAGTTGGCTACGTAAATGTGCGAGGTGCGGCGTTTGGCGAGTGTGCCAAAAAATACGACTGCGTACGACACCCAGACCACGGCGATCAGGATGTCGATAGGCCACTCAAGCTCGGCGTATTCTTTGCTACTGGTGATGCCCAGCGGCAGCGTGATTGCGGCCAGTACGATCACCAGTTGCCAACCCCAAAATGTGAAGGCTGCCAAGCGCGGCGCAAACAACTGCACATGGCACGTGCGCTGCACAACGTAGTACGACGAAGCAAACAGCGCGCACCCACCAAATGCGAACACCACCGCGTTGGTGTGCAACGGACGCAGCCGACCGAAATTCAAATACTCGTGCACATTGAGCTCAGGCCACACCAATTGTGCGGCGATGATCACGCCAACGAGCATGCCCACCAATCCCCAGACGATCGTCGCGATTGAAAATTGGTACACAACCTTGTAGTTGTATCGTTCCTGTTCAGTGCTTATCGCGCGTTTATGCTCCATGTCTAACCCCACTCTTTCTGCGATCACCGCTTCATGGAGAAGTTAGCTGGGCTCAAGCGTCGCCATATTGATCGATGTCAAGGCGCTGTGTGATAACCGATCGTTATCTGTCGTCGTCTTCAATCACGCTTCGGCCTTCTTCTTCCAGATTTTCAAATTGCCCAGATGCTGTCGACCACCAGAATGCGATGCCGATGACAACAGCGAGCACGAACGCCAGAGGGATCAGGATAAAGAGAGACTCCATCGGGTGCTTAGGCCGCGCGCACGTCGAGGCGCATCACGTTCAGCATCACCACGGCGGAGCTTGCCGCCATACCGATGCTCGCTACGAGCGGATTGATGAATCCGGCTACGGCGAAGGGAATGGCGATCACGTTATACGCAATGGCCCACGCGAAATTCAATTGCATGACTCGTCGTGCACGAGCGGCATAGTCTATGCATTCTGTGATTGTTGAAAGTTGATCCGTCGTGCACACAATGTCTGCACTGGCGCGTGTTGCGTCGGTCGCCGAGCCAACGGCGATTGCGACATCGGCACCGGCGAAACCAACACTGTCGTTAACGCCATCACCGATCATGACGACGGTGTGTCCAGCGTGTTGCAGCGCCTTGACGCGCATGGCTTTCTTCTCGGGAGTCTGGGCGCCCGGCGTCGCCGCAACGCTCAACAATTCGGCGATGCGCGTTGTCTTGGTTTCATAGTCGCCACTCAGAATTTCAACCGATCCACGTTGCTTCAAGGACGCGACCAATTCGAACGCCCCCGGTTTGAGCGTCTCGCCCAGTTCAATCGTACAAATGAGTCCGAAGTGATCAGCAAGCCAGAGGTGCTCCCGATCAAACGCTGTCGCTGGTAAGTTTGCGAACCCACGAACAAAACCTGCGCGACCAAGGCAGAACTCGGTGCCGTCCACGATGCCGGATACGCCTTCGCCGGGTGTCCACTGTAAGTCTCGCACGGCTAACCCCTCCCGACTTGGATCGTGTGATGCCGCTGCACGCAGCGCGACGCTTAACGGATGATTAGCCGACGCTTCGAGAACTGCAATCAGGTCAAGCGCCTGTCTTTCTGTGTAGTCCGCCCGCAAGCCGGACAGGCCCACCAGATTTGGCGTCGTCAGGGTTCCTGTTTTGTCCAGCAGATAATGGTCAGCGTCACCCAGACGAGCGAGCGCTGCCACCCGTCGCAGCACGATTCCCCGACTCAGCAACCCGGCAAACGCACGCGCCTGCGCTGCCGGCGCGGCAAGTGCCAGCGCACAGGGACAGCTAATGATCAGCACGGCAATCGCACGCTCCATCGCAACTGAAACGCCACTGGCCAGCATGACAAAGAATGTCAATGAAGCGACGACGAGCAACGCTGGCATGAAGTATCGCGCTACTACGTCAGCCAAAGCCTGCGTCTCAGGCTTCGCGGACTCGTCGGCGAGAGCGAGCAGGCGACGTTCGGTGCTTTCATCCACGGTCGCCACTGCGCGCACGGTGATCGCACCACCACAATTGATCGCGCCGGCAATCAGCGCGTCGCCCGCGGCATGGCGAACTTGCGCAGACTCACCGGTCAGAAGGGCTTCGTCGCAAACCGCGCTGCCACTTTCCAGTACGCAATCAACGGGGATCGCTTCACCAGTGCGTATCCACAGACGATCTCCGGGCTGAACCGTTGAAACAGCGACAGAATGCATACTCTGATCATGATGATCGCCTCCCAGGCGCATGACCCTCGCCGTGGCCACTCTGCCTGCTGCCCGCTGAATCGCTGCCTGATTTCGCTCGCGCTGCTCCCACGCAAGCCAGCGAACGCCCAGCAGTAGCGCGACAAACATCGCCACTGAATCGAAGTACAACGCGCCCGTTCCATTAATCAGGTGCCAGACCGATCCTGCAAACGCTGACACTATTCCGAGCACGATGGCCATGTCCATGCCGGGCCGTTGCATGCGAATTTCGCGCAATGCGCCTCGGTAGAAGCCGCGAGCACACACCAAGACAACCGGAAGCAAAAGCGCCAGCGCCGCCCAGTCGAGCAACGGCGCGAGCTCTGGCTCCATTTCGGCTCCAGCCAGAAATCGCGGCAGCGTCAGCATCATGATCTGCATGGCGCACAGTGTGGCAAGGCCAAACTGCCATATGTGCCGCTTGCGCTGGCGCTTCACCACTTCTGCGCGACTTTGACTCGCTTCGGCGCTGGCGCTGTAACCCAGATCGTCAATCGCCGATAGCAGACGTTCTTCGTCGATTATGGCTGGATCAAAAGAAATTCTGGCGCGCTGCGTTGAATAGTGAACGCGGGCGCGCAGCACGCCCTGACAGCGGCGCAGCTTGTCTTCAATCAACGATGCACACGCAGAGCAATGCATGTCGAACACATCGAACGTGCAGGTGGTTGGTATAGCCGCCTGAACCTTGACCGCAGCGCGTTCCGCTTCAGGCAAATCGTCGACAGTGATCAGGTTGCTAAGCATTGCTACGAGCGTAATTTGCAATGCCTTCCTTCTGGTTGATCGAAATCAAATCGATGCGGATTGGTTCGAGCAATGATTGCAACCTAGGAGAAAAAGCCATGTCACCCGCCCAATTGACACCTTCGCAATTGACTGATCTGAGCGAGCTGTTGCGTCAGCGCCATCGTGATCTTTCACAGGTTGTGGTGCGTGAACTGCATGCCGACGGTGCGCCGGAAATATCCGTCACCACGGCAAGCGACGCCGACTGGACAGTCGCCGACGTCGACTCCGATGTGCTTATCGCGAGAGCGCAGCGAGATGCGAGCGAGCTCACCGAAGTCGCCAGTGCGCTTGAGCGCGTGCAGACGGGTCGCTACGGTATTTGCGCAGCGTGCGGCAAGGATATTGGCTACACCCGGCTTCTCGCGCATCCCGCTGCCCGACGCTGCCTGCCGTGCCAGCAGGCAGTCGAGGCTAAGGCAACTTCAACTAACGTCGGTTCGAAGTAGTCTGGCTGAATAGCTAGCGGCGACTAATCAGCACGCCGATGGCTAAGCCAAGCGCTGCGCCGATGCCAATGGCCCGCCAGGGGGTTGTCGTGCACGTAGGCGTCGGTTGCGCGTACCGCCCGTTTGGCTTTGACTCTGGCGACATGCTCGATGTGATCGAGCTCATCACGCGCCACTTTGAGGCTGTGCTCAAGCTTCTTTTTTGGCAGCGGAGTAGCCCGCCTCGGTATTGTTCGACGCGACTCTAAGCAGTTCTTCCGCGCCGTTAACGACGGGCTGGAAGTCGTGAGCCCGCTTATCTTTCGCCGCGTTCAAACCTTCTATCGTATCCATGGCAATTCTCCTTTCGAGAAAATCGGTGGCGCTTGCCCGACTCAGTTTATTCGCTGTGTACGGAACTTTGTTGCGCTGAATCAAAATTCGTAGCGAATCCTGGCGATCCGGCCACGCCAATACGGCAGCACTCCGGTGGGTAGTTCCCACGCAACTTCGCCTTCCATGGGTATCTTCAGGCCATCGCGAGTTTCGTAGCGCCAAAATCGACCGCACCACGGCAGCATGCTGCTTTGACCGCCCGTAAGTCGCATCCTTCCATCGGAGCGAACGGCACTCACGAGACCCGCTTCATCGAAAGTTACCGTTAGGGCGACCGTGCTAAGCCCGTCGGTCATCGTCATCCGCGCATGGTCGTTGTCGATACTCTCCCACAGCGTGCCTTGACTGGGCAACAGGCGGGTTGGATACCACACCGATTCAGCAGCAAAGCGCATCAGTTCGCCTTGTGCGATCTCGGGCGTGCCCCCGACGTCAGCCAGCGTGAACAAACCGAACAGTGACGCCCGGAGAATGCCTTCGCCGCCAATATAGGCGTCATGTACCACCGCGCTAATGCCTGGAAACATTTGAATACGTCCGTGCCAATCGAACCCGGCGCGCTGCATTACCGCTACTTGGGTGGAGCTAAACGGTCGCCATGTCTCTCCGGTTTCGTTCATATTGAACGTGCCCACGTGATCAATCATGGCGGTCTCGATGACAGGATTTCCCGCAGTCATTACCAGTCGCAAGTAGCGTTGCACCGGTGTGGGGCTCGACTCGAGCTCATCAAAATTTATGAACTTGACCTTCGGCAGAACTCGGGTCGCGATTAGTTTTGAATTCAGCGATTCGCCGAACTGCCTCCACTTTCTTGCGCCATGTATCAACGCTGCGACTATCGTGATGCCGACTATGACGGTGACGATAGCGACAAACCTAATCCACATATCGCTCTCCTGCTGGGCGCGACTGCGGGGCCGCGTTCCGTGCCGAACAAAAGCCCGGATCTCATCTTAGTTCTGCTCATGTGCTCGGACGTTGCGCTACGTCAACACATCGTGACGCGGGAGCGCACATGCTTGAGTCATCGCCGTTCCGCCTCAGTTACTGCGCACCTCGCGCGTTAAAGGCGAACATCTCGCTATCGCTAAATTGGAGGAAACTCATGAGCTACAAAACCATCCTCGTCCACGTGGACAACAGCGAACGAGCGCTCGAACGCATTCGTATCGCCATCGAATTAGCGCAAACATTTGATGCGCATCTGGTCGGAGTGGCAACGGTCGGCATGATTGCTCTCGCAAACACTTACGGTCTTGACGGTACGCCCGCATATATGGCTGAAGCCCTGGATGGCATAGAACCTCTGGCTGCCAAGGCAGCGGGGCGATTCGAGGCGAAGGCCAAGGCTGCGTGTCTGACTTCTTATGAGAGTCGCGTGCATCGCGGTGACCCGACGTTTCAGGTGTGTACCGACGCGCGCTACGCCGATCTGGTTGTTTTGGGACAAACCGAACCAGAGCAATGGACTGCCGCGACGCCAGCTGATTTGCCGCAGACTGTCATGCTCAGTTGCGGTCGCCCGGTGTTGATCATTCCCTATACCGGGCACTTCCGAACGCTGGGACGTCGCGTGATGTTTCTGTGGAACGCCAGCCGCGAGTCGGCGCATGCTGCCAGCGACGCGATGCCATTTTTCACGCGTGCCGACGAGGTTCGCATTAGTGTGTTCGACGCCAAAGCCAACACGAACGGCCACGGCGATGAGCCCGGCAGTGACGTCGCAACGTATCTCGCGCGTCAAGGCGCGAAGGTGACGGTCAACCGTGACACCAGCGGCGGCGACGTCGGTTCATCGGTATTGTCTCGGGCCAACGATTTTGATGCCGACCTCATTGTGATGGGCGGCTACGGGCATACGCGTTTGCGCGAATGGGTGTTGGGTGGCGTCTCAAAAACGCTGTTGGAACACATGACGGTGCCAGTGCTGATGTCACATTGAGGTCGCGTTAACGTCACTCCGCTGCAACACGAATTGTGGCGCTGCATGTCGCCATAACTTTACCGAGACATTACATCTTTTGCGTTGAAAGGCGGCTGCATAAGGGCTGACGGCGATTTAGTCAAACTATCGACTTTTTGCGAAAATTGACTTCACCCCTTATGCGGTGGTCTTTTCAGCGAATAGTTAATGACCAAACCCAACGCGCTGGACAGTCTCAAAGCAGGCTTCGACCCGGTCAAGGCGCGCCCGGTAGGTGCCCTAGTGAAGTTCACCGACCTTCATCAACAGGATAATACGGAGCAATTGCCAATGACCTTCGGGAAGTGTTCGCTTGACAAGCTCCCAACCGCTGCGCGGTTCGCATCCGCTTCGTGTGTTGATCGTTGATGACGAGGAAGACATTCGTGACTTACTGGCGACTTATCTTGGCAAACAGGGCATCGAAGTATTTGAAGCCAGCTCAGAGGCCGAGCTGCGCGCGATGATGATCGCTCACACCCCGGACGTCGTTTTGCTCGACGTGAACCTCGGGATGGAAGACGGGTTTGCTATCGCACGCCGACTGCGCTCCGACTGGTCGGGTGGGCTTCTGATGGTGACGGGCCGCGGCGACACCGTTGATCGCGTGGTGGGCCTCGAAATCGGCGCGGATGACTATGTGACTAAACCTTTCGAACTGCGCGAACTGCTAGCGCGCGTGCGCAGTGTTGGCCGCCGGGCCGTCGTGCAGCTCGAACCGGCGACCGTCGTTGCCGATTCGCCAAATTCCCTTCGTTTCCATGGCTTAGCGCTCGACGTTGAGCGACGCAAGTTGACCGACGCGAATGGCCGCGAAGTTTCGTTGACCACAGGCGAATTTGCGCTTCTGGTCGCACTGGTTGAAAAGTCGGGGCGCCTCTTGAGTCGAGACGATCTTCTGCGCCGCACGCACCATCGCGACGCCGGATCATTTGATCGCACCATCGACGTTCAGATTGGTCGGCTGCGAAAAAAACTCGGTGATGATGGCAAAGCGCCGCGCATCATCAAATCCGTGCGTGGTGCTGGCTACATGCTGGTCACTGCCTGATGACGCGAAGCGTAAAAACATGAACCGTGGCGAAGACGCTTTTCGACTTTTGTTCGACGCCGCGCCTGACGCCATTCTGGTCGTTGACAGCAAAGGGCGCATACGACTCAACAACACCGAAGCAGAGCGTCTGCTCGACGCCGCGCCTGGTGAGTTGCGTGGACTATCGGTAGAGCGTCTGGTGCCGCTTGCCACACGACGAAATCATGCGCAGTTGCGAGCCGGTTTTCAAGAGCAGCCACGCCGACGGCCTATGGGGATGGGGCTGGCACTCAAGGCCGTGAAGCTGAGTGGTCACGAATTCCCGGTGGAAATCTCGCTTGCCCCGACGCGCAACGACGATGACGAAGTCATCGTGATTCTTCGTGACGTCAGTGAACGCTTGAATGCGCGCCGCACCGAGCGCGAACTGGTGCGTGCCAACGCACTCGCTCGCGTCAGTCAACTGGCATTGCGGGAGCGCGACTTTGACAGGGTTGTGAAGCACGCCATTGAATCCGCGCGCTTACCGCTCAGTGCAGATGTGGTCGCCATTTTTGGATTAGAAGCGAGCGATGAAGCTCTGCGTTGTCACGGTGCTGTGGGGGGCCTGGCCATGAGGATCTCCGACGCTCGTATCGAGAAAACACTGGCGATGCTCTCCGGTGCCGTGCTTGAGGGTGGCGCGCCGTTGCTCGTCGGTGACACTTCAACCTCCAGCGTCGCAATCTGCCCGGTGTTGCTGGACGCCGGGATTCGCAGTCTCATCATCACGCCGGTCGGTGATCGTGAACGCATCAGCGGTTTGCTGATAGCGGGGTCGGCCACGGCGCATCACTTTACGACCGATGACGTAGCGTTCCTTGAAGCAGTCGCCAACATCGCGTCAAACGCCATGCAGCGATCAGTGGCCGAGGAAAAACTGTTGCTCTCGCAGCGACTGGAATCTCTGGGGCAACTGACTGGCGGTGTCGCGCATGATTTCAATAATCTGCTGACCGTCATTTCAGGCAACTTGCAGATTCTTGAAGAAGCAGAACTGCCCGACCCGTTCGCCAAGCGCGCTATCGCCTCGGCGCATCGGGCATCGAAGCGGGGCGCTGAACTCACCGCCAAGCTGCTCGCGTTTTCGCGACGACAAACCTTACGCCCCGCCGCAGTACCGATCCCGGAATTGCTGGCTTCTTTCCGTGATTTGCTGGCGCGAACACTGGGCCCCAATATCGAGATTCAGGTTGAGGCGGAATCAACGCTTCCGCCCGCTCTGGCCGACAGCGGTCAGCTGGAAACGGCGCTGCTCAATCTGGCGGTCAATTCGCGCGACGCGATGGTCGGTGGCGGCACGTTGCACATCGAAGCGAGCGCGGTTGATCTGGCGACCGGCGACGTTCAATCAATTGATGATTGGCACGCCGGGCGCTACGTCCGCATCAGCGTGACGGACACGGGCTCCGGCATGAATCGCGAAACGCTCCGGCGCGCCTTCGAACCTTTCTTCACGACGAAAGGAATCGGCAAAGGCAGCGGCCTGGGCCTCAGTATGGTGTACGGCTTCGCCAAACAGTCGCACGGTCACATCACCGCCTACAGCGAAGTCGGAAAGGGAACCACTATCAATCTGTTTCTTCCGGTCGCAGTCGGTGCACCGCATGTAGCGAACACGGTCAGCGAATCTGCGGCCGTGGCGAACGGGTCAGAGCATGTTTTGGTGGTTGAAGACGACGCTGACGTGATGAACGTCGCGGTTAGTTTTCTCGAAGCGCTTGGCTATACCGTCTTCTCTGCACACAACCGACGCACTGCTGTCGCGCGCATTCGTGCTAACCCCGGGATTGAACTGCTGTTTACCGACGTGGCGCTCGCCGGTGATGAGACGGGGCCCAAAGTGGCAACAGCGCTGCAAAAGATCAAGCCGACGCTTCGCGTGCTCTACGCATCGGGCTACGCGCGCAGCGCGCTGCCGCTGCAATTCAGCGTTGACGAAGACATCAGCTTTCTGCGCAAACCGTATTCGCGCGATCAACTCGGTCGCGCGATCCGGCAAGCGCTCAAGCGCTAATTTGCACTAGTCAGCGCTAGTGCACTGGCCGCGCGTGCGCGAGCTTGCACAATGCCGACATATCCAGCAACTCAATGTCACGACGCGTTACGTTGAGTAATCCCAGCTTCTGAAAGCGAGAGAAAACACGACTCACGGTTTCCAGCGTCAGACCCAGGAAGCTGCCGATTTCGGCGCGCGTCATGCGCAACATGAAGCGCTGCGCGGAAAAACCGCGAGCCGAAAATCGCTGCGAGAGATCGAGCAAAAAGGTGGCTAGCCGCTCGTCCGCATTGAGCAGACCGAGCGCGGCTAGCCAGCTATGTTCTTCACGCAGCGCGGCACTCATGCGCTGATAAATGAAGCGCGCAACGTCGGGCCGTTCAGCCGCCAGTGCTTCCAGCGCTTGAAATGGAATTTCTACGATCGCGCAGATGTCCAAAGCAACGACCGTAGTGCTGTGCGTTCCTGCAGAAATTGCCTCCATCGCGACGATGTCGCCGGGCATCGGAAAGCCTAATATCTGCTCTCGCCCATCCTCCTGAATCAGAACACGTTTGGCGGCACCTGATTTAACGTAGAACACAGAGCGGAATGGGTCACCCGCGCGGTGGATTGCGGTGCCTTCAGTGACGATACGAACCCGTCCCAGCGCAACGACATCGTCAAGCGCATTCCCTTTTCCGCCATCACGGATTGATGGTGACGCCATGTAGGGCATCAACGGGACACTGTGGCGGCTACCCTGAAGCATCGGTTGTACGTACGCGTGCATGATGTGTCTCCTGAAAACCACGCCGTGATTGGCATAGTTATAAGTTTCGGATTCACCCGCAAACGAACGATGAACACTCGGTAACAGTGTGTAACAGTGAGCCTTTACTGGCTCACGGTTCACTCAATCACGGTGCGTCGCCCGACATTGAAGCGTCGCGATAAACCAGCACTGGTACCGGGCAACTCGGCAGAAGGCGCGTGGTCACGCTGCCCATCACGAATCGTCCCACTGCGCCGCGCCCGTGCGTGGCGATTACCACCAGATCGCAGTTCATCTCGCGCACTGTTTTTTCGATTAACACCTCAGGGCGTCCTGTGGGAGCCTGAATGCTTTCGCTGGCGACACCTGCGCCGCTGGCGAGCCGTTTGACGTCATCCAAGAGCTTTTGGCTCCCCGCCTTTACATTGTCCTCAAACAGCTTCTGCGTCTTGCTGTCCATCATCGCGACGTCCGCTGAATACGGAATGATGTACGGTGCCATTGCGTGAACAAAAACCACGACTGCGTTCATCTCTTTCGCGAGCTGAATGCCACAGCCTGCGGCACGCATCGAGAGATCAGAACCATCAATCGGGATCAATATTTTCTTGAACATGGCGACTCCTTGTGAATTGGTTTTCAGGTTATAACTACGCCGCTAGTGTGTCGTATCGGACGCGGTTGCCTGTTGATGTAGGGCAAAGTAACGACAAATAGGCGCGCTGTTTCCAGCCGTCGGCGTTCGGGGCGGATTCGGCCCAAAGTTGACGTTAACGTCAACTTTGGGACAACTTCTGCGACAATCTGGCTCTTGCCGAACTTCTGTCCGCTGCCGGAGCGCGTTATGTCTAATCTCGATAGTAAACATCTGGTTTACAAACCGAAAAACAAGGTTCGCTTCGTGACGGCGGCGAGTCTGTTTGACGGGCATGACGCGTCGATCAACATCATGCGCCGCATCATTCAAGGCAGCGGGTGCGAGGTCATCCATCTCGGCCACAACCGCAGCGTCAGGGAGGTTGTCGACGCCGCGTTGCAGGAAGACGCGCACGGCATTGCCATCTCGTCCTATCAGGGTGGCCACGTCGAATACTTCAAATACATGATCGATATGCTGCGTGAGGCGGGCGCAGGACACATCAAGATATTTGGCGGCGGTGGCGGCGTGATCGTGCCGTCGGAAATTGAAGAACTTCACGCTTACGGTGTTACCCGAATCTTTTCGCCGCAAGACGGTGCAAAGCTCGGTTTGCAGGGGATGATCAACGACATGATTGCAGCTTGTGATCATGATTTGTCGTCTATTCCTCTCACGCTCGATGCGCTTAAAGCAGGTGACCGCAATGCGCTGGCGCGCTGGATCACCATGCTCGAAGCGGGCGCGGTGGACGCCGCAACCGTCAAAGCCTTGCACGAACTCGCTTCGAGGAAAAAAACGCCAAGTCTCGGCATCACCGGCACCGGAGGCGCAGGCAAATCCTCGCTGACCGATGAGCTTGTTCGTCGTTTCCGCATGGATCAGGACGACAAGTTAAAGATCGCGATCATCTCGATTGATCCGTCGCGTCGCAAATCGGGTGGTGCGCTGCTCGGCGACCGCATTCGCATGAACGCGATTGAGAGCGCGAACATCTACATGCGTTCGCTGGCGACGCGTGATTCGGGCGGTTCGGAAGTATCGAAAGCGCTTCCTGACGCCATTGCCGCCTGCAAAGTCAGCGGCTTTGACCTGATCTTTGTCGAAACCTCGGGCATCGGTCAGGGTGATGCAGCCATCGTACCGTTTGTCGACGCGTCGCTTTATGTGATGACGCCGGAGTTCGGCGCTGCCAGTCAGCTCGAAAAAATCGACATGCTCGATTTCGCCGATTTTGTAGCCATCAACAAATTCGACCGCAAAGGCGCGCAGGACGCGCAGCGCGATGTGCGCAAACAGGTGCAGCGCAACAAAGAGGCTTGGAGCACTTCGTCCGATCAGATGCCCGTGTTCGGCACAATGGCTAGCCGCTTCGCCGATGACGGTGTGACGGCGCTGTATCAGGCAATTGCACCGGCACTGGTGGCCAAATCGAATGGCGGGCTCAAGCTGAACGCAGGCAAGCTCGCTCGTGTGACGACGCACGCTTCGTCACAAACCGCCGCCATTGTCCCGTCGGCGCGCGTGCGCTATCTCGCTGAAATCGCCGACACGGTGCGCGGGTATCACGCCTGGGCGGATGCGCAGGCGAAGCTCGCGCGTGAGCGACAGCAGCTGATGGGTACTCAGCGAATGCTCTCCGACGCGACGTTCACCCTCTCCCTAACCCTCCCCCCTCAAGGGGGAGGGGACACCGCTCCCTCC
>JAYVPF010000184.1:0-20775 GCA_043757535.1 Burkholderiales bacterium
GGTTGCCGACCCGAGCGACAGAATTGACGCATCATGTATCTTCGTATTTATGGGCAATTTCTTAATCAAACGAATCATCGCGACGATTCCGGTGATGATCATCGTCGCGATCATCGTGTTCACGCTCATCCGGCTCGTTCCCGGCGATCCGGCAGCGGTGATCGCAGGCAACATGGCGACCAACGAAGACATCAGTCGGATCCGTACCGAGCTGGGGCTGGATCGCTCCTTCCTCACGCAGCTCGGCATCTGGGGCAAGGGCCTCGTCACGGGTGATCTCGGGCAATCGTTTTTCTTCAAGAAGGATGTGGTCGCGCTGATCGTTGAGCGGCTGGAACCGACCTTGGCGCTGGCGTTTTTGACCATTGTCATCACGGTGCTAGTGGCGGTTCCGCTCGGAACGCTCGCCGCATGGCGGCACGGCGGCTGGCTGGATCGTGCGCTCATGGGCTTTTCGGTGCTCGGTTTCTCGATTCCGGTGTTCGTACTGGGCTATCTGCTCGTTTATTTTTTTTCGTTGAAGCTCGACTGGTTTCCGGTGCAGGGCTACAAACCGTTTGCTAATGGCATCGGGCCGTGGCTGCATCACTTGCTGCTGCCCGCATTCACGCTGTCCATCGTGTACGTCGCACTCATCGCGCGCGTCACCCGGGCGAGCGTGGCCGAGGCGCTGACCGAGGACTACGTGCGCACCGCGCGCGCCAAGGGCCTGCCAGAGTCCCGCGTGTTGATCAAGCATGCGCTTGCCAACGCTGCGGTGCCTATCGTCACAGTGATTGGTATCGGTGTCGCACTGTTGATTGGTGGTGTGGTCGTCACTGAGAGCGTGTATTCCATTCCCGGTTTGGGAACGCTGACCGTGGACGCGGTGCTGGCGCGCGATTTCCCGGTGATTCAGGGGGTGATTTTGTTCTTTGCGTTTTTGTATGTGATGGTTAATTTGCTGGTGGATGTGTCGTACTTGTTTCTTGATCCGAGGATTCGCTACTGATGAGCGCCACCTTCACGCGCGTCCTTAAAAACGGTGCGGTTCGCTTTGGCCTCATCGTGCTCTCCGTGCTGGTTCTGCTCGCGATCCTTGCACCAGTGCTAGGGACTGTTGACCCCGCATGGCTCGACGCCATCAACATGAATAAAGAGCCGATGTCACGGGTGGACTGGACCAGTGAAAACAATCAGACCGTCGCACGCACGCTGTATATGGGCACGGATAGTTTTGGCCGCGACATTTACAGCCGCGTGCTCTACGGCACCCGCGTCTCGCTCATCGTCGGCGTCGCCGTTGCGATTGTGTCGCTGATCATCGGCACATTTCTCGGTCTCATGGCGGGCTATTTCCGTCGTGTTGACGCCATCCTCATGCGCGTGATGGACGGCATGATGGCGATCCCCGGCATCCTGCTCGCCATTGCATTGGTCGCCGCGTGGGGCGCGCAACTCTCCACCGTCATTATTGCGATTACGGTGCCTGAAATTCCGCGCGTCACACGGCTCGTGCGTGCGTTAGTGCTGTCGATTCGTGAAGAGCCTTACATCGAAGCCGCGATTTCTGTCGGCACGCCGACGTGGAAAATTCTGCTCAAGCACGTGTTGCCGAACTCGGTTGCTCCGATGGTGGTGCAGGGCACTTACGTATGTGCATCAGCAATTTTGCTGGAAGCGATTTTGAGTTTCTTGGGGCTCGGTTTGCCTAGCGAAATTCCGACCTGGGGCAACATCATGGCCGAAGCGCGGGTGGTGTTTTCTTCAGCGCCGCACAACATGTGGTTCCCCGGAATTTTTCTCGCATTCACGGTGCTCGCAGTGAACATGTTGGGCGACGGCCTGCGTGACACGCTCGATCCGAAGTTCAACAAGCGGGGGGAGAAGCGATGAGTACGGTGTGGCCCCCCTCCCCCCTCGTGGGGGAGGGGTTGGGGGAGAGGGGGACGGCGGACGATGGACTCACCGTTGCTCCTAAATCCATCGTCCCCCTCTCCCCAACCCTCCCCCACGAGGGGGGAGGGGGCAAGGCCAGCGTTCTCTCCGTTCGCAACTTAAGCGTTGCACTACCCACTGGCGCCGACCGCCCCTTCGCCGCCGAGAACATTAGCTTCGACGTCAACGCAGGCGAAATCCTCTGCCTGCTCGGTGAATCCGGCTCCGGCAAATCCATCATTTCGTTCGCAGTGATGGGCCTGCTACCCGACAACGTGCGTGTGTCTGCTGGCGATATTTTTCTGGGCGATGAGAACCTGCTTACGCTGGCGCCCGCCGCATTGCGAGGCAAACGCGGTGACGACGTCGCGATGATCTTTCAGGAGCCGATGACGGCGCTCAATCCGGTCATGACCTGCGGTGATCAGCTCGATGAATTGCTCGCTGAACACACCAAACTCTCGGCAAGTGCGCGCAAAGTAAAAACGCTCGCGATGTTCGAGGCAGTGAAACTGCCTGAACCAGATCGCATCTTCACCAGTTATCCGCATCAGCTCTCGGGCGGTCAGCGCCAGCGCATCATGATCGCGATGGCGCTCATTCTTGAGCCGAAGCTTTTGATCGCCGACGAGCCGACCACCGCGCTCGATGTGACGACGCAGGCCGAAGTGCTCGCGCTCATCAAAACGCTGCAACGCGAACGCGGCACTGCGGTGCTCTTCATCACGCACGACATGGGCGTCGTCGCCGAAATCGCGGATCGCGTGGTCGTGCTGCAACACGGCAAACAGGTCGAAGCAGGCAGCAAGGATCAAGTGCTGCGGCAACCACGCGAGGCGTACACGCAAATGCTCATCGCCTCCGTGCCCGGCACCGAACCACCTGCCGAGGGCACGCTGCACGGCGAGGCAGCACTGTTGGCTGTTACCGGTCTCGGAAAGACCTACACGAGTGGCGGCTGGTTCCAGAAGAAACGCACGACGGAGGCAGCGAAGGATGTGAGCTTCACCTTACATCCGGGCGAAACCGTCGGCATCGTCGGTGAATCCGGGTCCGGCAAGAGCACCGTCGCGCGCTGCATCACGCGGCTGATCGACCCCACGGTCGGCGACATGCAACTGGGCAACACACGCCTCGACGGCGTCTCACGCGACAGCCTGAAACACGCCCGCAAGCGTATCCAGATTATTTTTCAAGACCCGTATCGCTCGCTTGATCCTAGGCAGCGAGTGGGAGAGGCGATCATCGAAGGGCCGCTCAATTTTGGCGTCTCGCGCACCTCCGCCATCGCGCGCGCTCGAGAACTAATGAATCTGGTGCGCTTATCGCCGGACGTGTTGTCTCGCTATCCCAACGAATTTTCCGGTGGTCAACGGCAACGCATCAGCATTGCCCGCGCGCTCGCGCTTGACCCTGAGGTGCTGATTTGCGACGAGGCCGTCTCTGCGCTCGACGTTTCCGTCCAGGCGCAAGTGCTTAAACTGCTGGAAGAGATTCAGGCGAAACTCAATTTGGCCATTCTGTTCATCACGCATGACCTGCGGGTAGCAGCGCAAATCTGCGACCGCGTGTTGGTGATGCAAAAGGGTATTGTCGTGGAGCAGGGCGCAACGCGCGACGTCTTCATGTCGCCGCAACATGCGTACACAGGGCGCCTGCTCGCCAGCGCACCGGGGCGTGATTTTCAATTTGCGGCGGTCAACAAAGCGGTGCCCGCGTGACGAGTGCCTGTAGAAGCGGCTCTGCCGCGACCGTGATCTGCGCGTACAGCTTAGCCACGCTCAATGACCGACACATCCAAATACGTTCAACGCGGGCTGCGCTACTGTGCTCGATTCTGTAACGAGTCGCGACAGCGCGCGTAGACAACCAACGTCGGCGTTTTTGCTCGCCCTCGCCCTGTCGCTGGGTGCCGCCGTCTCGCTCGGCATCACTCGATTTGCTTACGGTTTACTGTTGCCTCCGATGCGCGCCGACCTCGGCTGGACGTACACGCTGGCGGGCAGCATGAACACCAGCAATGCGCTCGGTTACTTCGTTGGCGCGTTGATGACACCGTGGTTGATGCGCAAATTCAATGCGGCCAGCGTCATGGTGATCGGCGCGTTACTCGCAAGTCTGTTCATGGGTTTGAGCGGGTTCTTCACCGACAGCTCGATGCTGCTGGTGCAACGCTGGTTGGCAGGTGTGGCGAGCGCCTGGGTGTTCATCACCGGCGGCGTATTGGCGGCACGATTGGGCGCGCTTGATCCGTCGCGTAGCGGCTTGCTGATTGGCTTGTATTACGGCGGTTCCGGGATCGGCATCACGTTGTCGGCGCTGCTGGTTCCCACGTTGCTGAATCAACTCGGCGCGGCGCAAGAATGGCATGGTTACGCCAATTGGGCGTGGGCGTGGTGGGCGTTGGCGCTGGTGTGTGTGATCGCGAGTTTGGTATTGATCGTGCCTGCGCGTCTGATGCAACCGTTAATGACGACCAACACTCTGCGCGAGTCGCATCATCGCCAGTTTCGTGTGGCTGATTTCGGATTTGCGCTCGCCGGGTACACGATGTTTGGCGTCGGCTACATTGGCTACATGACGTTCGTGATTGCGCTGCTGCGCGAGCAGGGTGCAAGCGCGAATCAAGTCATGGTTTTTTATGCGCTGCTCGGCGCGGCCTGCATGGCGTCCTTCCGCGTGTGGGCGGGCTTGCTGGATCGGTACAAAAGCGGCCGCGCGCTGGCGACGTTAAATGCGCTTTTGGGTGTTGCCACGATTCTGCCTGCGCTCACCAACGTCTGGCCGGTTGTATTGCTATCCGGCATTGTTTTCGGTGGCGTTTTCCTCTCCGTCGTGGCGTCCACGACAGCGCTTGTCCGCCACAACTTGCCTGCGAGCGATTGGGTGAAAGGAATCAGCGCATTTACGACGGTGTTTGCGGTGGGCCAGATCATCGGGCCGGTCGTGGTTGGATGGATTGCAGATGCTTCGTCCGGGCCGTCTGTAGCGACGAATGCCTCCGGCTTGCAGGGTTTGCAGCGCGGGCTTGTTTTCTCTGCCATTGCGCTGTGGTTGGGAGCGATCTTCGCGAGTCGGCAGCGAGCGCTGCAACCCAACGCGTAGCACTGGAAATTTTGTGCTTACGGGCGTAAACTAAATTGCATGCAACGCTGAGTTTTGATCGCTTCGCAGCGTGTGTTGTATGTCGTCGTGTTCGTTAGTTACTCTGAAACAGGGTGCTTACTATGCCAACCGTTTCCTTCGCTCCCCAACTTCAACGACATGTTTCCTGCCCGGCGCAGAGCGTATCGGCTTCGAGTCTGGGCGAGGCGTTGAAGGCGGCTTTTCTCGCCGCGCCGTTGATGCAAAGTTACGTGCTAGACGAGCAAGGACATGTCCGAAAGCATGTTGCAGTATTTGTTAATAACGAGATGATCGCGAGCCGACACGATCTGTCGCTGGCGGTGGGTGAGAACGATTCCATCATGGTGATTCAGGCGTTGAGTGGGGGATAAATTTTGTCGATATTGTTAATCGCATCTCGTAAGGGATTATTTACGGCTGAGCGTAATTCGCCTCATAACGCGTGGGCAATCACTGGGCATCATTTCCACGGCGAACCGGTGACACAAGTGTTGGCCGATCCGCGCGATGGCACTTGGTACGCCGCGCTTCGGCTGGGTCACTTTGGCGTGAAGATGCGGCGCAGTACCGATCGCGGCCTGAGCTGGGTTGAAATTCCGGCACCAGCATTCCCGCCCAAACCGACCGAAGGAGAATGGGCTGATGACGCGACGCCGTGGACGGTCGATCTCGTTTGGTCACTCGCAGCAGGAGGCGCGCACGAGCCAAAAACAGTGTGGGCGGGCTGCATGCCCGCAGGGCTGTTTCGGTCGCAGGACGGTGGTGACAGTTGGCAATTGATGGACTCGCTGTGGTTTGAGCCGCGGCGCAAAGGCTGGTTCGGCGGTGGTAACGATCACCCCGGTTTGCATTCGATTTGTATTGACCCAAACAACACTCAGCGACTGACGATTGCGATCTCTTGCGGTGGCGTCTGGAAAAGTGAGGACGCCGGCAAAAGCTGGGGATTGTTTGGTAGCGGCATGCATGCGCCGTACATGCCGCCCGAGGTCGAAGAGGATCCGAATACGCAGGACGTGCATTCGCTGTCAATGTGTACGGCGCACCCGGAGGTGATGTGGGTGCAGCATCATGCCGGTGCGTATCGCAGCGTCGATGGTGGCGTGAATTTCACACGGTTAACGCCGCCGTTGCCGAGCGATTTTGGTTTCGTCATCGTGGCTGATCCGGTGAATCCACTGCGCGCGTGGGTTGCGCCTGCGCTGGCCGACATGCATCGTTACGCGGTTGACGGCGCGATGTGCGTGATGCGCACCGATGATGGTGGCAAAACGTGGCAGGCGTTTCGTAGCGGACTGCCGCAATCGCATGCATATGACCTTGTGTATCGGCACGGTTTGGCGCTCGCGCCGGATCGGAAAACGATGGCGATGGCCTCGACGACGGGAAATGCGTGGCTGAGTGAAGACGCCGGGGAAAACTGGGTTGCGCTTGGCGCACAATTGCCGCCCGTTGCGGCGGTTGCGTGGGCATAATCGGCGATACAACTTTTTCGTTGAATGACTATTTATCGGGGGCTGAAGCGTAATTTGGCTATTTGTTGATTGTTGCCATAATCGGTCTCTAGCCCAGATAAAATGGTCATTTCAGTGAAAAGCTGATCGCAGCATTACTACGATGAAAAAATTTGCGTTGAAATATCTGCCCCGCGAGTCACCGTTCGCACGAACCCCGTCGAAGAAGCTGGGCAAACGGGAGGACTACTTCGCCGTGTATCCAATCCCGCGCGCCATCAGCGCCGCCAGCAGCGGTACCACGACGATCAAAAGTGCCTGAATGTGAATGAATTTTCGAGTGCCTTTGATCTCGTCCACACTGGGGGTAAACGATGGATTTGTTTTCAGCGCCTTGCCCCACTTGAAGTAGCGTAGCGTCGGAGGCACTGACAGCAAACCGATCAGCAGAAACACGCCAACCTTCGCGTGAAACACCGGATTTCCCCAGTAAAACGCAGCCCCTTTTGCGCCGAGATAGACGCGGGCAAAGCCAGCAACCAATAGCACACCTGCGAGCATGCCGTAAAACAGGTCATAGCGTGTGAGCTGTCGCGTTTGTGCGGACGTCATGCCCGGTTTGCACAACGCCGTCTCGACGAAAAGGATGGCGACCAGCGCGAACGCTGCGATGTGGTGGAAGTAGGCGAGCAGGGCGTCGTTGAGCATGAAGTTCCCATTCCATGAAAGCGCAAGCACGGATATTGGCGAGTTGAACCGCGCCGGGCTTGGCGGCAGCGGAGTGCGCTACATTGTCTTCTCTATTTCCAGATTCTAGTTTTTGACATGCGCATTGCAATCGGCGGATTTCAACACGAGACCAACACTTTCGCGCCCTCGCGTGCGACGTACGAACGTTTTGTTCAGGGCGGCGGCTGGCCGCCTGTCTCCATCGGCAATGAGATTTTTGAGCGCTTCCAGAATCAAAACATTCCGATCTCGGGGTTCATGAATGAGATGGCGACTGGTGGAGGGGCGCACACGTTAGTGCCCACCGCGTGGGCGGCGGCGAGCCCAAGTGCGCAGGTCACGGACGATGCGTTTGATCGCATCGCGGGCGCGATCTGCGAGGGAATTCGCAAGGCTAACGCCGACATGATTTATCTCGACCTGCACGGCGCGATGGTAACGGATTCGCATCCCGATGGCGAAGGCGAACTGCTGCGTCGCGTGCGCGCAATCGTCGGCCCAAAGGTGCCGATTGCCGTGAGCCTTGATCTGCATTCAAACACCACGCCTGCGATGTTTGCACTCGCGGAAATGCTGGTGGCGTATCGCACCTATCCGCACATCGACATGGCCGAAACCGGTGCGCGTGCCGCGTTTTATTTGAAGCGGCGGATCGAGGGCATGGCAGCGCCGAAGCTCGCTTCTCGCGTGTTGCCGTATCTGATTCCGATCACTGCACAATGCACGGATTTGTTCCCCGGTAATGACATCTACACGCTGGTCGGCCAACTCGAATCAGCGAGCGTGCAGAGCGCGTCTTTCACCCCCGGATTTCCGGCAGCGGACTTCGAAGGTTGCGCACCGGTGGTATGGGCGTATGGGTTCAATGAAGCGGCTGCGAACGCTGCGGCGGAAAAACTGGAGCGTCGCGTACTCGCCGCCGAAGGCGAGTGGGACGCGCGCGTCTTGAGCGCAGTCGAGGCCGTGCGCGAAGCGCAGTTGATCGCGAAGAGCGCACGCAAACCCGTCGTCATCGCCGACACGCAGGACAACCCCGGCGCGGGCGGCGACAGCGATACGATGGGCATGGTGCGCGCGCTGCTCGAATGTCGCGCTGAACGCGCTGCAACGGGCCTCATCGTGGACGCCGCAGCGGCGAAGGCAGCGCACGAAATCGGCGTGGGAAAAACACTCAATTTCGCGCTCGGTGGCAAGAGCCGAATCCCCGATGATTCGCCGCTGCTATTGCCGTGGATAGTGGAGGCGCTACACGAGGGAAATTTCGCGGCAACCGGCCCGTTTTATCGCGGCATGAAAATGCGTCTCGGCCCGTCAGCGTGTCTGCGCTATCAGGGCGTTCGCATCGTGGTCGCAAGCTACAAAACGCAGCTCGCCGATCAGGCGATGTATCGCTACGTCGGCATCGAACCCACGGAGCAGGCGATTCTGGTCAACAAAAGCTCGGTACATTTCCGTGCTGATTTCACGCCGATTGCAGAGCAGATTCTGGTTGCAAAAGCGCCAGGCCCGATGGCGGCCGATCCGGCCGATTTGCCGTGGAAACATTTGCGGCGCGGGATTCGCTTGAATCCGTTTGGCAAAGTGTTCTGAGTCGTTGCTAGCGCTCGTAGGGCGGGCAGTGCCCGCCGCACATAGCTACGCCTTTTTCCCAATGGCGTGGTTGAACGCCATTTTGTGATCAACATTGGTATCGTTCTGCCAACGACAGGCGCGGGTGGCGAAGCTTTCCATCGACTCCAGAACGCGCTTGAACAGCGGATTCTCGGCCGATCGCTTTCGGGTAATTTCGCTCCATAGTTGAAGTTGCGCCTGCAAAATTTCATCAGGTGTTTTGACAAATTTAACGCCGCTTTTTTGCAGCTCAATGTAGTCCTGCGAATAGCGATCAATGGCTTTCCAGCTCATCTCGGCGGACGCCGCCTGAACCGCGTTGCTGATTACCGATTTCAGATCGGCGGGCAACGCGTTGAAGCGCGTCTGGTTGAAGATCAGTTCAAACGTTTCCGAACATTGATGAAACGATTGCAGCATGCAAATTTTTGCCACATCCTGAAAGCCGAGCGAGCGATCAGAGGAGGCGTTGTTGAACTCGGCCGCGTCAATCAAACCGCGATCCATCGCCGCGACAATTTCCGCACTCGGCAGCGCATTCACAGTCGCGCCCATCGCGGTGAACAGGTCGATCGAGAGGCCCACCGTGCGATAGCGCAATCCTTTAAAGTCCTCAACTTTGGTGACTGGTTTTTTAAACCATCCGAGCGGCTGAGTCGGCATCGGCCCATACAAAAACGACGTCACCTGCAGTTTCAGCGTCCGATAAATTTCTTCGAGCAAAGCCTTGCCGCCGCCGTAGTGATGCCACGCCAGCATCATGTTGGCATCCATGCCGAACGCAGGGCCAGAGCCCCACAACGCCAGCGCAGAATTTTTGCCGTACCAATAGGCGAGCACGCCGTGACCGCCATCGAGCGTGCCTTTCGACACGGCATCGATCAAGTCGAACGGCTTGACTATCGCACCCGTTGGCAGCACCTCAATCTTGAGCCGACCACCCGCCATGTCGTTCACTTTTTTTGCGAAGTCGAGCGCGTATTCGTGAAAAATATCTTTCGATGGCCAGGTTGATTGCAGGCGCAAGGCAATGGGCGCGCGTGCCGTGCCGATCATCGGTGCCGCGCCCACCACAGCACCGGCGATAACAGTGCTCGCTTTGAGAAACGAGCGGCGGGTTGTGCTGGGATTTTCCAGCCTCGGCAACGTGTCGCTTTGCATTTTTAATCTACCCAATTCGATCAGCAGATTTTGCTGCGAAAAGCTTGCATCGGGTTCGGGGGTTACCCGAAAGCTCATCGCGCAGACGTCGTCGGCGGCTTACTGATGCAAAGGCGATCCTGTTTATCAAGGTGACTCAGGTAAATTTTTGCCATCCTGGGCACAGCGAAGGATCACGATGGACCTGCTTGCATTCCCCACGGAGTTCGGCGCGACGCAACGTGATGTTTCGCTCCGCTCAACATGACAGGGCTGTGGGTCGTCGTTTTTCTGAGTCATGTTGATAATTAGGAATGCGATTTACGGAAGGTGGCCAACCCGCATTGTTTTCGTCACGGAACGACAGCGACCCTACGCGCTCTCATAGGCGAGCTGCACCGCCTCCGCCCCATGCAGCCGCTCCAGCCGCCGCACGATGAAATGACCGCGCGCCATGTCCTGAAAATGGTCGATAAAGAGCGTGTTGATCACCGCGCCACCGATGGCCCCGACGATGGGCACAGCTTGCGCGGCGGCCTTCTCCGACACCACGATCGAGAAGCGCGACGCCACGATGGTGATCAGGCGAACAATGGCCGGTGCGCTGTGTTGCGTCACGCCCTGCGCCGCGAAATGGGCCGCAGCTTCGGACACCGCCTTTGCCATCGCCGTGCGCGCCGCGAAATAACCGATCTCGCTGCCGTCATCGTTCTTTGACGAGCCACCCAGCGCCAGCACCTGCACGCATTCAAGCTGGGCGTCGGCGTGCTTCAAGTTCTCACCCTCGCTCCGCGCAATATCGGCGATGGAGCGCAGCATGATCGTAGTTGACACCGGCAGTTCAACCGACAGCGCCGCGAGCCCCAGAGCGCCGCCAGCGGCTCCGGACGCGCCTGCCGCGAGCTTGTGCCACCAGTTCGAAGGCGAGCCTGACTTGGCCTCGCCTTTGTCGAGTGTCCACAACGCAACCTTCAGCGCCGTCTCAATGGCCTTCCGTGTGGCATCGTTGACGACCGTGTGCCACTGCTTCGGCAGCAGCGCGAAACCCTTCTCAATCGGCGTACCGACGAAGCTGGCGATTTTCGCGGCGAGGCCGGGGTTTTCCAGCAACTGTTTCGCCGCGCGGAGTTCGTCCATCGCCGCGTCGGTCATGGCGGGGAGCGATTTCGTTCGGGTCACTGCGGTACTGCCTTTGGATGTTTTCATTGCGGGACGAAGCATCCCACAAATCCAATTCCGGCCAAGGAACGCGGCAGTAGCTTTTCAGTTGATGCTTTATTCAACAGGGGCTAAAGACGAATTTAATCATAAGTCGACTAGCGAACTAATTAAGCGCTAGCCCCTGTAAAACCGCCGCTGCAAGAAAAAGCTGCTACTAAATTTTCTCTTGGACATCACCAAAATTAGCCATAACCTCAATTGTCCGATCAAAAATCTTAATAGATAAGAACCATTGTTAAAACATTTATCAAAGTGATTGACACCGAAGCTGGCAAAGATGGCGATGCAAACCATGACAATTTCTCTTCCTACCGACATGCGGGAGTACGTGGATGCTCGCACGCAAACGCGTGGCTTGGGCAACACCAGCGAGTACGTGCGCGACCTGATTCGCCGCGAACGCGATCACCGCACGCAGCAGGCGCTGGAAGAACAACTCATCGCAAACCTGGCGTCGTCAAAAGTTGAATGGACGCCCGAAATTCGCGAACGCTGGCTGGCGACGGTTGAGACGCGCATCAACAAACGTAGCGGTCGGTGAAGGCTGCCATTTAGGCGATATTGACATCGACAGAAAATTGATTCCAGCCCCAGCAAAATAAGGTTTTAGCGAAAAAGCTGATTCGCTCCACGCGCGACCGCACAGTCGCCTACGCCGCCGCTAGCGCCTGTGATGACCGCCGTGGTGTCCGCCAAAGCGTCCACCGTAATACCCGCCCAAAAAGCCGAGCGCTAGGGTGGGACCCCAGTAGCCGTAGTACGGCGAGCCGTAGTAGCTGACGTACCCAGGATAGCCGTTGTAGTAAACGTAGGCGGGGTAGGGCACGGCAGCAGTTGCCACCGGCGCGACCGCTACGGCCGACGGGTCGGGCGCGGGCGCGTTGGCCGCGTCACCCAGCGCCACCGGCGCAGGTTGGCCGCGCACGGGGTCTACCGTGACGCGCAACTTAAGGGTCGGCCCCGGATCCTGCGGCAGTTGCACCGAGTACTGCTTGCCCGCATACTCATAGACCACCTGATACGCGGTGGTGCGATTTTCGTAAATGGTTTGTGTCGTGCACTGCGTGGCACCCGACGGGGCGGGTGCCGTGGTGCACACCTGGCGCGGTACGCCGACCTGCTGCGTCACCGGCGTGCTCGATACGACGCGGGCGACTTCCTGAGCTGAGGCGGGGGGTGCGGCGAGGGTGGCTGCCGTCGTCGCGAGCAGAATGAAAGGTAAGGCGGTTCTGTTCATCTGTGACTCCGATGGGTTTAACGCTATGTTCGACAGCTTACGCTCTTTGGACGCGGTTTAGGGCCAATACCGGTCACTTATTAACAGGTCAACTAAATATGTCCTATCGCAACCGGTATGGCTCCCTCTCCCTGGGGGAGAGGGCGGGGGGTGAGGGTGATTGCAACGCGATGCTTGAAAGGTGTGCCAAGTCCCTCACCCCAACCCTCTCCCCGAGGGAGAGGGTGCCTGCCGAACCGGTCATATTTGGTTGACTCGGTAATGCGCTTCGGGCTCCTAGCACTGCATCCCCAAAAGAATTATTAGAGGTGCCCTTAAGTGACCGATATTGGGTTTAGGTCGGTTAGTTCAGCGTTCCGCAGCCTAAATTGGAGGCGCTCTGTTGGCCGACTGACACCGTACTACTTTCCGCCGTCGGACAGCGGCGAGCCTGACATCTCCCGCAGTTGCCTGACAATGTCGTCGTCGGATTTCGTGGGTTCGCTGGACGCCGCGGCCTTCGGTACGTCAAGCAGGTGCACGACAGGTGGCAACGCGAAAACACACGCGGTTACCGCGAGCTGAATCAGAATGAATGGTAGCAGCGACTTGACGATAGCTGAAGTAGACGCCGCACCCAGCCCACCACGCGATCTCACCATCAACACGGCATAGCCCATCGGTGGAATCAGAAAACTCGTTTGCAGCACGAGCAGTAGCAGAACCGCCGCCTGTTGCGCGTCGCCAAGCGTCGCGATCAGCGCAGGCGCGATGATCGGAATCACCACAAAAATCATCTCGAATGCATCGAGCACCCCCGCGCACAGCGCCACGAAAAGCAGCACGCAAAGCGCAGTGAGTTGCGGCGACAGCGTGGAGGCCAGAACAAGCTCTGATAGCCATCGGTCGGTGCCAAACGCCCGGAATACCAGACTAAACGTGGTGGCTCCAACTAACAAGGCGAACAATGCGCCGCAGAGCGTGAGCGTGTCATACAACACCTCGCGCCATGCAGGCAACGACAGCGAACGGCTTACGAGCGTGGCGAGGATGGAAAGGCAGCCACCTGCGGCTGCTGCCTCGACGGCGAATAGCTTGCCGGTAAACACGCCTGCCAGCAGCAACACGATGACGGCGATTGCCGCGAACGCGACTGCCATCTGTGATCCTGTGACGTTGTGGTCGTCTGCAGCGCGCTGCTCAGCGCCGTGCCCATTGTTTTGATTCGGCTCGGTGAATCGTCCTTGCCGCCACGCCATGATCATCCAAAGCAGGAGCCCTGCGACAGCAGGCAGCAGCGCCGCGTTGAACACATCCTGCGTTGAAATTATCCTCGTGGCACCCAGCATAAATCCAGGCAAATTGCTGGCTTCAAGGTGCGCGCGCAGCATCGCGTCGCCCAGCAATATCAACACGAGCGAGGGCGGCACCACAACGCCAATCGTGGCTGCCGCGCTCACCAGCGAAATGGCGCGTGCGGGTGCCAGATGGCGCAAACGATGAGCCACCAACCGCGAGAGCAGGGATGCGCTGGAGCCGACCGATCCGCTCATTGGCGCGATCAACGAGCCTACTGTGAGCGTTGCGACTGCGGCTACCGAATCTTGTGTGCCGAAAGGGCGAAAAATTCTCACCAGAGTCGAAAAAATCGAATCCGTTACGGTAAGCCGTTGCAGCAGCACGCCGATGAACACATACAGCGGCAGCGCCTGCAACAAATCATTTTCCAGCAAACCAACGATGCGAGGCGAGAGCGCTGAGAGCACGTTCAAGTCGATAGCGCCGACCAGCAATCCAGCGGCCGCAAATGCCGATGAAGTGCCCAGCAGTAGCGCCCAAACCGGCAAGCCGGTCGTCGTGACGAGTACCCCCAAAACCAGCAACATCCAGAGTCCGGCCGTGGTCATGGCGAGTTCATGGTTTGCGTGCGACGGAGAACACGCAATACCCGAGTGCCAGCAGCGCCATCAGCCACCCGGCAAATTTGATAACAAACAGACCGGGATTTCCGGTTTCTGAAAACCGCTCCAGAAGCACGATGGATTGCCCTACTTGCGCGCTCGACGTCCACAAAATCAGCATCGCCCAGGGACCGATGCAAAGGAGCAGTGCGTAGCGCTTCCAGCGCGGTGTGGCATCGATTGACAATGGCGACGGACGACCCGCCGCGAGGTGAGCGTTTGCGTACGACGCAGCGCTAATTGCGACGGCGACATAAAGCGCGAAGACCACCTGCGCCACATCGTTGGTTTGGCGTGAGTAAGCCTGCACCCAATCGCGCAGCGGCCACTGCGCGAAGAGAAGAACGGCGAGCGGCACGACGAGCGCGCCGCACAACGTGAATACTGTCTTCAAATTTCCTCCGTGAATGATTGTGCTTCGCAAATCAATCGAACCTTGGCCCCCATCGTCGTCGCAAACGCGGATCACCGTGCAGCCGAGCGCTAACCGGTGACTGCGATACCCGAATTATCGATTGCAAGCATCGGTTCGGTCGCGAGCAGCGCTGGCGTCGCCGTGACAATCTTGGCAGGCGCGAGCCGCGGGCTGAGGTCAGTAAGCGTCATCAAAATATCGGCGTACCACGCGCAATTAAGGCCCAGCGCTTCGTCGAGTTTTAAATCGCGCGTACCAACGTCCAGTCGTGCTGAATGCACGCCCAGCAATTTCCACGGCAGGTTGTCGCCACTGCTGATGATGTTGAGATTGGCATTGGCATCGCGCATGACCACCGGTGCGCCGCTGGTGCCGCGATGCGTTCGCGCATCGGTGAGGAAGTAACCCTGACCCTGAAAGCGCAGCCCGAATGAGGAGGCGATCACCGCGTGGCGAGCGACAGGCATGTGGTGCAATGTGTCATGAAAGCCAAGCGGGAAGCCCACGACCAATAACGAAGCGCCGATTTCAACGATGTCATTTGTCGCCAGCAAATGCGCCGCTGTGAACGCGTGAAAAACTGCCGTCGTCGGTAGCGCGGCACGCTCGATTTCGATCACGGCAACGTCTATTTCTCCCGAAGCATCCAGACCCTGGCGCCAAACGCTCTTGCCATCCCGGTACAGCGGCATTGAGAAGCCAATCGAGCTGGCCATGTTCGTGGCATCGGTGTGCAACTCGATTTCGATGCGATCGGGGAAGTGCTTGCTCGGCTCATCGAGCATGACATGACGACTGGTCACAACAAATAAACGCCCGTCGCGTTCGAAGAAAAAACCACTCGCATTGGTGAGAATTTTTTGCTGCTCAAAGGTGCATACACGAGCGGTGGCGAGGAGGAGAGAGTCGATCATTTTAGAAATTTTTGTGGGTGCGTCGCGGGGCGTTCAGTCGGGCACAAAGCAAAACGCACGAACTTCGGTGGTTTTTAATCACCGAGGATCGTGCGCACCGACCGTTGTGCACCCCGCATTTTGCGCTAGCACACTGCAACTACCCGGAAAAACTCCCGGCGACGGTTTGGTTGCGGGCTACTGGCGGGGTTCACCATTCATGTTGACGGCAACCGTTCGACCTGGTGGCGAGCTCATTTGAACGCGATGCTCAATGCCACGATAGTTGTACGTCACATCCCAATACGCAGGCGTAGTGCTGGTTGTGGTCTCGCAACGACGAACATTTTGATCGTAAACGAAGCCGCCGTCGCGACCGGAATTGCCACCAATCGTGGAACCAGCAATCGCACCGCCGACAGTCGCTACATCACGTCCGCGGCCACCGCCGACCTGATGTCCGAGCACGCCGCCGAGAATGCCGCCGATAATAGCGCCGCCAATATTTGCATCGCCGCTATTGACCTGTTGGCGCTCAACCCAGCAGCGCTGTTCGGGCGGCCCCACCACGGCGCGAACCGAGGTTACAACGGCCTCGCTGACGCGTTCATTCGGACGACGGTAGTATTCGTAAGCAGGTGCCGCCAATGGCTCCGGCGCTTCGATGAAATTACTGTCCTGACGAACGACGCGGCGCACCGACGAAATACGGTTGCTCATGCCCATCCCATTGAGGGATTCGTAGCTGCCGCGGCGTAAGATGACACATCTACCGCCGAAATTTGCGTCGTCGCATACTTGCCAGCGACCGTCAGTGACGATGACCGACGTAGCGAGATCGTTGAAGCCGACGCGCTGAAAGTTGTTGACCTGACTGTTTGCGGTGAAAGTACGACCACGGAAGCCTTCGCCTTCGTAGAACGTGATTTGGGCGGCGGCCTGAGTGGCAAGCACCAAAACCGTCGCGGTCAGTGCAGTTTTAAGTTTCCAGTTCATAATGTTTCCAATCTGAATTTGTTACGGACTCAGTGTGAGCCAAGCGAGCGGCGTGCCGCAGGCAGCGTGTGGCGGCGATAGCGAATTCGTGCACTGAAGCGCGCATCGATGTGCAAATTCGCGATCGCTGCCGATGAGAGAAGCTTAAAGAGCGCAAGGGTTCGGGTCTGTCGTAGTTCAGGCTGAATCGCTGTAAGCCATTGACTACAAATCCCGCTTGTGCAACCACATCGCTACGTCGTCTCAGAAGGCACAATCGCGGGAGCGCGCATCGTCGGCGCGGCTTTTGCGTCACCGCGCCCGATACGGTCGCGTGCGAGATCAAGTGCCTGACGCACCTGATAGAACGCATCAGAGTCGAGCACAGGAATGTTGGCGTTTACGATTGATGTTTCAATCACGTCGAGACGATCACTGAGCGCGTTGACTTCCGCTGGCGATTTGGCATCAATGATGTCGTGCTCAACGCTGCGAATCTGCTTGTAGAGCTTCGCGATGCGCACCTTCAATCGGAAGTCGTACACCGAGGGCATAATTTTCAGAAGTGGCAGCAGCACTGCGATCAATGGAATAAGCAGGATCACCATGCGATCAACCAGATTCGCCAGCCAGTAGGGAAGATAGCGTTGCAAGAATGGTTTTCCAGATTTGAAAAAGCGATCCGCTTCATCCGCTAGTGGCATGTCCTGCCCTTTGCGGCTCGGGTATTCGCCTTCGTTCTGGAACAGCCGATGATCCTTATGCACTTGCGTTGCCGCGTCAATGAGCACGTACGTCAGTGTTCAACGGTCAGACTACCCAAACTCACGAGTGGTGAGGTGCCCTTATCGAGCTTTTCGCCGGGTGCCAAGGTCGCCATGCCGCCTTGCACGAATCCCACGTCTACGTTCTGCTTGCCATCGCGCAGACGCGCCAGATTTTCGCTGGCGCCGCGCGAGGTTTGAAGCGTCAGCGTGACGCCGTGCGTGGCGAGAATGGCTTGATAACGCTTGCCAAAATCATCGTAAGGGCTATTGGCAAAACCCGTCGTCATCACCAGTGTGCTCGGCGGCGAGGGCTTGATGTAGCGCGAAGCGATCCAGAACGCGAGCAGCAGCAATGCCAGCGATGGCAGGATGACTGTGGCTAATTCGCGCCATGAGATGTGCGCGAGTTTCGGGCGTTTGCCGTGCAGGGTCAGATTCATGAGCCTTTTGTGTAGGTGAATGGATACCGCTGCGGCATTTTGCTTGATTGTGCAACAGGTGGGAACCGAGTCAATTGGGTTCGCTGTGCGAGCGGTTCGACCGCGATTTCTCCGATAGCAGGCAATCGCGATAGAACCGCTGGCACAGCGCAAAAGGCAGCGTAGTGGGAATCGGCGGTGACTTGATCCGAACCTGTGCGTCTGTTGCCACACTGGGGTGGTGCACACTTGCGGCTATTGACGCGACACGCGTTGTCGAATCGGATTTGTGCACGTGAGAATGAGTGACACCAGAGTCGAGGCCCCCGCCACTACAGCCATGACGAAAAGCGTCTGGCGATGGATCCCCACGCTCTACTTCGGGCAGGGCATCCCGTACGTCGCGGTGATGACGCTCTCGGTGATTCTGTATAAGAACCTGGGGGTGTCGAACACTGACATTGCGCTCTACACAAGCTGGCTGTATCTGCCGTTTGTGATCAAACCGTTGTGGTCACCGTTTGTCGATATGTTCCGCACCAAGCGCTGGTGGATCGTGTCGCTCGAGCTTTTGATTGGTGCGGCGTTCGCGTTAGTGGCGCTGACCATTCCCGTCGACAATTTTTTTAGAATCACGCTTGCGATTTTCTGGCTGCTGGCTTTTAGTGCGGCGACGCATGACATTGCTTCTGACGGTTTCTACATGCTCGGTTTGCGGCAGCATGAGCAGGCCGCATTTGTGGGGATTCGCAGCACTTTTTTCCGCTTGTCGATGATCACCGGGCAAGGCGGACTGGTTTATCTCGCGGGGAAACTAACGACGATCACCGGAAATGTGACGATGGCCTGGACCATCGTTTTCTATTTGCTGGGGGCGATGTTTGTGTCGCTCTTCCTGTATCACAGCCTCATGCTGCCGCGTCCGGCAAACGATGTCGCAAAGATTGACGATGGTCAGATCGGCAAGACATTCGTCGCCGTCTTCGCCAGATTCCTCAAGAAAAGAGAGATCGTTACGGTTCTCGCATTTCTCCTGTTATATCGATTTGCTGAGGCACAACTGGTGAAAATTGCGCCCGTATTTCTGCTCGACACAATGGATAAAGGCGGACTGGGTTTGTCGACCGAAAACGTGGGCCTGCTCTACGGAACGATTGGCGTCGCCGCGTTGACCGTCGGCGGACTGCTGAGTGCGTACCTGATTTCGCGCCACGGCATGAAGCGCTGGCTCTGGATCATGGCGCTCGCGATCAATGTGCCGAACGGTGTCTACGTCTACCTCGCCATGGTTCAGCCAACTGACGTTTACCTGATCGGAATGCTTGTGGCAACGGAGCAGTTCGGCTACGGCTTCGGTTTCACCGCCTACGTGCTGTTCATGATCATGACAGCGACCGGCGAGCATCAAACGGCGCACTACGCGATCTGCACCGGCTTCATGGCGCTGGGCATGATGCTGCCCGGTATGGCGAGTGGCTGGCTGCAGTCAGAGATGGGTTACGCGAACTTTTTCGTCTGGGTGTGCGTGGCGACGATTCCAAGTTTTTGGGTGACTGCGCTGATCAAAGTTGATCGGGAATTTGGGACGAAGCGCGAGTAACGGAATTTGCTGTCACTGTTGTGCATGCGCGAGAGACATAATACTGTGCGAAGAGCTTGACGTTGCGTCAAGCACGAGCCTCGCTCATACTTAAGGGCACCTCTAATAATTCGTTTTTGGGGATGCAGTGCTAGAAGCTCGGAGCGCAGCAACCAGAGCGTACGCCTTGGTACGTGAGCCCATTGGCCAAAAGCGCGAGCACCGCGCGACAACGCAATGCGCCCCACAAATGAATTATTAGAGGTGTCCTTAAATCATGACTTACGCCATTCCTCCCGCCCCCGTTACCTCGCTCCCGATCACCGGCTCTGACCAGCGCTTTCCGGTTCGCCGCGTGTACTGCGTGGGCCGCAACTACGTGGAGCATGCGAAAGAAATGGGTTTCACCGGGCGTGAAGCGCCGTTCTTTTTCCTGAAGCCATCTGACGCAGTCGTCGTTTGCGCCAAGGGTGCGAGTGTGGACATCGCTTACCCTAGCCTCACCCAAAATTATCATCACGAGGTCGAATTGGTCGTCGCGATTGGTACGGGGGGCAAAAACATCGCTGCGGCCGACGCGGCAAAGCACATTTTTGGCTATGCCATTGGGCTCGACATGACGCGTCGCGATTTGCAGGGCGAATCGAAAAAGACGGGCCGCCCGTGGGAGATCGGCAAGGCTGTCGATCAATCCGCACCCGTCGGCCCAGTGACGCCGATCGCGCAAACCGGTGAGATCACGAGCGGTGCGATCAGCCTGACGGTGAACGGAAAGACGACCCAAGCAAGCGACGTGGACAAGTTGATCTGGAGCGTCAACGAGATCATTGAGCACCTGTCGGTCGCCTGGGAATTGCAGCCGGGTGATCTCATCATGACCGGCACGCCAGAAGGCGTTGCAGCGGTGGTGAAGGGCGACGTAATGGTCGCGAGCGCGGCGGGGGTTGCGACGATTGTTGTGAACGTAGTTTAGTTCTAATGCGGGTTACTTATTACTGAGTCAACCAAATATGACCGGTTCGGCAGGCTCCCTCTCCCTCGGGGAGAGGGTTGGGGTGAGGGACTGGGCACGCGTTTCAGGCATCGCGATGCAAGCACCCTTACCCCCCCGGCCCTCTCCCCAGAGAGAGGGAACCATACCGGTCGCGATAGGACATATTTAGTCCTGATTAGTTACTTGCCTCAGACAAGTGCCCAGCATAGACTGTATACACATTCAGTATCGCGGCGAGCCGTATCCAGACTGGGGTTTCAACATGGCGATGAATCGGGTTCAATTTCAACATGGCCTATCTTTGGCTGAATTCTTGAAGCGCTACGGCACCGACGCGCTGTGCGAGGCGCACTGGGTG
>JAYVPF010000185.1:0-20704 GCA_043757535.1 Burkholderiales bacterium
GCAAATGTCAGAAGCGCGTTGCGGCGTCCACTCTGCCGCACGCGTTTTCAATTGCTCAAAACCCAGCGTGTACTTCGCGATGTAATCGTGATCCAGCGCTTGTGTTTCTGCGTCATCCCGCTCCAGCACATGCATCATCGCCAGCGCCAGCGCCGCGTCCGTGCCCGGCTTGATCGGCAACCACTGGTGGCACTTTTCCGCCGACAACGAACGATATGGATCAATGGCTATCAGCCGCGCTCCCCGTCGTTTGGCCTTCTGGCACCTGCTCCACAAATGCAAATTCGACGTGATCGGATTTGTCCCCCACAGGATGATCAGCTCACTATGCGCAAACGCTTCGATGTCCGTGCCCAGGCGGGAGCCGAGCGTGACCGTGAGCCCCGCTCCACCGGCGCTGGAGCAAATGGTGCGATCAAGTTGCGACGCGCCAATCGTATGAAAAAAGCGACGATCCATCGAGCCGTATTGCAACATGCCCATGTTGCCCGCGTAGCTGTACGGCAGGATCGCCTCTGCGCCGTGCTCGGCAATGACGGATTTTAATTTCGAAGCAATCGTCGTCAGCGCCTCGTCCCACGAGATCGATACGAACTTGCCTTCGCCCTTTGCACCGATGCGTTTGAGCGGCGTCTTGATGCGGGTCGGGTGATACGTGCGCAACGGATATTTCGCGACCTTGGTGCAGAGCACGCCTGCCGTCACGCTGTGACTCGCGGAGCCTTTGACTTCGATCAACTTGCCGTCAGCAACGTGATACTCCAGCGCGCAGGTGTCGGGGCAATCGTGCGGGCACGCGCCTTTGATGACGTGAACGGCTTTACCCGTTGAGTGGGTTGTTACAGCGCTCATAGTCGTCTCAGCTTTTCGCGAAAAATTTCACACCGGGCAAGCCGTCAAAATGCGCATCCTGCGTCCAGAGGGTCGCGCCGTACTGCTGCGCTGTGGCGTAGATGATGCTGTCGGCGAACGCCAACTTGTGCGTCGCCGCTGTCAGCGCGAGTCGCGCATCTAGACCACATACGTGCCCCTGTTGCATGAAATTGGCAGCATCATCGGCGATGGCACTGCCAACTTGATTGCGTAGCCGCTTGAACACTTCGTACAGCACCACCGTGGGCACGAGAATCGATTCGACTTTAACAATGACAGGGGCAAACAGCGATGCGCGCGGCGAATCGGCGAAGTACTCAAGCCAGCCCGATGAGTCAATCAGCGCGGGCGATTCGACAGCGGTACGTGCCACGATTAAAACCTGTCCGGTTCGTCGGGGATGCTGGTGTCGATGCCGCGCGCAATGCCGCGCATTTCCTGTGGCGTGCGAATCGGCAGCAGTCTGATTTGCCCATCGTAGGCCAGCACCGACATCTTTTGCCCGGGCTTCAGCTTCATGCTTTCGCGCACTTCGCGTGGTACGACAAACTGGAATTTGCTAGAAAGTGTGATGGTATTCATATCGATGATTATATTGTTTTACCGTTGGCTTATCGATCAACGAACGTCACCACGCTCGGCGCAGCCGATTGCTCTTTCCGCATCAAATTTTCGATCTCGGGATCAACGTCGAACGCGGTGTCACCACCATCGAACGCCATCGGCAACTCACCAACGTCCACGCCCCGCGCTGCTAACCCCTGAAAATCGAACAATTTCGAGTCCGCCAAATGCGACGGCACGATGTTCTGCAAACTGCGGAACATGGTCTCGATACGACCCGGAAACTTCTTGTCCCAGTCTTGCAGCATTCGCCCGACTACGGCACGTTGCAGGTTCGGTTGCGAGCCGCAGAGGTTGCACGGGATGATCGGAAATTCGCGCTCTTTGGCGTATTTCACGATGTCCTTCTCGCGCACGTAGGCGAGCGGGCGGATGACAACGTGTTCGCCGTTGTCAGACACCAGTTTTGGCGGCATCGCCTTCAATTTGCCGCCGTAAAACATGTTCAGAAAGAACGTGCCGAGAATGTCTTCACGATGATGGCCTAGCGCGATCTTGGTGCAGCCGAGTTCTTTTGCGGTGCGGTACAAAATGCCGCGCCGCAAACGTGAACACAGCGAGCACATCGTCTTGCCCTCTTCCAAAACCCGCTTGACGATCGAATACGTATCGGATTCAACGATTTTGAAATAGACGCCAGACTTTTCCAGATATTGGGGCAGGATGTGCTCGGGAAAATCGGGCTGTTTCTGATCGAGATTGACCGCGATGAGTTCGAAATTCACGGGCGCCACCACTTGCAGCGCTTGCAGCAGATCAAGCATCGTGTAGCTGTCTTTGCCGCCCGACAGGCAAACCATGATGCGGTCGCCTTCGGAGATCATGCCGAAGTCGGTGACCGCTGCGCCAACAATGTTGCGCAACCGCTTGCCTTCGCGTGACAGCGAAAACGGCAGCGCGCGCGATTTTCGTACGGTCACGGGAGGCGAAACTTCTATTGCGGTGTCGGCATGATTCATGCGACTATTTTAATTGCCGAGTCACCCCCGCTTCCGGAGTATTTGTAATGCGCAGATTGACCGCCCTCACCGCCTGTCTCTTGGCCTTAAGTTTCGCGAGTGTTGCGCCCGCGCAAGACGTCAAATCGGAGAAAACCGCCAGCGAAAAATTCTCCGACAAGATGTCGGGTGAGGTGATCGAGAAAGCGCTTACCGGCGTGGTCAAGTTGCGAACGATTGCCGCGCCTGGGGCGAAGAGCAATGCGACGCTCGGCGCCGAGCGCGAAGGCAACGGAATCCTGCTGTCACCGAAGCTGGTGCTCACGATTGGCTATCTGGTGATGGAGGCCGACGAGGTGGAAATCACCGATCACAAGGGCCGAAAATTGCCCGGAAAAGTCGCGGGATTCGATCAGGAAACAGGCTTCGGTCTCGTGCGCTTGCTCGCGCCCGCGCAGGGCGAACCGTTCGTTCTGGGGGACGCTAAATTACTCAAAGAGAAAGACGCCGTGCTCGCCGCAGGTGCGCGCGGCAATATCGCGCCCGCCTTCATCACCTCCCGCCGCGAATTCACCGGCGGATGGGAATATCTTCTCGACAACGCGATTTTTACTTTTCCGCCAATCGCCGACTGGGGCGGCGCGGCGCTGGTTGAGCCGTCGGGCAAACTGGTCGGCGTGGGCTCACTGTTTGTGCGCGACTCGGCGGGCAATGGTACGGGCATGCCCGGAAATATGTTTGTGCCGGTTGATATTTTGAAACCGATCCTCGACGATCTCATCAACAACGGTCAGCGCAAGGGCGCGCAACGACCGTGGCTCGGTGTGACCACGTTCGAGGATGCGGATGGCGTGAACGTCGGACGCTTGTCGGCGGATGGGCCGGGCGACAAAGCGGGGCTGGAGCGCGGCGACATCATCTCCGCCGTGGGCACCACCGACGTCAAGACTCTGGCCGAGTTCTACCGGGCGGTCTGGTCGCGCGGCGAGGCGGGTGTTCGCGTACCGTTGTCAATCAAGCGCGGTAAAAAATCGCTGACCGTAGACTTGGGAAGCATCGAGCGTTCGAGCTTTTTTGCGGCAAGGACGGCGCATTAGCTTTTTCGTGAAAGCGCCGACGAATAGGGGCTGTATCACAATATAATGCATAGTCGACTTGCGGAAATATATCGCTTTAGCCCCCATGAAATAAGCGTTATTGCGAAAAGCTGAATCAGCGTCGAAGCACGAAAACGTGCCTTTAAGGTATCCATTGAGGTACCGTTTGCGTGCTATCCCAAAATTCTGTCGTGACTTGCAATCTTAAATTTCGCTCAACCTGTTTCATTCGCACTCCCATGACCAGCAACGCCAACAACGCCATCAGTACGACCGTTAATCCAGCACGCTTTGGTAGCGGTCAACATGTGCGCCGCCTGGAAGATGAGCTTTTGCTTAAAGGGCAGGGTCAATACACGGACGACGTCAGCCTGCCTCGGCAGACCCATCTGGTCGTGCTGCGCTCGCCCTACCCACACGCCCGCATAAAGTCGATTGATTGCGCTGCGGCCCGTGCCATGCCCGGCGTGCATCTGATCGTCACCGGAGCCGAGATGGTCGCTGCAGGGGTCAAACCGATGCCCGGTGCGGCAGGTTTCAAACGCGCCGACGGCTCGGACGTCACTTCGGCCCCGCGCCGCGCGCTGGCGCACGAGCGGGTGCGCTTTGTCGGCGAACCGGTAGCGGCCATCGTGGCCGACACCGTGCAGCAAGCCAGCGACGCGGTGCAAGCGATTGCTGTCGATTACGAAGTGCTGCCGATGGTGGTGAACCCGAAGGCCGCCTTAGCTGCGGATGCGCCACGCCTGTGTGATCACATCGAGGACAACATCGCCGCCGAAATGCGCCATGGCAGTGCAGCAAAGACCGCTGAGGCTTTTGCCAGGGCGGCGCACGTCGTCAAGCTGAGTATCAACAACCAGCGCCTGCATGCCCTGACGATCGAGCCACGCTCGGTGTTGAGTGACGTTGATGCGGGCTCGGGGCGGCTGACGGTGCGCATGAGCTCACAGATGCCCACCGGCGTTCGCGAGACGCTGGGCCATTGTCTGGGGCTCACCGACGACGAGGTGCGCGTGCTGGTGGGCGACGTGGGTGGTGGTTTTGGCATGAAGACCGGCGCGTACCCGGAAGATGTGACTGCTGCCTACTGCGCCCGGACGCTGGCGCGTCCGGTGAAATGGATTGCCGAACGTGGCGAAGAATTTTTATCGGCCGGGCATGGGCGCGATGTGCATGCGGATGCTGAAATGGCGATGGACGCCGATGGAAAAATTCTGGCGCTGCGCATACACACGGTGGCCAACGTTGGCGCGTATGCGACCGGTGTCGGGGTAGCCATTCAATTGCTGATAGGCCCCTGGGTGCAAACCAGCGTCTATGACATCCAGACCATTGATTTTCACTTCAAAGCGGTGCTGACTAACACGACACCCACGGGTGCCTACCGCGGTGCTGGTCGCCCCGAGGCGATTCACAACATGGAGCGATTGATGGACGAGGCGTCACGCGTAACGGGGATTGACCGCATCGTTTTGCGCCGCCGCAATTTTGTGAAGCCCGAACAAATGCCCTATGCCAATGCTATGGCGCAGGTGTACGACAGTGGCCGGTTTGAACACATCATGAACGAGGCGCTGCAACTGGCCGACTGGACGGGGTTTGACGCGCGCGCGACGCAGTCTGTGGCACAGGGCAAATGGCGAGGTTTGGGGATCGCGACCTTTCTGGAGTGGACGGGGGGCAATGTGTTCGAAGAAAACGTACAGGTCACTGTGCGTGTTGATGGCTTTATCGATGTCGCCACCGCTGTCAACGCCATGGGCCAGGGCATTTTGACGTCGCTCGCGCAGCTGGTGGTCGACAGCTTTGGGGTGCCGATTGACAAGGTCCGCATTCTGATGGGCGACACTGACCGCGTGAATGGTTTTGGCAGCGCTGGCTCACGTTCGCTGTTTACCGGCGGCTCGGCCATTCAGGTCGGCGCGGAAAAGACCATCGAACTCGCGCGCAGCCTTGCCGCCGAAGCGCTCGAAGTCGCCGCAATGGATTTAGAGTTTGCCGACGCAGTATTCCGTGTCAAAGGTACGGATGTCAAGATCGACTTATTCACGCTGGCGGGCAGGCAGCCAGGGCAGCGCATCTACGTCGAATCGACGCACACCGTCGCGGGCCCCAGCTGGCCCAACGGATGCCACATCACCGAGGTAGAAGTCGATCCGCAAACGGGACAGGTTGACGTTTTGACCTATGCATCGGTCAATGACGTGGGCCGTGTCATCAATCCCATGATTGTCATCGGCCAACTCGACGGCGGTGCCATACAAGGCATCGGCCAGGCGCTGTGTGAACACATCCTGTATGACCCAGATTCTGGCCAATTGGTGACCGGCAGCCTCATGGATTACTGCGCGCCAAGAGCCGACATCACTCCCAGTTTCAACCACACCATGGACGAGTCCACACCGTGTAGAAACAACCGCCTGGGCGTGAAAGGCGTGGGCGAACTGGGCACGATTGGCGCCACGCCCGCAGTGGTTAACGCGATTGCCGACGCCCTCGCCCGCAATGGCATGGCCGCGAAGACCACGCGGCTGCAAATGCCGGTGACCCCGGCGAAGTTGTGGGAACTGATGCAGACGTGACAGGGTTCGCTCGCTCGCCCCGTGGTCAATGAAACGGTTGCCGCTGCTGTCGCAGTGCCGAAAGCGCTGGCCCGGGAACTAACGGTCGATGCGAATTCGCCAACTCGGAGCGGAGCGCGGCGCGATTTGAACAGCGCCGACGAGGTGTTCGAATGTTCGCGGCGCACTTCTGAAAATTGCCGCAGACTGTCACCTGACAGTTCGGCAAACAGCTTTTTTATGTAACGACCCCAGCATGGGGGCTAAATCAATAAAATGGCAAAAGTCGATTAACGCAATTTTGCCAACGTAGCCCATATGGAACATAGGTTTTATGAAAAAGCTGTACCTGTTGCGCAAACAAAAACCTGATTAGTTACATGCCTCAGAAAGCAAAATGTCATCCTGAGCATCGCGAAGGATCAGTATACCCACAGATGTGATCACCACGAGCTTTTGTGCATGCCACCAGATGTTTCGACTCGCTCAACATGACAGCGTGGGCGTCAGGGCTGCGGTCTGAGGCACGTAACTAGTCAGGTAGATTTAACAGGGAGCAAACTGGCGGAGGATCGGGGATTCGAACCCCGGTTAGGCTATTAACCTAAACACGCTTTCCAGGCGTGCGACTTAAACCACTCATCCAACCCTCCGGTGAGTACCCTAAATTCTAGCGTGCCTCGCGAATCTGCCTCATTTGCCACTGGCCTGCAGTGCCACAGCACACCCTCTTTATGCAAAAAAGCATATGAATTAATTTCATTTTGACTCGCTAGGGTGTCGCATGGCATGCCTACCATCCTCTCCATGTCAGAGCTATTTACTTCACTTGCAGCGCACATTCACCTGCCCGCGATCGGGTTCGCCATCGGCATCATCATCGGCCTCACTGGGGTCGGCGGTGGTTCGCTGATGACGCCCATTCTCGTGGGTGGCTTGGGGATTCCACCGGCGATTGCGGTCGGAACCGATCTGCTTTTCGCCGCCGTCACCAAGTCGTTCGGTGCGGTCGCGCATTGGCGCGTGGGCAATGTGGCGAAGCGTTTGTTGACGGTTTTAATCACGGCGAGTTTGACCGGAGCCGCGTTGGCCTTCGCTGTTATCCATGAAGTGAAGCCCGATATCGATGCGCTCAATCGCGTCATCCGTTTCTCGCTCGGAGTCGCGTTGTTCGGAACCGCGTTCGCGTTGTTGATCCGTCCCTGGTTGCTGCGTTTGCGTCGCGGTCAGTCGCTGCAAGCATCCGCGCATGACGTCTCAAACAATTTGTGGCCCACGGTTGTTCTAGGACTGGCTATCGGCGCGGTCGTCACACTCTCGTCTGTCGGCGCCGGCGCTATTGGCGTCACAGCGTTGCTCTTACTGCATCCTGCATTGCCGATCTCTCGCATCGTCGGCACCGACATCGCCTATGCCGTACCCCTCACAGCCGCAGCAGGCCTTGCGCATGCGAGCGTCGGTCATCTCGATGTCAATTTGCTAATCGGCCTGCTCGTTGGCTCCGTCCCCGGCATTCTTCTTGGCGCGCGACTGTCGAAGCGCGTGCCCGAAATCGCAACCCGCAGCCTGCTGGTTGCTGCCCTCTCCTTTGCTGGCGTCAAGCTGGTGGCCTGATCATGACTACAGAATTCGCCCTCGACGCTAACCTCTCAGGCAACCAGAAGCAGCCGTGGTATCAACGGCCACGCGTTGCGGACATTCCCGCAGGTTTCGCCGATCTGCTTGCAACGACAGTGGCAACGCTCAACACTGCTGCCCTGCATACGCCTTGCGTCCTTGCGAGCAGCCTGTCTGCTGAGGACATGGTGCTGTTCCACTTGATCGCTCGAGAGCAATTGCCGATTCACACCTTCGCACTGGATACCGAGCGCTTGCCCAAAGCGACGCTCACGTTATGGCTCGATGCTGAAGCACATTACGGTCGTGAAATTGAGCGCGTCAACCCAGCGCCCGATCGTTTGCAAGCATTGGCCGCAACGCAAGCCAACAGCGCGATTTTCGAGAGCAAAGCGGCGCGCGAACTTTGCTGCACGGTGCGCAAAACTGAACCGCTGCGTCGTACGTTAGAGGGCAAAGCCGCGTGGGTCACCGGTCTGCGCAAGGCGCAAAGCGCGGGCCGTGCGCAGGTTCCGCATCAGGAATGGGATGCAGGCTTTGGTCTGGAAAAATTTAACCCACTCGCTGACTGGTCTGATCAAGCCATTTGGTATTTCATTGACCGCGAAAACATCCCGGTCAGCAAGCTCTACGACGAGGGCTATGCCAGCATTGGCTGCGATCCGTGCACGCGCCCGATCCGCTTTGACGAGCATCCGCGTGCGGGCCGCTGGTGGTGGGAGAGCGCTGCCGCCGCAAATGGCAGCGCGACTGAGTGCGGCATTCACGTTGTTCTGCACAACGATTTACCGAAACAAGAAAACAAGGCCACCGCATGACAGCCCGCGACGCTTTTTTAAGCGCCCCCAACCTAACGCCCATCACCGAAAAATCAGTCACAAACGACCATCTCAACTGGCTCGAAGACGAAGCCATCAGCATCCTGCGCGAAGTGTTCGGTGGCTTCGAGCGCCCGGCGATTCTCTGCTCTTGCGGCAAGGATTCACTCGTCGTTTTGCACCTCGCGATGAAGGCCGCTGCGCCGGGCAAATTGCCGCTGCCGATTGTGCATATCGACACCGGTCACAACTTCCCCGAGGTCATCAGCTTTCGCGAGTATCTGGTCAAGAAGCATGGGCTGAACCTCATCGTCGGTCACCTAGAGGATTCGATAAAAAAAGGCACCATTCGCCTCGCGCATGAGCTTGAGAGTCGCAACCCCTATCAGACCATCACGCTCCTTGAGACCATTGAAGCCAATCGCTTCGACGCAATGGTTGGCGGCGCACGTCGTGACGAAGAAAAAGCCCGTGCCAAAGAGCGCGTGTTTTCGCATCGCGACAGCTTCGGTCAGTGGCAACCGCGAGCGCAGCGGCCCGAGCTTTGGAACCTCTACAACTCGCGAATTGCAAAGGGCGAAAACTTCCGCGTGTTCCCGATTTCGAACTGGACCGAGCTGGATATCTGGAACTACATCGCGCGCGAAAACATCGAACTGCCGTCGATCTATTACACGCATCAACGTGAAGTGATCGAGAGGAACGGTCTCCTCGTGCCGGTCACCGACATCACGCCACCACGTGCGGGCGAAACCGTGATCGCGAAGGGCGTTCGATTCCGCACAGTAGGCGACATTTCATGCACGTGCCCGGTCGCAAGCACGGCATCGAGTGCCGATGAAGTGATTCTGGAAACCATCACCGCCACCGCCAGCGAGCGCGGCGCAACGCGCATGGATGATCGCGCCAACGATGCAGCGATGGAACGGCGGAAAAAAGAAGGTTACTTCTAGCACGACTCCCCTCCCCCCCCACGTGGGGGAGGGGCTGGGGGAGAGGGGGCGGTAGAGCGAGCAACCCAGACTGCTGCCCACGCGACCTCCCCCCTCTCCCCCAACCCTCTCCCTCAAGGGGAGAGGGAGCCTGAACCACTGCGCCGGTAAATTAGTAGAAACATCATGCCAAACACCTCACATTCCGCCGCCTCCCGCCCGCTTCGCTTCATCACCTGCGGCAGCGTTGACGATGGCAAAAGCACGCTCATCGGCCGCCTGCTCTACGACAGCAAAGCACTGATGATTGATCAGCTCGAATCGCTGGGCAAAGCACGCGGGTCACAGAGCAAAGAAGGCCAGCTTGACCTCTCACTCGTCACCGATGGATTAGAGGCTGAGCGCGAGCAAGGCATCACGATTGACGTCGCTTACCGCTACTTCACCACGCCCAAGCGCAAGTTCATCATCGCCGACGCGCCAGGCCATGAGCAGTACACCCGCAACATGGTCACCGGAGCCTCGAAGAGCGACGTGGCGGTGGTACTCATTGACGTGATGAAGCTCGACTTCTCGCAGCCCACCGTCACGCTGCTGCCGCAGACAAAACGCCACACTGCGCTCGCCGGTTTACTCGGTCTGCAACACGTCGTGGTCGCCGTGAACAAGATGGATGCTATTGATTTCGACGCGACCAAATTCGAGCGCGTGGTTAAGGCGTTCCGCGAGCTGACGGCATCACTCGACATCAAACACTTCACCGCGATTCCGCTGTCAGCGCTTGACGGCGACGGCGTCGTCGCGCACACCGAACGCACCGCACGGTTTCAAGGCCCGGCACTACTTCCTCATCTCGAATCTTTGGTACTTGATGACGCGCACGGAAAGTCCGCCACAGCTAACGCGCACATCGCGGTTCAGTGGGTTACCCGCGACGAATCAGACGATCATCTGCGCTGGGTCACAGGCGACGTCGCCGAGGCCGCGATCAACGTCGGTGATGCGATCTCAGTGTTCCCCAGCGGGGCAATAGCCGTGGTCGCGGCACTGCGCACCGGACGCGGCGAGACGAACACTGCGGAGCCCGGCGAAGCTGTCGCGATCCGCTTTGACCGTCAGGTTGACGTCGCGCGCGGCGACTGGATCATGGCGGGAAGCGCCAGCGACGCACCACTCACGCAACGCACCAGCGCCACCCTCGCCTGGCTCGACAACGCGCCACTCACATTAGGCCGCCGCTACGTCGTGCGCCACGGCGCACGCTGGCTGCCTGCACGAGTCAGCGCCATCTGCTCCCGCCTCGATCTGGCCAGCGCCCAATGGCACGAACAGAAAGTCGGCGACGGCGCAGGCGCTGAAGTCAAAGCCAACGACCTGGTACGTGCCGAAATCGAATTCGCTCAAGCGCTACCGCTCGCCGCCTTTGCCGAAAGCGCCTCGCGAGGCGCGTTTGTGCTCGTCGATCCGGCGACAAACGCGACGGCGGCGGCGGGAATGATTCAGTAACAGCTTTTGTCAGAAACGACGATTTCAATGGGGGCTCAGGCGACAAAGCCTAGAAGTCGCTATCACGCATAAAACACGACTCAGCCCTCGTTCAGCGGTCATTTCACGCTAAAGCTATAGGGCACCCCCAATAATTCATTTGTGGGGCGCATTGCGTTGTCGCGCGGTGCTCGCGCTTTTGGCAAGTGAGCTCACGTACCAAAGCGTACGCTCTAGTTGCTGCGCTCCGGGCTCCTAGCACTGCATCCCCAAAAGCGAATTATTGGAGGTGCCCTTTAGAATTTCTAATGCTCGTTTCCGATCAAAAGGTGTCGCAAGCGCCACCTCTGTCACGCCAGCATCAGCGCCGGAAACAGCACGTCTGTGAAACCGAAATGGGTCATGTCCTCAATGCGTTGCGGGTAAAGCACGCCGTCGAGGTGGTCGCATTCGTGTTGCACAACGCGGGCGTGAAAACCATCAACAACTCGTTCAAACTCAGCACCTGTTGCGTCGCGCCCTGAGTAGCGCAATTGCTCATAACGCGGCACGTCGCCACGCAACCCCGGCACCGACAGGCAACCTTCCCAGCCAGCGGTTTTCGCCTCGCCCAGCGGCACCAGAACGGGGTTGCACAGCACCGTGAACGCAATGTCCGGCGCATCGGGATAGCGCGGATTAATGCCGGTGCCACCGAAGATGACGACGCGCAGATCAATGCCAATCTGCGGTGCGGCTATGCCAGCGCCGTTCGCAGCTTTCATGGTGTCGATCAGGTCATCAATCAGCTCATGCATTTCCGGAGCGTCGAACATCGATTCCGGCACCGGCGGTGCCACGCGCAACAAGCGCGGATCACCCATCCTGAGGATTTCGCGAACCGCCACGCTTAGGGTCGATCTTTGTAAACCAGCGCCAGCGCCGAGATGATCCGCTGCACGCGTCCAATGCTGGCGTCGAGCGTGCTGTCGATGGTCGCGTGCGAGATCATGTTGATGCTGTTGCCGCAGCCCGCCGCCCAGTTGGAAATGACGCACAGATGGGCATAGCGTAGCGCTAACTCGCGCGCGAGTGCGGCTTCGGGCATGCCGGTCATACCGACGAGCGTTGCCCCGTCGCGCGCCATACGTGCGATCTCTGCAGCGGTTTCCAGACGCGGCCCCTGCGTTGCCCCGTAAACGCCTGTCGCAACCGCCGGCTCGCTCACCGACGCCGCCGCACGCCCAATTGCGTCGCGCAATTCGTCGCTGTACGGGCGAGTGAAATCCACATGCACGACGTTGCGGTCACTGCCGTCACAAAACGTGTGCTCGCGGGCATAGGTGTAATCGATGATCTGATCGGGCACGGCGATCACGCCTGGCCCAACATTGTCGGCAATACCGCCAACCGCCGCCACCGCCAGCACGTCGGTGGCGCCAGCCTGCTTCAGCGCCCAGACGTTGGCCCGGTAGTTAATGCGATGTGGGGCATGAATATGACCGGGACCGTGACGGGCAATAAACAGCATCGGAACGTCGTTCATTTCACCAAAAACGAGCGGCCCGGAGGGCTCGCCAAACGGGGTTCGCGCGATCTCCCGACGGATTACTTTCATTTGTCCGAGGCCGACGAGGCCGCTGCCACCAATCACTGCAAGCATATGGGTGCCCCTAACAATTCATTTCTTGGGCGCATTGTGTCGTTGCGTGGTGCTCGCTTTTTTGCCAAAAACGCTCGTGTACCGGGGCGGTAATGACGGTTGCGGCGCGCCACGCGCCTAACAGTACTTCCCGATAAAGTGAATTCTTGGCGATACTCATGATTACTTGAGACCAATACATTAAAACGTTATTCTCGCAGTATTGCCACTTGCAACTTCCCCTATGTATCTCACCCGTTTGCTGCAACTCATGTCCGAGCGCGAAGCGTCGGATTTGTTTATCTCGGCGGGTGCGCCGATCCATTTGAAGATCAACAACGATACGTTGCCGGTCAGCACCCAGATCATCGACGCAGCGACCGCGCAAAAGATTGCGTATGAGGTCATGAGCGCGGACGAAATCGAGCGCTTCGAACGTGACTGGGAGATGAATCTGTCGCACGTGGAGCCAGAGTACGGAAATTTCCGTATCAATGTGCTGCGCCAGCGCGGCACGGTTTCGATGGTGGTGCGCTATATCCGTAGCAGTGTTCCCGCGTTCGCGTCGCTGAATTTACCGCCGGTATTGCTTGATCTGGCGGTAGAACGGCGTGGTTTGATTCTGATTGTTGGCTCCACCGGGTCGGGCAAATCAACGACGCTCGCATCCATGATCGATCATCGCAACACGACGACAACGGGGCACATACTCACCGTCGAGGACCCCATCGAGTACCTGATCCGCCACAAGCGCTGCGTGGTTAACCAGCGCGAAGTCGGGCACGACACCAAGTCCTACGAAAGCGCCTTGTCCAATGCGCTGCGCGAAGCACCGGATTTGCTGCTGATCGGTGAGGTGCGCGACCGCCAGACGATGCAACACGCATTGACCCATGCACTCACCGGAAACCTCTGCCTGACCACGCTGCACGCAACCAACAGCTATCACGCGCTCTCGCGCATCATCAACATGTACCCGCAGGACGCACGCTCGGGCCTGCTAGCCGACTTGGCCTATGGTCTCAAAGCGATCATCGGGCAGCGACTGGTGAAGACCAAGAACGGCAATTTGCAACCCGCTGTCGAGGTACTGATCAACACCAAGCTGATCGCCGAGATGATTACCACCGGCGAGTTGCACAAGATTAAAGAGGCGATGGAGCAGAGTTTGACACCGGGATCGTGCACGTTTGAACAGGCTTTGGGCAAGCTGTATTTGAACGGCGTGATCACCTACGAAGAGGCCTTGGCCGGCGCCGATTCGCCGACCAACCTCGCGTGGCTGATCAATCAATCGCAACAGGCCGTGAGTTCCGGCGGGCAGCGCCGCAGCGCCACGTCAGCGCCCAATTTCGACGACTTTGAGCTTGCAAAACAGCCCGAACATGCCCGATAGTGGTCGCGAAAAGGGTAGGTCGTGTCTGAATCATTGATGGGCCTCTCCCGAACGACCCAACTCGCCGCGCAGTTGATCGCGCAACCCTCGGTCACGCCGGATGATCGTGAATGTCAGCGCATCGTCGGCGAGCGTTTGGCGCGCATAGGATTTCGACTGGAGACGGTGCGTCGCAATGGCGTGACCAATTTGTGGGCGCGGCGTGGCGACGCGCGTCCGCTGGTTTGCTTCGCCGGTCATACCGATGTTGTGCCAACCGGGCCGCGCGATCAGTGGCGCTCCGATCCATTCACGCCGACCGTGCGCGACGGCATGCTTTATGGTCGTGGCGCGTCGGACATGAAGACGTCGATCGCGGCGTTTGTTACGGCGGTTGAAGATTTTTTATCGCTGCATGCGAACCCGGTCGGATCTATCGCGGTATGTCTGACATCAGATGAAGAAGGCCCCTCAGTCGACGGTACGCGATTGATGGTCGATATGCTGCGCGAACGCAATGAGGCGATTGACTATTGCATCATCGGCGAGCCGAGCTCGGTGGACAAACTAGGCGACATGGTGAAGATTGGCCGCCGTGGTACGCTATCGGGTAAGCTACGCGTGCTTGGCATTCAGGGCCACATCGCGTATCCGCATCTCGCTTCCAATCCGATTCATTCGGTAGCACCCGCGTTGACCGATCTCACCAACGAAACCTGGGACAAAGGTAGCGAGCATTTCCCACCGACGAGCTTCCAGGTCTCGAACATCAACTCCGGCACGGGCGCGGGCAACGTCATCCCTGGTGCGCTGGAAATGATGTTCAATTTTCGTTATTCCACCGAGAGCACGCACGAGACGTTGAAGTCCCGCTTCACGGCCATGATGTGTCGTCACAATGTTCCCTGCGACATCGAATGGACGGGCCTCGGCCTGCCATTTTTGACCGAGCAGGGCGTGCTCGTCGCGACGATGAAACAGGCAATCGTTAAAGTCACCGGCATCGCGCCTGCGCTCTCCTGCACGGGCGGCACGTCCGACGGTCGATTTATCGCGACATGGTGCAAGGAGCTCGTTGAATTCGGCCCCACCAACGCCACCATCCACAAGATCGACGAATGCGTTGCATTAGACGAAATCGAACCCCTACGTGAGGTTTATCTGCAAGTCCTGAAGTCGCTACTCATACCTGAGTCCCAAAGCATGCCATGAGTTTTTTAACGCCTCTCACTTTCCCCAACGCGGTACCGCAGGAGCTTGCCACCATCGGCGACTGGTGGCGCTTCGGCGTCAGCTCACTCGCTCGCGTCGACGCGCAATACGGTCAGGGAACGACCGATGCCGGTCAGGACGCCCTCTTCCTGATTCTCGGCGCGCTCGATTTGCCGCTCGATAGTTTCGAGCAAATGAGCAGCTATTCGCTCACCGGATTTGAGCGCAAGCAGGTGTTTAACGCGATCAAACATCGTGTTCTTGATCGTGTTCCCGCAGCCTATATTCTGGGCTTTGTCGAGCAGATGGGTTTGCGCTTCAAGGTCGACGAACGGGTGTTGATTCCACGCTCGTTTATCGGCGAATTGCTCGATGACGGCCTCGCTGACTGGATCGACAGTCCGCACGATGTGAAGGAACTGCTCGATCTATGCACCGGCTCCGGCTGCCTCGCAGTGCTCGCCGCTCACGCGTTTGCGCGAGCGCATGTGACAGCGGCAGACGTTTCGCCCGAGGCGCTGGCTGTGGCGCGTGAGAATGTCGCGCTGCATGGCATGAGCGACGACATCACGGTCGTGCAGAGCGATTTGTTCGCGGCGCTGAAAGGTCAAAAATACGACGTGATCATCAGCAATCCGCCGTACGTGACGGACGCCAGCATGGCCGCGTTGCCGAGCGAATTTCGCTGTGAGCCAAAGCTCGCGCTGGCTGCTGGCGCGGACGGCAATGACGTGGTGCGACGATTGTTGGCGGAGGCGAAAGCGCATCTTTCTGCCAACGGCATTTTGCTCGTCGATGTCGGTCACAACCGCGATCTGGTTGAGGATGCATTTCCGACTTTGCCGTTTACGTGGCTGGCCACGACGGCGGCCGACGCTGGCGTGTTTGTGCTTCGCGCCGAGGAACTGAATTGAAGCGAACGCTCGCGCTCATCGGCGGCGGACATGCCCACGTCGAGGTGTTGCGGCAACTGGCGCTGAATCCACCGTTTGAAGCCGATGTCGCGCTGTTTAACCCGAGCCCGAGCGTCTGGTATTCCGGCATGCTGCCGGGCGTCATCGCGGGGCATTACACGGCCAACGACGCCAAGGTCAATCTCTGGGCGCTCTGTCAGCAGGCGCGCGTGCGCTTCTTTGAAACCTCGGTGCTCGGGCTCAATGCTGCCAACGCGCAACTTGAAGCGGCGCATGGCGAGCGCCATCATTTCGACTTGGCATCGCTAGACGTCGGCAGCGTTTCGCGCCAGATACCGACGGTGCCCGGCGCGTACGTCGTGACCGTCAAACCAATCGAGCCGCTGCTCGCAGCGATCAGTGAATTTGACAGCGTGCGTGCGTCCGGGTTGACCGTGCGGGTGGTCGGAGGCGGTGCGGCTGCGCTGGAAGTTGCACTCGCGCTCGCCTTCCGTTGGCGCGGCCTGAAAAACCGTCGCCTGTCGATTGTCACCGCCACCCGATTGCTGGAAACGTTTCCCCGTCGCGTGCGAACGCTGGCGTTGCGCGCCTGTCGAAAGGATGGTGTCGAAGTGCTCGAAAACAGCCCCGTCGAGCAGATCGAACCGACCCGAATTCGCTTCACCGATGGCAATTCGATCAACACGCAGTTGACCGTGCTCGCCACCGGTTACGCCCCTGCCACATTGTTGGCAAAGACAGATTTAGCACTCGCCGCCGACGGCAGTGCGATCATCACGCCGACGCTTCAGAGTTCGAATCACACGCACATTTTTGCGGCAGGTGATTGCGCCCATTCAAGCAATGCCGTGGTGCCGAAATCGGGCGTCTACGCCGTGCGGCAAGGGCCGTTGTTAGCGGCCAACCTGTTGGCAACCTTAAGCGGCATACAGCTCACCAACTATCAGCACAACCCGAATGCGTTAATGCTGCTCTCGCTTGGCGAGAAACGGGCGGTTGCCAGTCGAAATGGAATCGCGATCAGTGGCGATTGGGTCTGGAAATGGAAAGACCGCATTGATCGGGAATGGATGCAAAAGTACGCGCCGCCGTAGTGCTTATCGCATCAGCTTAATCGTAAAATGACCTTTTCATCGGGGCTGTAGCTTCAAATTGTCGATAGTCGATTTTTTAGAAAAATAAGCGCAAGCCCCCATAAAACCGCTGTTTCATCACAAAGCTGTTAGGATTTTAATCCCGGAAAAAGCCCCGTCAACCCGGACGCCAGAATCTCGATGGCCAGCGCTGCGGTGATCAACCCGCCAACCCGGGTCGCCACATTCATCCCGGTGATCCCGAGCGCCACCGACACCCGCTGCGCCGCGCGCAACGTGATCCAGGTGATCAGCGCTACCAACGCAATCACCAGCAGCATCATGCCGAGGTGGGCAATGGTGCCCAGATGCTTGATCGCCACATGCGATTGCCCGAACACAATCACCATCGAAATCGCGCCGGGACCCGCGAGCAGCGGAATCGCGATCGGCACCACGGCCACCGCGTGTTTGTGATGCGCCTCCGCCTCCTCCTCCGGCGTTTGCCGCACGCGACCCGGTGCAGCGTTAAAGCTGTCCATCGCAGAAATCAGCAACAAGAGGGCCCCGGCCACCTTAAACGCCGACAACGAAATTCCGAAAAACTCGAGCAGCGGCCCACCAGCCAGCAGGCTAATCGCGAGCACGCAAAACACGGCCACCGCCGCGATGCGCGCAATGCGAAAGCGATCCTGAGCGCTCGCCGTCGGGGTCAGCGCCAAAAACATCGGCACCGCGATGAACGGATCGACAATCGCCAGAAGGCCCAGGAAGGATTTCAGATAAGCGGCGAGTTCCATCGCTCGATTATCGCTGCGCAGACGCGACCGCTGTCGCGCTTTTTCACCGGAGAGCGCGATCAGGGTCGCGCCGACGATCCAAATCAATTACACGCCCGTCGTACCCACGCCAAACATCTCTTCCTTCAATTGGGTGAGCTGGTCGCGCATCTCGGCAGCCTTTTCAAACTCCAGATTACGCGCCGCATCGAGCATCGCTTTCTCCAGTGACTTGAGCGTTTTCTCACGGCTCTTTTCGTCCATCGCGCCAAACTCACGCTTGGCTTTGGCGTCCTTGGCGACGCGCTTTTCTTCATCGGGATCGTAGACGCCGTCGATCAGGTCTTTGATCGCCTTTTGCACGCCTTTGGGCGTGATGCCGTTGGCGAGATTGAACGCGATTTGTTTGTTGCGACGACGCTCGGTTTCGTCGATGGCCTTCTTCATCGAATCGGTGATCTTGTCGCCGTACAAAATCGCGGTGCCGTTGATGTGACGCGCGGCGCGGCCGATGGTCTGAATCAGCGAGCGCTCGGCGCGCAAAAAGCCTTCTTTGTCTGCATCGAGAATCGCGACCAGCGACACCTCTGGCAAGTCGAGCCCTTCGCGCAGCAGGTTGATTCCGACCAGCACATCGAACTCACCCAGCCGCAGATCGCGCAAGATTTCCACGCGCTCGACCGTATCTATATCCGAGTGCAAATAACGCGCCTTGATGCCGTTTTCGTTCAAGTAATCGGTTAAGTCCTCAGCCATGCGTTTGGTCAGCGTGGTGACCAGCACGCGCTCACCTTTGGCGACGCGCAAGTTCGCCTCGGCGAGCAGGTCATCAATCTGCGTTTTCACCGGTCGCACGATCAAAATCGGATCAACCAATCCGGTTGGGCGCACCAGTTGCTCGGCCACCTGATCGGCATGTTCCTGTTCATACTTTTGCGGCGTGGCGGAGACGAAAATCGTCTGCGGCATTAGCCGTTCAAACTCTTCAAATTTAAGCGGCCGATTGTCCAGCGCGCTCGGCAAACGGAAGCCGTAATTCACCAGATTCTCTTTGCGCGAGCGATCTCCGTGGTACATGCCGCCCACCTGACTAACGGTGACATGTGATTCGTCGATGAACATCAGCGAATTGCGCGGCATGTAGTCGATCAAGGTGGGTGGCGGCTCGCCCGGCTGGCGTCCGCTCATGTGTCGCGAATAGTTCTCGATGCCTTTGCAGAAGCCGATCTCGGCCATCATTTCGAGGTCAAAACGCGTGCGCTGCTCGATCCGCTGCGCCTCCAGCAGTTTCATCTGCGCGACGAAGAAGTTTTTCTGCTCATGCAGCTCAACTTTGATCGCCTCGACTGCCTTCAACACGCTCGATCTCGGCGTGGCGTAATGCGAGCCGGGGAACACCGTGAAGCGCCCGATTTTTTGCTTGATGTGACCGGTGAGCGGATCGAATAATTGCAACTGCTCAATCTCGTCATCGAAGAAGGTAACGCGCACCGCCGTCTCGGCATGCTCGGCCGGAAAAATATCGAGCACTTCACCGCGCACGCGAAAGCGCCCGCGCGCGAAGTCGGTGTCGTTTCGGTCGTATTGCATCTCGGTAAGCCGACGAATGGAGGCGCGCTGGTCGAGCTTGTCGCCCTCGCGCAAATGCAAAATCATTGAGTGGTAATCGACCGGGTCACCGATACCGTAAATGCACGACACCGAGGCGACGATGATGCAGTCGGCCCGCTCCATGATGCTCTTGGTAGCGGACAGGCGCATCTGCTCGATGTGCTCGTTAATCGCGCTATCCTTCTCGATGAACATGTCACGCGACGGCACATACGCCTCGGGCTGGTAGTAGTCGTAGTACGAGACGAAATACTCCACCGCGTTGTCGGGAAAAAACTCACGGAATTCACTGTAGAGTTGCGCCGCCAGCGTTTTGTTCGGTGCCATCACAATCGCGGGCCGCCCGGTCTGCGCGATCACGTTGGCCATAGTGAATGTCTTGCCGGAACCGGTTACTCCGAGGAGCGTTTGAAACTGCAATCCCGAATCAATGCCGTCAACCAACGTGGCGATGGCGGTGGGCTGGTCGCCCGCAGGCGGGAACGGTTGCTCAAGGGAATACGGGGAGTTCGGATAAGTGACGCGCATCGCTGGATTATCGCTCGCGGAACACAAAGCTGTCAATTTATACAGTTAATCTCCATAAAACTCCATCACCGCCTATTTTTGCTGCGGGCACCGTCGAGTCGGTGCCCGCGATTCCAAAACTACTGAAATTTCTGCTCCTTTTCGTAAGGAGTTGTTCAGCTATTCATCGATGAAGTACGGGCGATCGCCGATACGATGCCGCGTCTGTAGCCCTGTCCACCTGCGCCCGTGTCTGGGTGGCGCTAAGTTTGCAGCCGCTTCTCGCAAACCCCCGCCCTCATGGTGCCGACGAAGTTTTTGTCCGGTTCAGTGATGTGCAAAATATCCTGCGTCAGGTCAGCATCGACCATCGCCAAATCAGCATGCGTGCAGGCGGCGATGGGCCGAGCTTTCCCTCCTGATTCGCGAGCTTCGCCGCTACGCTGGTCGCGCTTTGCAAAATTTCAAACGGCGTCTGCACGTCGGATGGCAAACACCTGTCAATCGATAGTTGAGCTTGCATCGCGCTGACCCTCGCGAGGCTCGACAACGTGTTCAAAGCGCTACCTGATTAGTTACGTGCCTCAGATAGACGCCCTGTAACCCACGCTGTCATGTTGAGCGAAGCGAAACATCCGGTGGCATACGCAAAAGCTCGTGGTGA
>JAYVPF010000186.1:0-60162 GCA_043757535.1 Burkholderiales bacterium
CGCATACCAGTTGCAGATGGCTTTGCGCAGGCGCGGAATGCCTTTGGACACGCTGTAGCCGTGGGTGTCGCCGCGCAGCGCGGTTTCGACCAGCTTGTCCACGATGTGCTTGGGCGTGGGGCCGTCCGGGTTGCCCATGCCGAAATCGATGATGTCTTCGCCTTTGCGGCGCGCAGCCATCTTCAGATCAGTGGTGATCGCGAAAACGTACGGGGGAAGGCGCTTGATGCGCGAGAACTCGGTCTGCATTGTGCGGATTTACTCGCCGAAACGGCGGTCCTGGTGCGTGGAACAATTTACCCCTCCTCGATCCAACAGAATTCTGCAAGACGAAGGGGGCACCTGAGCTCATGATGTTAGCGGGGAATTCGATTTGCTGCAACGCAGCAGGGGGCGAAAGCGCTGACATCAGAAGCAACAGCTTTTTACTGAACTCCTTATTTTATGGGGGCTAATTGGTATTTTTCGCATAAGTCGAGAATGAGCTGAATTAGCGCTTAGCCCCTGATGAACGGTCATTTCATGCAAAAGCCGTATCCGCAATTGTCATTTTTCAGCCTCGTCGATAATTCCATCTGCAGCAACAAATACAGCAGCAAAGGAATCCCGATCATGGCCATGAAATTTCAGCGCGAAGCCACCAGCGAATTCGCAATCACGGGCTATACGGCCAATGCGATCAGCGTGGCGGGCGTTCCGTATGGGCACAGTTTGCGCGTGGCGCATGCCTCGGCGGCGGCTCCGTGGACGGTCACAACTTTCGCGGAAATTACGGCCACCACGCTCGCCGATGGTGCAACCGTCGGCGCTGAAATCGTACTCATTGGCACCGGCAAGAAGTTGCGCTTCCCGCCGTCCGACGCGCTCAAGCCCTTGCGTGACGCGCGAATCGGATTTGAGGTGATGGATACGGCGGCCGCTTGCCGAACCTACAACGTGCTGCTCGGCGAGGGGCGACAGGTGGCAGCGTTGTTGTTGCTGGAGTAGTGGGCAGCGCGCGCACTTCTACAATGCCCGCATGCTGCCTACCCTGATTTTCGACGTTGAATCCATCCCCGATGTCCCCGGAATTCGTCGCCTGCACGACTTGCCTGCGTCGCTTTCGGACAACGAGGTGGCGCTGTGGGCGTTTTCCCAGCAACGCCTGAAAAACGGCAGCGAATTCCTGCCGCATCATTTGCAGCGTGTGTGCGCCATTTCGTGCGCGTTTCGCGAAGGCGCAGACAAGCTCGCCATCTGGTCGCTCGGTGAAGCGACCGATGACGAAGCGACGATCATCCAGAAATTTTTTGAACTGATCGAGCGCCGAACACCGCAACTGGTGAGCTGGAACGGGGGTGGTTTTGACTTGCCCGTTCTGATGCAGCGTGGGCTCATCACTGGCGTCACCGCGTCGCGTTTTTTGGAGACCGGTGCCAATGATCGGGCCTTCAATTTCGATCATTATTTGAACCGCTACAAAGAGCGTCATCTTGACCTGATGGACTTCCTCGCGATGTATCAGCCGCGCGCCAGTGCGCCGCTCGACACGATGGCGAAACTTGCCGGATTTCCCGGAAAATTAGGCATGGACGGCAGCCATGTCTGGCCCGCATTTCAACGCGGTGAGATCGCGCACATTCGCTCGTATTGCGAGACCGACGTGGCGAACACGTATCTCCTCTTCCTGCGCTTTCTCGCGATGCGCGGCGATCTTGATCGCGCCGAATATGCGACCGAAATTGCGCTGCTGCGCGACAAGCTTTCCGCGCATGATGGCTCACACTGGAAAGAGTATCTGGCCGCGTGGCCCGTTGCATTGTCTTAGCGCTGACGCACGCCACAACGAGCGCTTTCAAACACACGGCTGACTATGAACTCACTTAACGAAACCCACGACGCAACCCTTCAATCCTTCATTGATAGCGCGAACGGTGGAGCGACCGACTTCCCGATTCAGAATCTGCCGTTCGCCGTGTTTCGACGCGCGGGCTCCAACGAGGTTTTCCGTGGCGGTGTTGCTATTGGCGATCGGGTGCTCGATCTCGCGGCGCCGAGCCTTGCCCCGGTGCTGAGCGGTGCCGCCGCTAACGGCTGTCTGGCGGCGGCGGAATCAACGTTGAATCGTTTCATGGCGATGGGCTTCGCGTCGTGGTCGGCGCTGCGCCTCGCGCTGTCACGGGCGCTGCGAGCAGGCTCAGCGCATGAGGCACAGGTACGAGCCTGCCTGATCGCGCAACGCGAGGTGGAATACGCCGTGCCCGCGCACATCGGCGACTACACCGACTTCTACACGTCGGTCTATCACGCCACCCATATCGGTCGTTTGTTCCGTCCGGACAATCCGCTGCTCCCGAACTACAAATGGGTGCCGATTGGCTATCACGGGCGCGCCTCATCCATCGCTGTGTCAGGCCAAAATTTTCCGCGCCCGGTTGGGCAGATCATGCCGCTCGGGGCCACCGAGCCCGTGCTCGCGCCAAGCAAACGCATGGACTATGAGCTTGAGCTAGGCGCCTTCGTTGGACCAGGTAACGTGCTCGGCAGTCGGGTTAGTATCGACGAGGCAGAGTCGCATGTATTTGGCATTTGCCTGCTCAACGATTGGTCAGCGCGCGATTTGCAGGCGTGGGAATACCAGCCGCTCGGTCCCTTCCTCGCCAAGAATTTTGCGACCACAATTTCGCCCTGGATTGTGACGCTGGAGGCGCTCGCACCGTATCGTGTCGCCTGGACGCGTGTGAAGGACGATCCGCAGCCTTTGTCGTATCTTGATTCAGCCGACAACCGCTCGCAGGGCGCGTTCGATATTCAACTCGAAGTGCTGATCGAAACGCCGCGTATGCGCGAGCTTGCGTTGCCGCCGCATCGCGTATGCCTGACCAGTTATCGCCATGCCTACTGGACGCTCGCGCAACTCATTACTCACCACACGGTCAACGGCTGCAATCTTCAAGCAGGCGACCTGCTCGGCACCGGGACGCTGTCGGGCCCGACCGCCACCGAAGCGGGCGCATTGATCGAGCTCACCGTCGGCGGCAAACATCCCGTGGCGCTGTCGAGCGGCGAGTCGCGCACTTTTCTGGACGACGGGGACGCCGTGATCCTGCGTGCGCATTGCGAAAAAGAAGGGGCGGCGCGGATCGGTTTCGGGCAGTGTTACGGGCGAATTGCGCCTGCAATTGCGCTGTAGGTTCAGGGGTTTTCGCTAGCGCGCGACCGCCCCGTTGGCGCTAGCATCGGTCGGGTTTTGTAATCAAAGGAGGCAGCAATGAAATTGACGATTAAAGCGGCGGTACTGGCGACAGCGATTGCGCTGGGAGGCACCGCAGAAGCACAGGAAATCACGTTGAAAGTGTCACACTTTTGGGCACCGGGCGCGATGGCACCGACCAAAGTGATCGGGCCGTGGTGCGACAAGATCAACAAGGAATCGGGCGGCAAGTTGAAGTGCCAGATTTTCCCGGCCATGCAACTCGGTGGCACGCCTGCGCAACTATTTGATCAAGCTAAAGATGGCGTTGCCGATATCGTCTACACCTTGCCCGGATACACCGCAGGCCGCTTTCCGCTCATGGAAGCGTTCGAGCTGCCGTTTATGAACGAGAACGCTGAGGCCTCGTCACAAGCGGTTTGGGAGTATTACCTGACCACGCCCGCGGTGCAAAAGGAATTCACGGGCGTCAAGCCACTCATGTTTCACACCCATGACGAGGGCTACGTTCACACAAAAGACAAGCAGATCAAGACGCTCGCGGACTTCAAAGGTTTGAAGATGCGCGCGCCAACGCGCCAGACCAACAAGCTGCTTTCGAAATTGGGCGCAACTCCGGTATCGATGCCACTGCCTGCCATTCCCGATGCCGTGAGCAAAGGCGTGATCGACGGTTTCATGTTGCCGTGGGAAGTCATCCCTAGCGTGAAGCTGCATGAGATGGTGAAGTTCCACTCGGAGACAGACCCGAAGGAGCGCGCGCTCTACAGTGCCATTTTCATCATGGCGATGAACCCGGCGAAGTACGATTCGCTGCCTGCTGATCTGAAAAAGGTTATCGACAATAATTCAGGCGCAGCGCTGGTCAAGCAGACGGGCAAGACGTGGGACGAATCCGCGGCACCGGGGCGCAAGGCGGCGGAGGATCGAAAAAATACTTTCTACATGATCCCAGCAAGCGAGCTGGCGAATTGGCGCACGGCGTCGGCGAGTTTGTATGACGAGTGGGTAGCCGAGGCGACCGCGAAAGGCAATGATGGCAAGGCGCTGCTGGCGAAGGCGCAGGGGTTGATCAAGAAGTACGAGAAGTAGGACGTCAGGCTCCCTCCCCCTTGGTGGGGGAGGGTTGGGGAGAGGGGGCAGGTGGCTCTATGCGTCAACGTTGAACCCCGTCCCACCATCACCCTCTCCCTAACCCTCTCCCCTCAAGGGAGAGGGGATAGAACCACGCTCCACACAAAAATAATCAGCCGAGGAACTATTTGAACTGGACACGCTGGGTTGAGCGAATATCGCTCTGGTTTGCTTTTGTCGGGGGCGTGATGTTGATGGGTCTCGCCTTGATGACTGTTGTCTCGGTGATTGGCCGCGCGGCATACGGCCAACCGGTACCGGGTGACATTGAGATCACACAATACGTGATCGCTGTCGCAATCTCGGCATTCTTTCCGTACTGCCTGTTCTCTGGTGGCAATCTGATCGTGGATTTTTTTACAGCTAAAGCAAGCGAGCGCACGCGGCGAGTTTTGGATGCCATCGGCGCTCTCACACTCGCTTTCGCCATGGGGCTCTTCGCATGGCGCACCGTTGTTGGCACGATTTCTGTAAAAAGCTCGGGCGAAACTTCGATGGTGATCAGCATGCCGCTGTGGTGGACTTATGCTTTGATGGCTCCGTGCTTTGTGCTCGCTACGGTCGCCGCAATGGCGCTCGCAACGAAGATTTTGCGCGGCGAAACTGACGACGAATCAGCAGATCGGGTGCAACCATGACGACACCCATGTTGATCGGACTTGGGCTCCTGGTCCTGATGATGTTGTTGATGGTTGTTCGTGTGCCCATCGCCGCGACCATGTTGATTCCTGGCTTCATCGGCTATTGGTTGCTCGCCTCGCCAGAGGCGCTGCTCGCGCACCTCAAAGGCGTGGCGTTCGCGCGTTTGTCGGTGTATGACCTCTCTGTGATTCCGTTGTTTTTGTTGATGGGATATTTCGCAACGCAGGGCGGTTTGTCGCGCGACTTGTTTCGCGCGGCGAACGCCATGATCGGGCACGTCAAGGGCGGCATGGCAATGGCGGCGGTACTGGCCTGCGCGATGTTCGGCACGGTGTGTGGCTCATCGGTCGCAACGGCGGCGACAATTGGACAAGTTGCCATTCCTGAGATGAAACGCCTGGGTTACAGCGGCCGAATTTACACAGCCACGCTTGCGGCTGGCGGCACGCTGGGCATCCTGATTCCACCGTCTGTCATCCTGATCGTCTACGGCATTCTGACCGAGCAGAACATTGCAAAATTGTTCGCTGCCGCGATCATCCCCGGCATCATCGCGACCATTGGCTACCTGTTCGCCATCATGTGGTTTGCCCGTAAGCATCCTAAACATTGCCCACAAGCGCCTCGTCAATCCAACGCTGATCGCCGCGCTGCGTTGAAGCCCGTGTGGCCCGTCCTAATCATCTTTATTGTCGTGTTTGGCGGCATTTACAGCGGCTTGTTTTCGCCTACAGAGGCGGCATCGGTGGGCGCCCTCGCAACCTTCATCGCGGCCTTGGCTAAGGGCGAACTCACGATGAAGGGCGTACAGGAAAGTTTCCTCGGCACGGCGTCCAACACCGGCATGATCTTCCTGATTTTCCTCGGCGCTGACTTGCTGAATTCAGCGCTAGCGCTTTCGCAAATGCCCGCCCAGCTTGCTCAGTGGGTGTCTGCTTCGGGCGCATCGCCAGTATTCATCATCGTGCTGATTTTGTTGTTCTACATCATCCTCGGTGGCGTGATGGATGAGATGAGCATGATCCTGTTGACGTTGCCCATCGTGTTCCCGATTGTGATCGGCCTTGATATTTACGGCATGGACGTGCAGAGTAAAGCCATCTGGTTTGGCATACTGATTTTGATGGTGGTGCAGATTGGTTTGATTGCGCCGCCAGTGGGACTTAACGTCTATGTGATCAACGGCATGGCCAAAGACGTGCCGATGGCGGAGAGCTACCGCGGCATCATGCCGTTTCTGGTGACGGACTTTATTCACACCGGGTTGTTGGTGGTGTTTCCGTCGCTTTCGCTGTGGCTGGTTAAATTCATGAATTAATCGCTGCACGGTAGTTGCGGCTTTGCCGCGAGTTCAGGCCAACTCTTAACTCTTAACTCTGGGCGCGGCAGAGCCGCTCCTACACAAAAATTATGCCTACATTTCTACTGACCGATTTCGACGCGTCTCATTTCAACATCGAAGAAAAACTCTTCGCCGATGCGGGAATGAGTTTGGTCTTCGCGCAAGCAAAGACGGAAGACGATGTCATTCGCGCGGCGACCGAATGTAGTGCTGATGGTCTGTTAGTACAGTACGCACCCATCACGGATCGTGTACTCGCGGCGCTGCCCCGTGTCGGCATCTGCTCGCGCATCGGTGCGGGCTACGACACGATTGACCCGAAGGCCTGCGAAAAGCACGGCGTATGGCTCGCCAATTCACCCGACTACGGCGTCGGCGAAGTCGCGACGCATGCTCTAGCCCTCGCGCTCGACATCGTTCGCGGCACCACCTTTCACACGAATGACATCCGCGCCGGAAAGTGGCACTACGAATCAAACGGCAAGCGCCGCCGCGCTACCGAAATGACGCTCGGCATCGTCGGGCTCGGACGCATTGGTAAGCGCATGGCTCATGTGTCACGCAACATTTTCAAGCGCGTTATTGCCTACGATCCGTACTTGATTGATGGTGACTTTCCGGCCTTTGTCGAGCGGGTGCGCGACCTGCATGAACTCTTCGCGCAAGCTGACGTGGTGTCGCCGCATGTGTTGCTCAACGACGAAACGCGCAGCATGATTAACGCAGGCTGTTTCGCTGTGATGAAGCCTGGCGGCTACATCGTCAACACATCGCGTGGCGCCGTCATCAATATCCCCGACCTGCTCGCTGCGCTTGACAGCGGGCAGCTCGACTCGGCGGGTTTAGATGTGCTGCCGACCGAGCCCGCACGTCCGGGCGACGCGCTCACCGAACATCCGCGCGTGGTGCTCACGCCACATTCCGCGTTCTATTCGGTCGAGAGCGAGATTGAGCTGCGCACGAAGGCAGCACGCAATTTGATTACGTGGGCGAAGACCGGGCGACCGGATTACCCCGTGGTTTACGGTAAAAGATCGATTCAACTTTAACTCGCAACACCTACTGCGCCCCGCCTCATGAAAGCTCTCGTTTGCAAACAATTCGGCCCGCTTGATGATCTGACCATAGAGGATTTACCAATCCCCGTGCCCGGCCCCGGCAAGGTAACGATCAACATCAAGGCGGCGTCACTCAACTTCCCCGACGCGTTGACGGTGCAGGGTCTGTATCAGGTCAAACCGCCAACGCCGTTCGTGCCCGGTGCCGAGTTCGCTGGCGTCATTCACGCTGTGGGCGAAGGCGTAACCCATGTAGAAGTGGGCGACCGAGTCATCAGCACGGGGCGGGGTGGTTTCGCTGAATACGCCGAGGCCGATGCGCGCATCCTGATGCCGATTCCGCCGTCCATGAGTTTCGAGCAGGCGGCCGCATTCGTGTTGACGTACGCCACTTCATATCACGCGTTAAAGGATGTCGGCAACCTGCTGCCTGGCGAGACGCTTCTCGTGCTGGGGGCCGCAGGGGGCGTGGGCACCACGGCCATCCAGCTGGCGAAGCTGATGGGCGCAAACGTGATCGCGGCTGCATCGTCCGACGAAAAACTGGCGTTGTGCAAATCACTAGGTGCTGATCATTGCGTCAACTATTCGAATGCCAATTGGCGCGATCAGGTCACGGCTATCGTAGGCAAAAAAGGCGTCGAGATGGTGTACGACGCCGTCGGTGGCCCCTACTCAGAGCCAGCGATTCGCTCGCTCGGATGGCGCGGACGATTCCTCGTTGTGGGCTTCGCGGCGGGCGAAATTCCAAAAATTCCACTGAACCTCGCGCTGTTAAAAGAGCGACAAATTCTCGGCGTTTACTGGGGTGACAGCACGGTCATCAACCCGAAGGGTCATTGGGCGAACATGCAGCAACTCGCGGCATGGTTCGAGAGCGGCAAGCTTGCGCCCAGCATCACCGAAACCGTGACGCTGGAAGGCACCAAGGACGCGCTGAAACGATTGTCTTCGCGTCGGGCAATGGGCAAGATCGTGGTGAAGCTGTAGCGGGCGTTTGGCCGCTCGGAATCGCATACAGCTTCACGCTGTGATGACATTTCCAAAAGGGGCTATAGCTCATTTTTTCGACTAATCGACTTCTTTACTTATTTGAACGTAGCCCCAATTGGAACGTCATTTCAGCCCAAAGCTGATACCTGTGAAAAACTCAATCGAGCATGCCCTGATGCTTGATGAAGGCGACGATTTCGTCGACGCCCTTGCCTACTTTGAGATTGGAAAAAATGAACGGTTTCGCGCCCCGCATTTTTTTCGCGTCCTGCGCCATCACTTCCAGTGACGCCCCGACGTAGGGTGCGAGATCAATTTTGTTGATCACCAGCAGATCGCTTTTCATGATGCCGGGCCCCCCTTTGCGCGGGATTTTTTCGCCGGCTGCGACGTCAATCACGTAGATCGTCAAGTCCGAAAGCTCGGGGGAAAACGTCGCCGCCAGATTGTCGCCGCCGCTCTCAACGAAGATCATGTCGAGATCGGGGAAGCGCTTGTTCAGGCGATCTACGGCTTCGAGATTGATTGATGCATCCTCGCGAATGGCGGTGTGCGGACAACCGCCGGTTTCGACGCCGATGATGCGATCCGCGGCGAGCGCCGAGTGATCCACCAGAAACTGCGCGTCTTCTTTGGTGTAAATGTCGTTGGTGACGGCGGCGATGCTGTGCGTGTCGCGGAAACGCTGGCAGAGTTCCAATGTGAGCGCGGTCTTTCCGGAGCCGACGGGGCCGCCGATGCCGACACGAAGCGGGCCGTGCGTGTTCATAAACCTGCCCGTGTAGGAGCGGCTCCGCCGCGACCACCGCAAAAAATAAACGCAGGTCGCGGCAGAGCCGCTGCTACAGGATCAATTGAAATTTGAATCATGATCTAAACAATCGTGAATATTGAGTTTCGTGTTTCATCTGTGTGATCGCAAGCCACGGCGACGCGCTTGACCAATCGGTTTCATCCAGAAGCAGCGCTGAATCAACCGCAGCAGTCACAGCATCGCCAAGCGCGAACAACAATTTCTGCGCGGCAATCTGTCCCATCGGCAGCGCCTTCGCCATCACCATCACCTGATTTTCGGTAAAGCCGAAGACGTAGGCCAACAACCCGTCGCGTACGGACACGCCGCTGGCGACCGCTGCCAGCGCCGCACCGACGGGGGCGCACACGCGATCAAGCGACGCCAGATTCGCACGCTGAGAATCGGTCAGCGCTACCACTTCGCGGCACCACGCGGCGTAAGAGAATCCCACTTGCAGCGTCTCCGCACGCGGCTCGGCCGACTCACGCGAGGCGATGAATTCCGCATTGAGTCGCGCAACTTCTGGCGCATCGTCGCGCTGCCACGCGTCAAAAGCTGCGGCATAAATCGGCGCTTCAAAACGCGAAAGCACGAGCGACAAATGATCTTCGATCCAGCGCTGCGCAGTCGCGGAATTTGTGACGTCAGCGCTTTCAATCGCCCATTCCAGCCCTTGCGAATAGCTATAGGCACCGACTGGCAGCGCGGGCGACGCGAGCTGTAGCAAACGTGGCAGTGAGCTCATCGATCCTCGTTCCGTGGTGCCAGATGGTCGTGAATCTTCCCGCCATGCCCCTGGTCATCGTGTGAGTGATGCACATGACTCTGGCCGTACGCACCGCTCTCGGGCTGAAAGCCGCGCTGCACGTCGGTCACCGTGCCGCCAAGGCCTTCGACCATCGCCCGCAAGACGTGATCGGGCAGCATCAGCAGATATTCATCTTCAACTTGCAGCGGCACATGGCGATTGCCGACGTGATAGGCGATACGCGCGAGTTGCGCCGCGCTTTTCGCGCGTACTTCGTGCAGTGATTCGTTCGCGGCGATCACCTCAACGATACGACCATCGGCGAGCGCCAGCTTGTCGCCATGCGAAAGCATCGTGCCAATTTTTAGCTGAATGCCAATTTCTTCTGCATTCGCCATCGTCGCACGCAGGCGAGACTTTTCACGTTGATCGAACGTGAGTTCAACCGATTCAATTGCCTGGACTTCGCGCGGGACTAAATGAGTAGCAATTTGCATGAGGGAAAGGATTGCTGTGAAGGGGCGTTGGTTTTGGTTCCTTCCCCTTCAAGGGGGAGGTTAGGAGGGGGATGGGTTGAACGGGAACATCGACTATCAATCGGCTTGAACCCATCCCCACCCTAGCCCTCCCCTTGAAGGGGAGGGAATTAAAACTAGAACAAGAAATATCGTTGCGCCATCGGCAACACTTCGGCTGGCTCACAGATGAGCAATTCCCCGTCCGCATGCACCTCATAGGTTTCAGTGTCGATCTCCATGTGCGGCATGTAACCATTCAGCACCATGTGCTGCTTTCGCACTCTGCGAATGCCCTTTACCGGCGCCACAATTTTCTGCAAACCATACTTTTTCGCGATGCCGAGCTCATACGCCGCATTCGAAACAAACGTAATCGACGATGATTTCAGGGCACCACCAAACGCGCCAAACATCGGTCGACCATGCACAGGTTGCGGCGTCGGAATCGACGCGTTGGCGTCGCCCATCAGCGCCCACGCGATCTGCCCACCCTTCAAAATCAGCGAGGGCTTCACGCCGAAAAACGCCGGTCGCCAAATGACGATATCGGCCCATTTGCCTTCTTCGAGCGAGCCCACTTCGTGCGATACGCCGTTAGCAATCGCCGGATTGATCGTGTACTTCGCAATGTAGCGGAGAGCGCGAAAATTGTCGTTTCTTGAGTGGGCCCGGACGGCATCTGTGTACGGCTGTGAGGGCTTCTTTTTTGCAGACTTAGCGTAAGCGGTGACACCCTCTCCCCAACCCTCCCCCCCGGGGGGAGGGGGCAGATGGCCACGCTGGGCTTTCATCTTCTGCGCGGTCTGCCAAGTACGCGTAATGACCTCGCCCACACGACCCATCGCCTGCGAGTCGGACGACATCATCGAGATCGCGCCTAGGTCATGCAGGATGTCCTCCGCAGCAATCGTTTCGCGACGAATGCGCGATTCCGCGAACGCAAGATCCTCAGCAATCGCCGGGTCGAGGTGGTGGCACACCATCAGCATGTCAAGATGTTCGTCAATCGTGTTCACCGTGTACGGCATCGTCGGGTTGGTCGAAGCGGGCAGGAAGTTATCGGTGCCGATCACTTTCAGAATGTCTGGCGCGTGACCGCCACCCGCGCCTTCGGTGTGGAACGCGCAGAGTCCGCGACCTTTGGTTGCGGCAATCGTGTCCTCAACAAAACCGGACTCGTTTAACGTGTCGGAGTGAATCGACACCTGCACGTCGTACTTGTCGGCGACGTTCAAACAGTTGTTGATTGCGGCGGGCGTGGTGCCCCAGTCTTCATGCAGCTTGAGGCCAATCGCACCCGCTTCGATCTGCTCAGCAATCGGTTTCGGCTGACTGATGTTGCCCTTTCCGAGCAAACCAAAATTCATCGGGAACGCATCGAGCGAGCGCAACATTTCGCGCATGTGGAAAATGCCCGGCGTCACCGTCGTCGCGCTCGTTCCTGCTGCAGGCCCTGTGCCGCCGCCGAGCATGGTGGTCACGCCGCTTGCAAGTGCTTCTTCAATCTGCTGCGGGCAGATGAAATGAATGTGTGCGTCGATGCCGCCCGCTGTGACGATCATGCCCTCGCCCGCGATAACCTCCGTTGCGCCGCCAATCGGCACCGTGACGTTCGGCTGAATGTCAGGATTTCCTGCTTTACCGATCTTCCATACGCGACCGTTTTTGAGCCCGATGTCGGCCTTGATGATGCCCAACTTCGCGTCAATGATGAGCGCGTTAGTGATAAGCGTGTCGGCGACTTTGGAAGCAGGCAATTGCGATTGCCCCATGCCGTCGCGAATGACTTTGCCACCACCGAATTTGACCTCTTCACCGTAGGTCGTGAGGTCCGTTTCAACTTCGATGAAAAGATCAGTGTCGGCGAGGCGAACGCGGTCGCCCGTGGTGGGGCCGAACATTTCTGCATAAGCGCGGCGGGAGAGTGTGCTCATCGTTTTGCCTTCGTGCTGGCGGGCTTTTTTGTCGCTGCTTTCGACAACTCACCCATCACTTTTCCCTGAAAACCAAACACCGTCTTGCTACCTGCAAGCTCGACCAATTCAATCGTGCGTGACTGCCCCGGCTCAAAGCGAACCGCCGTTCCCGCCGCGATATTCAAGCGCATGCCGCGCGCGATCTTGCGATCAAAATCAAGCGCATTATTGGTCTCAAAAAAGTGGTAGTGCGAGCCCACCTGAATCGGGCGATCACCCGTGTTCGACACCGCAATTTTTTGCGTCTTGCGTTTGACGTTGAGTTCGATGTCGCCATCGAGCGTGAAGATTTCGCCGGGGATCATGGAGCGTCCTTTTTGTCATTCTGAGCGGCGCGAAGAATCAGCCTGCCTATGCAATAGTTCGATTGAAGAAGCCGGTAAGCCACCTGATGTTTCGTTGCACTCAACATGACAACTACTGAATCGGGTTATGAACGGTGACCAGCTTCGTTCCATCAGGAAACGTCGCCTCCACCTGAATGTCCGGGATCATCTCGGGCACGCCCTCCATCACATCGTCGCGTCCAAGGATCGTGGTGCCGAAGCTCATGAGTTCAGCCACCGTGCGGCCATCGCGCGCACCCTCAAGAATCGCCGCCGCGATCAGCGCGACTGACTCAGGGTGATTCAATTTCAGCCCTCGCGCGCGGCGTCGCTCCGCCACCAGTCCGGCGGTGAAGATGAGCATCTTGTCTTTTTCGCGTGGGCTCAGATCCATAAGTTTCCCATGAAGTTTTAAGTGCTCCAGATGCGTGGCAGTTCGGGCTTTCGACCGAACACCTGCATCCGTATTTTGCTCCACACGGCAATCAGCAAGTTGCGTACCGCCTCAGGTGCATCGCCGATGACTTTGACAACGACCAACCCTGGCTCAGGCGAAGATGCAGCGGCGAACGGGTGCTCGCCCAACGTCGCGCGAACATCCACCATTAATTCGTCTGCGTTTAACGCGCCATTCGGGAACGCCACCCACGCGGTTGCCATCACGGGCATGCCGCGCAAGCCCAGCGGAGAGTTCAGCAACGGGTCATCGCCAACAATCACCATCGACTCGCGCCACAACGGTGCGTCCGTCCCAGCTCGCACCAATCGAATGCGCTGGCGAAAATCCCCGGTCGTGAAGCGCTCACCGCGCGTCGTGCGACCCAGACAAAGCATTTCCCAACCGAAAAAGCGTGCTTCGGGCGCAAGCGCGATCTCAAGCGATTGCTGCGCCAACGTGCCGTCAAAAACAATCGTTTCCTGCGGCATCCATTCGAGTGCGCCTCCGTCGGCAACATGCAATCGCGTCACCGCGCTCGCCTGTTTCCCAGTGGAGCGATACCACTTTTGTGCGCCCGGCGTGGTGATCACCGCGTTTGCGTCTTGATCAACCCGCACGTCAATTGCCAGACTGTCGCCCGCCACAATCCCGCCCGGCGGATGCACGATCACACCGTGACAAATGTCATGGCCTTCCGGATAGAGTGGCTTCAGGATTCGCAGCGGGCCGAAGTGATTGCGCTCGGTCATTACAGTGCGCTTCACGCCTGATACTTCACGCGGCTCGAATCGAAGGTTTAATCGAGCAGACCAACCGGGTTCGGGTTCGGGTTCGGGTTCGGGTTCGGGTTCGAGCCCCTCCTCCCCGGTGCGGGAGGGGTTGGGGAGAGGGGGATGCTCGCTGGAACGAACACGCTTCGCGCCACCGTCCCCCTCTCCCCCAGCCCCTCTCCCTCCGGGGGAGAGGGGAGCTTCGGCTAATCCGCTCATTAAGTCGCCCGCCGATTCAAAACCAGCATCGCCACCACGCCTGCCACCAGTCCCCAAAATGCGCTGCCAATACCCAACATGGACACCCCCGATGCCGTCACCAAAAACGTGATGATCGCGGCCTCACGATTTTTCTCCTCGCTGACGGCGGCAGCCAGTCCATTGCCAATGGTGCCCAGCAGCGCGAGCCCCGCCAATGCCACAATCAATTCACGCGGAAACGCGGCGAATAGGCCACCCACAATCGCGCCGAAAAGCCCAATCAGGCAATAAAAAACGCCCGCCATCACCGCTGCGGTGTAGCGCTTGTCTTTGTCCTCATGCGCCTCGCCCCCCATCGCCATCGCAGCCGTGATCGCGGCGAGATTGAGCGCAAACGCACCAAATGGCGCAAAGACTAGATTAATGACACCGGTGGTCGTGATGACGGGCGAGATCGGCGTGTCGTAGCCCGCGCCGCGCATCACGGCCACACCGGGCATGTTCTGCGACGCCATGGTCACCAGAAAAAGCGGCAGCGCGAGCCCGACGATGGCATGAACCGAAAACTCAGGTGTCACCCAAACCGGTGTCGCCCATTCCACCGTCACCGCAGACCACTTCAACGCGTCCGCATTCGCAGCAAAGACGAGGCCCACAGCGAGCACACCCACCACGCCATAACGTGGCCAGAAACGTCGCCCAAGCAGATGCAGCGCAAACATCGAAAGCACCATCGCCGGTGCCGTTTTGATCGAACTGAACGCTTCAAGCCCGAACCGCAGCAACACGCCCGCGAGCATCGCGGACGCGATGGCAACGGGAATGCGATTCATCATGCGTTCGAACAATTTCGACGCGCCTGCGATGATGATAAGCACCGCGCAAACTACGAATGCGCCGACCGCTTCCGGCATCGTCACCCCCGCCGCACTCGTCGCGATCAGCGCGGCACCGGGTGTTGACCACGCGGCGACGACGGGCTTTTTATAAACGAGCGACGGAATGATCGATGCGAGGCCCATGCCGAGTCCCAGCGCCCACATCCACGAATTGATTTGCGCCTGAGTCGCGCCGAGCGAAAGCGCTGCCTGAAACACCAGCGCACCCGTGCTGGTGAACCCGACTAGAACGACAACAAAACCAGTAACGACGGCAGAGACAGACAGATCGCGGAAGAAAGACATGGCGCAGGCAAACGAAAGGTAACAATCATTGTTGCAGAGCGAGGGCGTGGCGGTCGTTCCCCTTGGGTCAGCGGCACCCGTACTGACGGCATTTGGCAAATTCGCAGTTTTTAGTGACAATGTGCATTCTCCTCCACTCATTGACCGAGAGTTCCCCATGTTGAACGTTGCAATCCTCGCCCGCGTCGAAGCCAAGCCGGGCAAAGAAGCTGACGTTGAAGCCTTCCTCAAAAGCGCGCTGGCGCTTGCCAACGCCGAGCCCGACACAGCGGTCTGGTTCGCGATCAAAATGGGGCCATCGACGTTTGGCATCTTCGATGCGTTCGCCGACGCCGAAGGCCGCACAGCGCACCTGAACGGGCCTATTGCCGCCGCGCTCATGGCAAACGCAGCTGAGCTTTTGTCGCAGCCACCGACGATTGAAATGGTGGATATTTTGGCCGTGAAAATGCCTGCTTAAGCGCAGTCCTTTGATCAACAGCTTTTATCTGAAGTTAGCTTTTTACAGGGGTTAGACGCTCATTACCGCATTTATCGACTTATGGGTAAAATCACGTCCAGCCCCCGGTTAGTTGTCGTTTCACAAAAAAGCTGTACCAAAAAGTTAGTTCGTAGGGTTCGCACTACTCATTCCCCTATCGCCAACTTTGCCACGCCACAGGCGGTGCGTTCTTGGGCGCAAAGGCTACCCAGTTCGCCGCTAGCTAGTGCAAGTGCGCTGCACTCAGTGCCTTATCAGCCGCGCCTTCCAGCGCATCAGCCCGAAATAGCATCGGCAATTTGCTGTCGCTATCGATATCGGGAAAAACATCGGCCAGCACGGTCACCGATTCCACGTTGCATTCGCGCAGCAGATCCTGCATCAGCACCGCCACGTCCTGCGCACGGTCGGACGCCTCAAGTTCAGCGCGAAAGCCTTCAGCCCCTTTTTCGTCGAACGGGTTGGATAGCGAAAGTCGCACTTCGCCGCCGTCGGTCGTCTGATGCGCTGAAATCACCGCCTCCGGGTCGCCGACGGTTGAGCGAAATTTGCGAATGGCGTTGGTCGCGAAAAGTTGCAGCGAGACTTCACGTTGCGCCGCCCTGCCCTGCATCAACGCCGCCAGTGGCACGCGCGGTGGACGTGGCATGGCGAGCAGCGATAGCGTGCCACCACCCAATTGCTTGGCTATCGCCTGCGTGAACGGCATGCCCCATTTGCCGGCGTCGTTCGCCGTCAGCAAGTCCACGCCGGGGCCCGCGAGTGCGGTGCCCACGAGGAAGCGCAGAAACACCCTTTCCTGATTGGCGGGCACGGGCAAGGACGCTTTTTCGATAGCAATGGGCGTGCCGGACGCTGCAGACCACCAGCCCAGACTGGCAGGCAATTTTTCGAGAGCGAATGCGCTGGCTGGTGCCAGCGCGTTCGACAGCACAAAGTTTTCGTTGCCACGCAATGCGCCGTTTGCTTTCATGAGCGAGCTAATTTCGTCGATATTCGGCAGCGCACCGGGCACATTGACCGGCCCACTGTTCGCCGCGACGATCACCACAGGAACGGCGAAGACGGTCGCAGGCAGTGCCGCATCGCCTCGCGCTTGGCCCGCGTCAACGTGGGCACTCGCCAGCATGCGCGTGATGTGACGCAGCACGGCGTGCGATGGCGCACCAGCGAGGCTGTCGGTAATCGCGGCAACGTCGCCAGACGTCAGCAGCGCAGCAAGCCGCACTCGCAGTTCCTTACCGCGTTTTTCCTGAATGACACCCAGCTCTGCCGCGAGCGAGGCCAGCGCCAAATCGATCAGAGGATCAGGTTGCGATTCGTCGTAAATCGGGAACGCGCGCGGGTCGGGGAGATGAAACTGCATGCGGCGATTGTAGGAGCGGCGAGCGTCGCGGTGGTAGCTACCGAGGCCCGCGCCCCACGACTCCTACCTGCGCGGGTAGGACACACAACCACCGAAACACGATATGGTGATGCCGATGTGCCGAGAGTCGCCACCCAGGCGTCAGCAGGTGCAATGGCCCGCACAACTATTCCGGAGAATCTCATGAAATCGTTTCTAAAATTATGGGCACCGATACTCGCACTGCCTGCGACGCTCTGTGTCATGCATGCACCGGTGCAAGCCCAATCAAGCGCAGTGAGCGTCGTTGAATACTACGCCAAAACGCTCGATGCGTACTTCATCACCGGTCGTGCCGCCGAGCAGGCCGTCCTCGACAGCGTTGGCGCGTTCGAGCGAACGGGCATGACCTTCTCGGCCGTAGCAGCGAGCGCGGCAACGACCAATCAGACGCGGGTCTGCCGCTTCTACGTCAGTCAGGCCTCGCCCTACGTCAGCTCGCATTTCTACGGCAGTCAAACCAGTCAATCGCAAACCGGTGATTGCGAGTGGCTGCGCGCCAATGCCCCGAAAACGTTTACCTTTGAAGGCTACGACTTTGCCACCGAGCCCAGTGCTGCCAGCAACGCCTGCGCCTCGGGCACCAGCCCCGTATTTCGCGGCTTTCGCGCGCTGGCCACACCCGCTGACGGCAAGACTTCGAATCACCGCTACACCACCAGCCTGTTGCGCTACGATCAAGCGGCGACCAAGGGCTACGTCGGCGAGGGGCCGCAGCTGTGTGCGACCGCGACAATCGATGTGCCCGGCGCAGTGATCGTGAGCAATCCGCCGATTGCCACTACGAGCTTGACGTTCCTGTCGCTGGCCGATACCGCGCCGAATGGGACGGCGCGCGACTGGTTTTACCAAGCAAACCTGGCAACGGCTGCGGAAAATGTTCCCGATCTGAACGGTCGCCTTCTGTATCGCGCGGTGCGCCGCGAAAAAGTGGGCACGGCCACTCACGAATGGGTCATCAACTCCAACTATGACCGTCGCGACGACATGTACTGGAGCGGCAGCAAATGGACTGGCTGCGTATTTGGCGATCAGGGCAGCAACAGTGCGAGGAACACGGAGGGCGTTGGCAACTTCATCAATTGCAACAATATCTCTGCGGGTGACACCCGGCGCATTGACGTGGACATCAGCGGTAGTCTTATCAAGGATGTCGTCGCCACCATCCGCGCCTTCCCCGGCGACACGACGTACGCAGGCTGGGGGCCCGACCCCAGAACGCTCAGCGCGACAGCCACCTTCCCCACGGGTTCGCGACTGGCCTACCAAACCAACACCGACACATTGAATCAAATCGGCTACGACGTTCGTACTAGCAATCAAGCAAACGTCTTTGCGGCAGCCTTCGCTGCGGGTGGCAATGGTAGTGATGCAAGCGTTCCTTGCGCCGCAGCGGGCATCACAACGTTTGTGGCGACCGGCTTTGCCGACTTTATCAACACCTACAAAGGCACGCCTTGCACCTACACCTCAGCTTTCACGACAGCGGCCAACAGCGGTGGTGTCACCTTCAGCAGTGGATTGCCTAACGAGTGGTGGTCGCAAAGCACCCTTTCTGTCGGAACCATTGGCACTGCACCGTCAGGCGTGGCTGCGGCGAGCGCCACTGCGTACTACACCACGAATCAGTACATTCGTTTCGCCTTTGACGGCACCGCCACCGGTGTCAACTACTTCAACTGCAAGCAGCGCCAAAGCGACGGCAGCGTCCGCAACTGCGTGAAAATCGGCAGCGGCACTTACAAAATAAGCACCCTGGGTGACGCTCGGGAGATGGAGTTAACCAACGAACCCGATCTCGGTCTCACCTACAACCGCATCATGATCGAGCGCGGCGGTAAGGTGTACTTCGGCTTTCGTAGCAAACTGGGAGTCTCGCAATCAGCCCGACTGAATCTGCCCGCAGCCAACGCACTGTTTAGCCTGATTGGTATTCCAGCGATCACACCGTAGCGGCACCGACCAATCTCCCTCAGAGACTTGGGGCGCATCGCGCCCCATTTTTTTTAAGGCGCGACCCCAGTCGCGCTAGGTGCCGAACCGATTGCACCGCCAAGGCCAGGCGCGACCGGGGTCGCGCCTACCAGCCTCGTCCTTAATCGCCGTCTGTAGCAAATGCGACCAGCCGGCTCATCACGCGCGCAAGAGATACCTTCAACACAGCGTAATTCGCATTTCGTTCCCGCGTCGCCTCGTTCATATAGAGCTTGCGATTGAGTTCAATCTGGATGCTGTGGCGATGCTCTTGAGGGAGTCCAAATCGCTTGACCAGTTCAACGCCTTTGTATGGGTCATTAATCGCCACGCTCAAACCCTCTGCACGAAAAGCTGCGGCGAGCAGCGCCGTCATCTCCGGTGCACAGGTGCTGCCATCACGATCGCCAAGCACAACGTCGGCGAACGGCGTGCCCGTCTTGACCCAGGAAACCGTTCCGGCGACGGCGGGCATTGAGTGGCAGTTGACGTGCGCCATGCGGCCATGCGCGGCATGTGCAGCTTCGATGGCATGGGTGACGGCCACCCAGTATGTTGAATAGCAGCGCTCAATCCGCCGCGACACCTCGGCCACACTTAGTTTCCGCGCATAAATCGGCGAATTGTCATCGAGCACGCGCCAGATCAGACCAATGCCCGACTTGGTCTTCGGAGACAGGTTGACGGGGCCTAGCCATTGGCCGTCGATCATGCTGGTGTCGATATCTTCCACACGACGATTCGGATCAAGATAACTGCGTGGAAATTCAGCACAGACCAGCGTCGCACCGAGCGCTGGGGCGAAGCTGTAGAGGTCATCAACATCGGTGTCCTCCGCCTTGCGCAAATGCTGAAACTCGCAGGCGTAAGCAAAGTCGGCCGGGTAATGTCGTCCGCTGTGCGGAGAGTCGAAAACGAGGGGAATTGCCGCCACGCCGGACGGTGGAGACGCAACGCGAACAGGGGTGAAATCTTGCATACCGTGAGAATAGGCGAAAATTAGCGGCTATGCAGCGGCTCTCGTCGCGCGTCACCTTTACCGTTTCGAAAAAAATGAAACTCAGCCACTTTTTCCTCTCCACCACTAAAGAAGCGCCCGCCGAAGCGGAAATCGTCTCGCACCAGTTGATGATGCGCGCAGGCATGATCAAAAAGCTCGGTGCCGGCATTTACACCTGGATGCCGCTCGGCGTTCGCGTGCTGCGCAAGGTCGAAAACATCGTGCGCGAAGAGATGAACGCTGCGGGCGCGGTGGAGCTTCTGATGCCAGTGATTCAGCCCGCCGAGCTGTGGCAGGAATCGGGCCGCTGGGACAAGATGGGCCCGGAGATGATGCGCATCAAGGATCGCCATGATCGCGACTTTATCGTGCAGCCAACGAGCGAGGAAGTGATCACCGACATCGCGCGGCAGGAGCTGCGCTCATGGCGTCAGTTGCCGAGAAATTTCTATCACATTCAAACCAAATTCCGCGACGAGCGTCGTCCGCGTTTTGGTGTGATGCGCTCGCGTGAATTCATCATGAAGGACGCGTATTCGTTCGATATCGACAAAGATGGCTTGATGAAAAGCTATCAGAACATGTACGACGCTTACAGCAAAATTTTCACCCGCCTCGGCCTTGAGTTCCGCGCCGTGAATGCCGACACCGGCAACATCGGTGGCTTCGCGTCGCATGAGTTTCAGGTGCTCGCCGACAGCGGTGAGGACGTGATCGCGTACGCCCCGGATTCAGACTTCGCGGCGAACATTGAAATGGCGGAGGGGGTTGTGCCCGCTGACGCGCGAGCCGCAGCCAGCAAGGCGCTGGAGCTGGTGCATACGCCCGGCCAGACGACTTGTGAAGACGTAAGTACATTCCTGAAATTGCCGCTTGAGCGGCAGCTTAAAGCGATGATGTACATGAGCGATTCAGGATTCGTACTCTGCATGTTACGTGCCGATCACATGGTCAACGAAATCAAGCTGGGTAAAGTGCCAGTGTTGGCTAACTACCGACCCGCAACGCCGGAAGAAATCGAAGCTCACCTCGGCGTCGAGCCCGGTTACTGTGGGCCGGTTCCACGCCATGGCAATGCGCATCCCGACAGAGTAATCGTGGTGGCAGATCGCACTGCAGCAGCGATGGCGGACTTCATCTGCGGAGCCAACGAAATGGGCTATCACGTCACAGGAGGCAACTGGGGGCGCGATTGCCCTGAACCGGATGTTGTGGCCGATATTCGCAATGTCGTCGACGGCGATGCGTCGCCCGATGGCAAGGGTGTACTCAAGCTGCGTCGCGGTATCGAGGTAGGCCATGTGTTCGCGCTAGGGCAAGCGTATTCCGCCAAGCTCGGTGCGAAGTTCCTCGATAAGGATCAAAAGGAGCAGGTCATGGAAATGGGCTGCTACGGCATCGGCATCACACGCATCGTGGCCGCTGCGATTGAGCAGAACCATGACGAAAAGGGCATCATCTGGCCGCAGGCAATGGCACCATTTGCTATCGTGATCGCGGCGCTGGGCTACGATCGCAGTGCAGAGGTGAAAGCGGCGGCTGATTCTCTCTACGCTGCGCTGACTGCCTCAGGCATTGATGTCGCGCTCGATGATCGTGGCGAGCGTCCCGGCGTGATGTTCGCGGAGCTGGAATTGATCGGCATCCCGCACCGCATCACCATCGGTGATCGTGGCTTGAAGGAAGGCATGGTCGAGTATCAGGCGCGCAGAGATACAGCGGCGACGAAAGTGTCACTCGCGGAGATCGCTGCGTTTGTTGCCAAGGCGCTGGCATAAATGGCCGTTGCAGGAGCGGCTTGCCGCGACCAAACACTCCGAGGTCGCCGCAAGGGTTCGAACGCCCCCTTGGGCCGCGGAAAGCCGCTCCTACAGTTCATCGCGGAAGTTTTTCGCCTGCGACTTGTCATCAGTGCATTTTTTCTAGTCGCTGGCAACATCGTCTTCGCTGGCGCGCAAGCCGAAGAAAAACTCACCGCCAGCGTACAGACGACGCTCGCCTCTGCCATCGCAGACCGCAGCGCGCAGCGCCTGATCGGCGATCCGAAGGAAGTACAGGCGTGGCTCGCCGAGATGTCTTCGCGCCTGGCGAAACGCATGCCGGATTCAGAGCAGCGCAACGAATTTCTGGTAACGATTCAGTACGAAGCCAGCCGTGCCGGGCTCGACCCGCAACTGGTGCTGGCAGTCATCAATCACGAAAGCGCATTTCGCAAATATGCGATTTCGTCCGCCTCGGCGCGCGGTTTCATGCAGGTGATGCCGTTCTGGGTAAAACTCATCGGAACGCCAGCGCACAACCTGTTTCACCTGCGCACCAATCTGCGTTACGGTTGCGTGATCCTGCGCCACTATCTCGACATTGAGAAAGGTGACGTGGTGCGCGCGTTGGCCCGCTACAACGGCTCGCTTGGGCGCTTTGAATATCCAAACACGGTGCTCGGAATGCAGGAAAGCCGCTGGAAGTGGTCGTCTCCCAAGACCTAATCGCAAGCACCGCCGCCTACGTTGGTCGCTTCGCGCCGTCCCCGACGGGGCCATTGCATTTTGGTTCACTGGTTGCTGCGTTGGCCAGCTACGCCGACTGCCGCGCAGCGGCCGGTAAATGGTTGCTGCGCATCGAAGACGTCGATACGCCGCGCTGTACGAAGCGCGCCGAGACTGAGATACTGCGTCAGCTTGCCGTCTACGGTTTTGAAGCAGATGGCGCCGTCGTTCGGCAAAGTGCGCGGGCCGATCTCTACGACGTCGCGTTGAAGCAGTTGAGCGACGCGGGCCAAATATTTGCCTGCACCTGTACGCGAAAAATGCTCAGAATGGCAACACGCAATACGTGGGGCGAGCTCATTTATCCGGGGCGATGCCGTGAACTGGCGCTCATCGAATCGGCACCTGCGGCGGCACTCCGGCTACGAGTGCTAACGAATCCCGATGCGCATATTGCGTTCACGGACCGCGCGTTGGGGGCGCTCACACAACGCGTCGACACCGACGTGGGTGACTTCATTTTGCGCCGCTCTGATGGACTCTACGCCTACCAGCTCGCGGTAGTGGTGGACGACGCGGCGCAAGGTGTTAGCGATGTCGTTCGTGGCGAAGATTTGTTGATGAACACGCCACGACAAATCTATTTACAGCGCCGCCTGGGCTGCGCGACCCCGCGCTACCTGCATGTGCCGTTGGCCCGAAACGAGGCGGGAGAAAAGCTCTCGAAGCAAACGCGGGCATTAGCAATCTCGCCAGACAGCGCGGTTCCGACGCTGCAGGCAGCGTGGTCATTTCTAAATCAGCGCGATGTGGGCCGTGTGGCATCGGTCGCACAGTTCTGGAAACAGGCAATTCTGTTCTGGAACCCGGCGTTGATGTGGCCGACCCAACCGGGAGCGATTGCCTCTGATAACACACTCTCATAGCCCGATGTCGGCAAAATCTATAATTGAAGGTTACCCAGAAAAAAGAAAGCAGATGTTATGACCACTCTTGTTGTGGTGCGCAAAGGCAATATGGCTGCGATTGCAGCCGATTCACTCACCACGTTTGGAGATACGCGTTTATCTGATCGTTTTGATGCCTCTTCCGACAAAATGGTGCGTTATGGCGACACCGTCATCGCTTTGTGCGGTAGTGCAGCGCATCAACTGGTGTATGAAAACCTGCTCTCGACCGCCAAGGATTTGAACTTCAACAGCAAGTCGGAAATTTTTGAGACCTTTCGCAAACTGCACGCAATTCTTAAAGATCAGCATTACCTCAACCCGAAGGAAGAGGACGAGGACGCTTATGAGAGCACGCATGTCACCGCGCTGATTGCCAATCCGACGGGTATTTATGGCATTTACTCGATGCGTGAGGTGTTCGAATTCAAACGATTCTGGGCTGCGGGATCGGGCCGCGAATATGCGCTGGGCGCGATGAACGCGCTGTACGACCAGCTCGATTCCGTAGAAGCGATTGCGCGCATTGGTGTTGAGGCCGGTGCCACGTTCGACAAGAATTCGTCGTTACCGCTGCAAGTGGTGACCATCCCGATGACGCCGCTGGTGACGGCGGCTTAACAACGCGGTTCCGCTCTACGAATATGGACAAGCTATCCGCAGGCTACGATCAACTCATGCGTTTCTGGCTCGACACCGCGCCAGCCCGTGGCGTGGTCGTGCGGCTGGAAGACAGCCTGACTCGGGCGATGCAGCATCACGACTACCCGAAAGCGGTGGTCGCGCTGCTGCGGCAACTGGCTGGAGCGGCGGCGTTGCTGGCGAGTAATCTCAAACAGAGCGCTCAGATCATCCTGCAAGCTCAGGGAACAGGCAACGTGCCACTGCTCTGCGTCGAGGCCACGGACGCACTCACGTTTCGACTCTATGCCAGCGTTCGCGAAGGCGTCGCGATTGCACCAGATGCATCGCTGTATTCGCTGGTTGCGCCCGACGGTGAGGGTCGCTTCGTGCTAACGATTTCGCCAGCTGACGGACAGATTTATCAGGGCATCGTAGCGCTCAACGAAGGCGGCGTTGCCGAGCTGCTGGAAGCGTATTTGACCAACTCGCAGCAAACGCAAACGCGCCTGTGGCTGCGGCAGGACGGCGACGTGATGGAAGCGATGTTGTTGGAGCGCCTGCCGGACAGTGCGGATGAGGCGACTCCGGCCTGGAACGCTGTGGTCGCGCAGGCGGAGCAAACGTTTTCGGAGCATTTCATGCCGTTCCCGTATCGCGAGTGGCTACAGTTCACGTTCGCCAGTCACGCGGTCAAAGTTCATCCTGCGCAGGTGGTTAAATTTGCATGCACATGCAGCATGGAGCGCGTACTGAATGCGCTGAAACTCGTCGGTGAAGCTGAGCTACAACCGCTGATTGAAGCGCAGGGAAAGATCGCGACGCATTGCGAGTTTTGCGGCAAAGCGTACGAGGTCAATGCCGCATCATTCACGGAGCTGTTTCGCCGTAACGATGCGCTGCATCCGCCCGGTTCGCAGTTATTGCAATAGACTTCAATGGCGCTGCTTATGCCCGAAACGAATGTTGTTCGCATCGACAAGTGGCTCTGGGCTGCGCGCTTTTTTAAAACGCGCTCGGGGGCCACTGATGCGATCAACTCAGGTCATGTTCGTCGCGCTTCAGTGGGCTCCGTTTCGGGGGATCGCGTGAAGCCTGCGCACACGGCGCACGTCGGTGAGACCTATGCCCTACAGCGCGGCGACCTAATGCAGCAGGTGTTGGTCACCGCCGTCTCCGAGCGACGCGGATCGGCCGTGGACGCGGCGTTGCTGTACCGCGAAACCGACGCAAGCATTGCCGCGCGGCTTGAGCAGCAAGCGCTCCGCGCTGCCGCCGATGCCGCTATGGGCGGGCGCGGCACGCCGCAGTTTCGCGGTCGCCCGACCAAGCAGGATCGGCGCAAATTGGCTGACATGTTCGCCAAAAACTATACCCATCAAAGCTCGCTGGACGGCAACGAATGACACTCAATTTTACCGGCGAACGCTTCCTGCCCGAATGCGCAGGAGAGATGATTTATGAGCACTGGCATCGCTACCTGATCGTGCGCAATTATGTCGCCGGGAAACGTGTGCTTGATGTGGCCAGCGGCGAAGGCTACGGTTCGCATCTGTTATCAACGTCCGCTTCCAGCGTCGTTGGCGCTGACATTTCAGCCGATGCCGTAGTGCATGCAAACGGCCGCTACGCGAATGAAAATCTGCGCTACGTCACTGCCGATTGCATCCAAATCCCCGAACCAGCCGCCAGCTTTGATGTCATCGTTTCGTTCGAGACGATTGAACACATGACGGGGCACGAAGCGTTTCTGCATGAAGTAGATCGCTTGCTCGCACCAGACGGCATCTTCATCATCTCGTCACCCAATCGCCCGGAATACAGCGGCAAGACCGGTTACAAAAACGAGTTTCACGTTAAAGAACTGGATCGCGCCGAACTTAAAGCGCTGCTCGATCCGCACTTTCCGGCGCAAGCATGGTTTGCCCAACGCGCCGCATTTCATTCGATGGTGTGGCCACTCGATACAGCCGCGACCAGTGCTGCCGCTCTCACCGCACAAGGCAACACGGCTTATCCCGAACCGCTTTACTTTTTAGTCCTCTGTGCGCGCCATCAAACGATGCTCGATGGGGTTAAACAGGAGTTAAGTCTGGTCACAGATCGAGAGCAATCGGTGTATGCCGAATGGTCGCGAACCTATCGCGAAAATGCCATGCTGCATGCTGAAATTGCAACCCTTAAGTCCACGCCGCCTGCTGTCTCGGTCGTCGCGACTATAGCCCCCCTTGCGCCAGCGCAGGAGCCGTGGCTCGTGCGCATGGCGCGAGCCATAGTCGGTGCACGCTAGCAAACAACGATGACAAAAATACCTGCCGCCGTGACCACATTCGCCGACGCCGGGTTGCCTCGTCTGCTATTCGTAACACACGCTTGGGGCGGCGGTGTTGAGCAACAGGTAGCGTCACTCGCAACCTCGCTTTCTGAACGGGCGCGCGTTGCGATACTGCGTCCGTGCGATAACGGAAGTGTGGAAATGGCGATGCCTTCGGGTGATCGCTACCGCATTGCAAGTGGCGATTGGTCGACATGGGTGGACGCGCTACGTGCACTCCAATTCGAGCGCGTGCATTTGCATCATGTACATGGCTTTCCGCGCGACATCCTCGAGCTTGATCGATTGCTTGGCGTGCCGCTTGATTGCTCACTGCATGATTACGCGAGTATTTGTCCACAGTATCAATTGGTAGACCCGGATGGTCGCTATTGTGGCGAGCCCGATGAAGCGGGTTGTAGTCGTTGCATTCACGGGCGTCCGCATGCGTGGGCGCTTGGCATAGGGCAATGGCGTGCGGCGTGGTCCACAACGCTTGCTCGCGCTAGTCTTATAACCGCGCCCAGCCAAAGCGTCGCCGACAAAGTGCATCACTATCTACCTGATCTTGCTATTCATGTAGCGCCGCACGTGGAGCAGCCTGCGGCGTTTCCGCGCATCGTCAAGGTGGCTCTGTTGGGCGCGCTGTCGAAGTCAAAAGGCCTGTCGGTTGCGCTCGCAGTGGCGGATATCGCCCAGCGAACGAATTCGCCGGTCGCGCTTCGTTTGATCGGTCATGCTGCCGAACCGCTGCCAAAAAACCTCACAGCCACCGGCTCTTACGTGGCCGACGACTTGCCGCGTTTGATCGCGGTGGAACGGCCCGACGTTCTGTGGTTGCCATCGCAAGTCCCGGAGACGTTTTCGTTCACGCTGTCGACTGCCATCGCCTCTGGTGTTCCTATCGTTGCTTCTGAGCTGGGCGCATTTCCAGAGCGCTTAAACGGCGTCGCGAATGCCTCACTATTGCCGTTTGACTCGTTGCCCGCAGCTTGGCATGATGCGCTGCTCAGTGCAGGCGCGGCTTCAAGCGCACGCTTCACCGCTGTGCCAACCCGCGCCAGCACGGTCGCACACCGCGACGACGGCGCGGAAACACTTCCAGCCAGCGTTGTGGCGGCTGATCCACGCCCTTTCGCCCGGCTCGTTGAGCGCAGCCGCTGGATATTGGGGCCCGCGGCGGAGACGCGACGCGCATTGATCGACGTTTTTCGAATCGGAATTTATGGTGGGCATCGTCCGTCGATCAATGTCATAGAGCGACGGCTCGCGTCGCTTCCGGGCGGCGAGCACGATATTGTTGGCCTTGGCGTCTACGAGTCGGTTGTGCAATTACACGCGGCAACCGCTCAATCTCTGGAGGCCACCCAGCAGACACTGGAGACCACGGCACAATCGCTGGATGACACCGCGCATTTGTTGGAAGCCGCCTACCAATCGGTGGCTGCCGCACAAAGCGCGCATGCCGAACTGCACGAAGAACACGCCGAAGCAAGTGTTCGCTGGCGGCAAGCACTCGACGAGGCCGACGATCGCGCGGAGGCTGCGCGTAGTCACATCGCCTATCTCGAAAGCGAGCGCAAGCGTCTGATAGAACACAACGCAGAGATTGATGCGAAACTCGCGGCGCTCTGGGGTAGCACTTCGTGGCGCATGACGCGCCCGTTGCGTGGCGTCGTCAATGGTTCACGACGCGTGCGCCACGCGCTCGCAGTCACCGCCAGACTCGTTGGCCGCGCTCCGGCACTGGCGCGCGGCGGCATGGCCCGTTATCGGCGCGGCGGCTGGCGTAGCGTGCGCGATCGCGTCGAACTTGAATTCATACCAATAGAGCCCGTTGTCGCGATTGCGCTGCCAGATGTTGCAGTGATTCCGATTGAAGCGCTGACGCTGCCGACGACGGTGCACTCACCGGCCGTTTCCATCGTCATTCCTGTCTACGGTCAGCATCCGACCACGTTTGCCTGCCTCAAAAGCATCGCCGCCGAGCCGCCGCGCGCGAGCTTTGAGGTCGTCATCATGGACGATTGCTCGCCCGATCCCGCCGCGTCAGCATTTGCAGCAGTGCGGGGCGCGCGCATCATTCGGAACGTTTCCAATCTAGGTTTCATTGGCAACGTTAATGCGGGCGCGCGAGCGGCTCTTGGCGATTGGCTGATCATTCTCAACAACGACACAGTGCTGCGCCCGAACGCACTGAACGCGTTGCTCGATACGTTCACGCAGCACGCCAATGTCGGCCTCGTCGGCGCGAAGTTGCTCAATGCCGATGGCACGGTGCAAGAGGCCGGGGGCATTGTCTGGCGCGACGGCAGCGCATGGAACTGGGGGCGCGGGCAAAACCGCGAGGATCCCCGATTTAACTTCGTGCGCGATGCGGACTACTGCTCCGGTGCCGCCCTAGCACTACGACGCGACCTGTTTCTGGAGATGGGGGGGTTTGACGCCCATTACGCACCCGCCTATTACGAAGACACCGACCTCGCGTTTCGCATTCGGGCGCGTGGCCTGCGCGTGCTTTATCAACCCGCCGCAGAAGTATTTCACCTTGAAGGCGTGAGCCACGGCAAGAACGAGAACAGCGGCATCAAAGCCTTTCAGGTCACCAACGCGAAGAAGTTCTTCGAACGTTGGCAATCAACGCTGGCAACGCATCGCGAGAATGCAGCAGAGCCCGAGCTCGAAGCGCACCGGGCGAGCATCAGCAACATCCTGATCGTCGAAGCCTGCATGATTACGCCGGATCAGGACGCCGGATCGGTGCGCTTGCTGAACATGCTGAAAATGCTCAAACGCGACGGGCATCACGTGACCTTCGTCGCCGACAATCTGGAATACAAACAGAAGTACGTCACGCTACTGCAACAAATCGGTGTTGAAGTGTTGCATAGTGCGTTCGCCGGAACGATTCGCAAAGTGCTGAAAACGCGCGGCAAGTCGCTTAGTGCGATCATGTTTTGTCGGCACTATATCGCCGCTCGATACGTCGATCAGGTGCGCACCTTTGCACCCACGGCCCGCATCATTTTTGACACGATTGATTTGCATTTCGTCCGCGAAGAGCGCGAGGCCGAGTTGCGCAATGACGAAACCATGTCGCGCGCAGCGGCGATGACGCGCAGCAAAGAGCTGGCCGTGATGCAGCGATCCGATCTCACGCTGGTGGTGTCCGAATTTGAAAAAGACTTGCTCGCTCACATTGCGCCGGCTGCGCACGTCGACATCATCTCGCTCATCAACGATGAAGCACCCGCGCCGCGCCCGTTTGCGCAACGCAGCGGCATTTTGTTCATCGGCGGCTTCCGTCATCCTCCCAACGTCGACGGTGTGACCTGGTACATCAACGAAGTGTTGCCACACGTGCGCCTCGCGCTTCCGGGCGTCACCACGACAATCGTTGGCAGCAACATGCCGGAGTCGATCAAAAATCTCGCCTGTGACGGCGTTGACATCAAAGGTTTCGTCGAAAACACCGAGCCGCTGTTAGTCGCGGCCCGCATTTCCATTGCTCCGCTGCGCTTCGGTGCGGGCATCAAGGGCAAGATTAACGAAGCGATGCAGTACGGCATTCCCGTCGTGGCCACGGTCTGCGCGGTTGAGGGAATGCATCTGGAACCCGAAGCCGATGTGCTCGTCAGCGACGACCCCGAGGCATTCGCCCAAGCCATTGTGCGGGGCTATTCGGACGAAGTCTTATGGCAAAAGCTCTCGCTGGCGGGTCTGCAGAACGTGCGCCAACACTTCTCGATGGCCGCTGCGTTGCCGGCCGTACGACGGGTGTTTGCGCCGCGCTGACCGTACTAAAAAACTAAACCGCGCCGCGAAAAATTCATTTGCGATCACTCTCGTTTTCATCCTGAGCCTTCGCGAAGGATCCGGTGGCACGCAAAGCACGACCTACTTCGCATCAATCCTTGCAAAAACGACTTGATCTTTCGCTGAGGGCTCGGGATGACAACCCGATGTCGGCACGTCGAACGCCCTTTGTCACAGCGACGCATTTCAAAAAAGTCTTGTTTTGCGGTAGCTTAAGCGCGATCAACACAGTTTCGCCGTGATCCACGCGATGGCCAGATCAACCTGCTGATAGCCCAAAAAAACTAACGCCAAAAGCGCGCTTGCCGCGACCCATGGCAGCGTCCGCAGCAATCGATTGCGCCTCGCCGAAGCGGCGTTGGACTGCTCTTCGCGAGGATCACGAGGGGTTGGCGCTACATTTGACACCTCGTGATTTTACAATTGCGCGCCGCAGTGATCCGGCGACGCAAAAGGTTCCTGATGCTCCAAGTCGATTACTACGCATACGAATACCGAAACTGGCGCTGGCACGTACCCGAGACGTTCAATATTGCAACCGTCTGTGCGCATCGATGGGCGATCAACGAGGAATTCGCTTCCAGGCTTGCCATTCGCTGGGAAGATGAAGATGGCAGCACCGATGCGCTCACCTACGCCCAGCTCAGTGAACTAACGCACCGCTGCGCACAAGGGCTGCGCGCGCTAGGGATCAAGGCCGGTGACCGCGTCGCGATTTGTTTGCCGCAGCGCATCGAGACCGCTGTTTCGCTGCTGGCAACGCTCCAGTTGGGTGCGGTTGCGGTGCCATTGACGGTGCTGTTTGGGCCGGAGGCGCTGGCTTATCGGCTCACCGACGCAGGCTGCCAGGTCGCGATTTGCGACCCAGCATCGCTTGCCAATGTGCTCTCGGTGCGAGCGCAACTTCCCGCTTTGCGCCATGTCATCGCCTGTGCTGGCGCAACGGACACCGACGTCATGTGCTGGAACGAGCTCTGCGCCAATGGCAGCAACCAAACCGATGTCGCCAAAACGGCAGCCAACGACGCCGCCCTCATCATCTACACCAGCGGCACCACCGGCCCCGCCAAGGGCGCGATCATTCCGCACCGCGCGATGCTCGGCAATATGTCCGGTTTCACCTACTCACATAACCGGTTTCCGCAACCGGGTGACGTGTTCTGGTCGCCTGCCGATTGGGCGTGGACGGGCGGGCTCTGGGACGCCTTGCTTCCAACACTTTATTGCGGCCACACCATCATTGGCTATCGCGGTCGCTTCGATCCGGAAAAAGCGTTCTCGCTCATGGAGCGCTACGCGGTCACCTGCACCTTCCTGTTCCCCACCGCGCTCAAGCTCATGATGAAGGCGATACCGTGGCCCCGGCAACGCTACGATCTCTACCTGCGCTCAGTCATGAGCGCAGGCGAGAGCGTCGGCACATCGGTGTTTCAATGGGTCGAGCGCTCGCTCGGCATCACCTTGAATGAAATGTTCGGGCAAACCGAGCTCAACTATGTGGTCGGCAACTGCTCCGCGCTGTGGCCCGCGCGCGCGGGCAGCATGGGGCGCGCCTATCCGGGGCATCAGGTGGCCGTGGTCGATGGTCGCGGCAAAGCGGTGCCGATGGGCGAAACCGGCGATGTGGCGGTCAACCGGCGCGACATCCACGGCGATCTGGATCCCATCTTTTTTCTCGGTTACCTCGGCAACGCCAAAGGTACGCGCGACAAATACGAAGGCGACTGGTGCCGCACCGGCGATCTGGCGCACATGGATGTCGACGGCTATCTCTGGTACGAAGGCCGCAGCGACGACGTGATCAAAAGCGCGGGTTACCGCATCGGTCCGGCGGAAGTAGAAAGCTGCCTGATCCAGCATCCAGCGGTCGCCCTCGCCGCCGTCATCGGTAAGCCCGACGAAGAGCGCGGATCAATCGTAAAAGCCTTTATCGTGCTCGGACCGGGCTACGCTCCCAGCAAAAAAATCGAGGCCGAACTCGCCAAACATGTACGCGGGCGACTCGCGCCCTATGAGTACCCGAAAGAGTTTGAATTTGTCGATGAACTTCCGATGACCACGACCGGAAAAATTCAGAGGAAGGTATTGCGGGATCGGGAGATGGCGAGACTCAAAAATGAACCACTGCCAGAGGCTCCGTCGATTTAGATGACACTGAATCTTTTATTGCGGAAAGGTAACAACAATATTGATTCGTTGCGACTGATTGCCGCACTCGCCGTCATTTACGGCCACGCGTACGCCATCACACCGCAACCTCCCTATGTTGACTTCCTCGGCGCACACATCGCTGGCGAGTACAGCGGGTCAATCGCGGTTAAGTTCTTTTTCTTTCTGAGCGGCTTGTTGGTGACCAACAGTCTGGTGCGCGAGGTGCGTACGATTAACTTTGCCGTGACCCGCACGGTGCGATTGTTGCCAGGGCTCATTGTGTGTTTGATCGTCACCACCTACGTAGTCGCGCCCCTGTTTTCGACGCAATCCGCGCAATCGTATTTTGCAAGTCCGGTGCCGCATGCATACGCTTGGCTGGGCGTAACCTTTCGTCCGGAGTGGGCGCTGCCCGGCGTCTTCGCGACCAACCCGATGACCGCAGTGAATGGCTCTCTCTGGACACTGCCGCATGAGTTGCGCTGTTACGTGATGCTCGCAGCGATGGCGGCGACCTACGCCCTTTGGATCAAGCGCTCAGCCCTTTCCGCAGCCATCGCTGTCGTCGCCGTATTGGTTGCTTTTAAGCTCGGCGCATTCTCGCCACCCCGCGCCGACGCAATGCCGCTCATGATTTGCTTCTTTTCAGGCGTGTTGATTTGCCTGTTTGGGAGAGAAATTAGCTTCTCAAAATGGCTGGCATGCGGATTGATTTTTCTGCTGTGGCTGTCGAGTGCTAGCGCCGCATTTGCATCGATTGCCGTGATAGCGATACTCGTCAGTGGTCTCTACGTCTCGACCCTTCCCGCAGTCAAATGGATACGACTACCGGGCGATTATTCGTACGGCGTTTACCTCTATGGATTCTTCGTCCAGCAGTGTCTCAAGGCTGCATGTCCAGCGCTTGACCTGCCGACCCATCAACTATTGAGCATGCTGATTGCCGTCATTTGCGGCGCGCTGTCGTGGCATCTCGTCGAGCGGCCCGCCATGCTTTTTTGGAAACGGCTCGCCGCGAATCGAGCGGCACGATAGTCCACTACGCGTGCTACTTCTTCTCGAGAATCAAGTGACCTTTTGAGTCCATTCGATGCGTTGCCGGTTCAAGCTCGGCAAAAATTGAAACGAACTTCACGCGACTGTCGAAGGGCACCCCCTGATAGCTTGGCACGGAATGAAGCAGCCGATCAGCGATGAAGTTATCTTTAACCAGCAAAACTTTAATCGCAATCGGGCCCGAGGTCGTTTTGAGCGCCACCAGGATATCCGAATAAAGCGTCGCCTGCACGGCACCAATCCGATACATCGTTCGCAAAATCTGGCACCCATGAATCGCGCACACGAGGATCGCAATCGCCAAAATCCAACGAGGCAACAGACGCATACGCTGCCACGCCAGAGCCAAGATCACGGTCGCGACGGCGGTGGCTACATAGGCATAGTGACTGATGGAAAAATTGAGAATCAGCACAGGCCCTAACGCCGCGTAAAAGCCCACCAAGAGGGCCACCATCCAGCGCCACCCGACGCTCGCCACCGCAATGAACACAAACGCGCCAAGGGCAAGGGCGAGCCACGCCAGCGAGCGATCAAACAGCGCAATCTGTTCAAACCGGTTCCACGAAAATGGAAATACGGCGTACTCAAGCATGCGCTGAGGTATGTTCGTAAAGCTCCACGCGTATCCATCAATCTTGACTGCTGGAAACAGGATCACGTCTAAACGGAGCGCAAGATAAATCGCCACCGCCACCGCTGAACCGATGCCTGCGACCCAAACTTTGTTATCGCGCCGCACCACGTAAACCGTCGCAAGGAGCGCCGGGAACACGATGCCCGACTCTTTGCTCAGGAGCGCAATTAACGTCGCTACGAAAGCTAAACCGGCCATCGCCCATCGTGGGAGCGCTTTCTCTCGAAGCACGCCCAGTCCGATGAGTAACAGGCAGAGCAAGCAAATCGCGTCGGCGTAAGTGCCAATCCAAGCGTCGGTGTACATCGCGGCCGGGGTCAGTAGGAACAGCAGCGCGGCAGTGCCAGACTGAAGCCGCGTTAACTGCAATCGCACGAGCAAATAGGCCAGCAATCCCGCATTCAACAGGCCAAACCCGCCGCGAACCAAATGCATCGCGATTGCCGAATCACCAAACAAGCGTGACACCGTCAACCAAACGCTGAAGGTCACGGGCCGATACTGAAACTGCCTAACGTCTACGAACAGCTCCAGCAATTGCCAATGCGCAAATGGCCGCTCCGCAAACCCCAGCCATTGCAGCTCATCGTGGCTGAAATAGCCGGGAAGGAAAAGCACTGGAATCTGCACCAGTGCCGCGATCGCCACAAACGCCGCCGTGGCATGCCATGGTTTCGCCGTGTTGCAAACGGTCGTAAAACGAGACCAAGCCGCGGACAGCTTTCCGGCAGATGGTCGCAACGCGTTTGCCTGCGAGGGCTCGCGCCATTCATTTGGCTGCAAGCGAACCGAAGGTGACGAAGGTTCTATTCGTTGTCCATCGTCACCTGTTCGCAAGACCTGTCGAATCAAATACGCCGGACGCCTTTTACTCTCCAGAAAAGCACGCCCCAGATATTCGCCAATCATGCCGATGCCAATGAGTTGCAACCCACCGAGCAGCAGCACACCCACCAAAACCGACGCATAGCCGGGAACATCGACGCCCCAAACGAGCGTGCGCAGCGCGATCCAGCCGCCCCAGCCGACCGCAGCGAGCGCGACAAAAAACCCGAGATAGGTCCAGATTTTTAGCGGCGAAATCGAGAAACTGAAAATCCCTTCGAGTGCGAAATTCCATAGCTTCCACGCATTGAATTTCGAGTTGCCCGCAGCACGTGCATCGCGGCGATAGTCGATGGTCGTGGTTTTGAAGCCGACCCATGCGAACAGGCCCTTCATGAAGCGGCGTCCTTCGGGCAGCGCGTTTAACGCCTCCACCACGACGCGATCCATCAACCTGAAATCGCCGACATCAGCGGGGATTTCCACATCTGCCACAGCGTTATGAATGCGGTAGAACGATTGCGCGGTAAAGCGCTTCGCCATCGAGTCTGACGAACGATCAGAGCGCCGCGCGAGCACGACCTCGAAGCCGTCTTCCCACTTGGCGAGCAAGTCCTTGATCGCCTCGGGCGGGTCTTGCAAATCGGCGTCCATGGGAATCACAGCGTCGCCAGTCGCAATGAACAAGCCCGCCGAAAGCGCGGCTTCCTTGCCGAAGTTGCGGCTGAGATCGACCACGACGAGATTCGCGCGCGTCGCGCTCGCCTGCGTCAGCGTGTCAAGCGTTTGATCGGTGCTTCCGTCGTTAACGCAGACGATCTCGAATTCGTACGACGCTAGCGTCGGCAGAACCGTGTCGAGCCGCGCAAATAACACGTCAATCGCGTCGCCCTCGTTGTACATCGGGATCACCAACGAAACACGTTTGCGAGGGTTGGCGGTGGGTTCGGTCATGGCGCAGGCGCGGGGAATTCAATTGCTCGATTCTCCCACGGACATTCATGTAGGGCGGATACCCGAAGGGTGATCCGCCATCGTTGAACGTCGCAATAGTGGATAGCGCTTCGGGCCTCCACCCTACAGCGTCGCCACTGCCCCCACATCCGCCCCCGAACTCACCCAGTGCGCGTACTCATCACGCAGCCGTTCACTTTCGGTCACCGCCGTTTGCCACGCCGTAACACGTGCCGCAAAATCACGTCCATAACGCGTGAAATCCGAGCGATCTGGCAGCTTGTGATTGGGGAGCGTCGCGACCCATTCAGGGCGCGGCGCGAGCACGATGACGTCATCGAGAAAATGCGTGGCGCGATGCCGCCATTTGAGTGATTTGTCAAGCCAACCGGGCACCACAGCGCGCTGAAAATGCGGATACAAAACCAGCCGTGGGGACGAAGTACTCGCGTCGGTTGCGTCCGTCAAATGGTGCTGCCGATAATCAAGATGCAGGTGATAGTCGGTGATGCCGCCGTCCCAATACGCGCCGCGCGCCGCACCGGGTATATCGTGCACCGCATTGAGCACAAACGGGATCGAGCAGGAGGCCTGCAACACGGACGCAAAGTTGATGGCCGAGAGCGCGTAACGCCGCGTGCGGTAATCGTTCGTAGCAAACGGTAACGCCGTGATACTCGACGAAAAAACCGCCCGCTCAAGCCACGCACCCATGGCTTTTCTCGACACAAAATTACTCAAAAAAGCCCCGCCGTAGCCGAGCGGCGTCCGCGCACGATGGTCACGTCGCAACACATGCCGCCCGCGCGAGGTGATGACGTGCAGGCGATAGCGCGCGTGCCCGAGCACCTGCCCCACTCGCGCGGCAAACATGTCGCGGATATTCTCGGCAAAGCGCCCGCTCAGGTGCTCCGGCGTGGGCATTTTGCGCCCCTCGGGAAAGTGAAAATCCTGCCCGATATAGGACGTTTCAAGCTCGGCAAGCGCAGCGACCGGATCGTCGAGCATCGCGGTGGCCATTCGCCACGCCCCAATCGACGCGCCAATCAAGTCGATTGGCTGATTCGACTGCGGCAACCATTCGCCAAACAGGTATCGATCCAGAGGCAACAACGTCAAACCTTTCGGGCCACCGGCTGCGGCGGGAATCGCGCGAATGTCGGCGGGCGAAACGCCACGTTCGCGAAGGCGCGCCAGAGCACGCGGCCCAGCGTAAATCTGTAGCGCTTTCATCTATTCACAGCGTCTGGCATGGCATACAGCTAATCGCTGCAACGTCTATTTTATTGAGGCTAGCGCGGCATTTGTTCATAAGTCGACTTCCGTTATAAATTCTAATTAGCCCCGATGCAATCGTTGTTTCAGCCAAAAGCTGATGGCAATTTACCTCCCCGAAAACGTCTATTTTGGCAGCGCGCTTTGGCGTTAGACTTTGCACCTCACACCGTGAACCCAGGAGGAAACTCATGAACGTCAAACCCGCATCAAAATGTCCCGTCACGTTGCTGGCGGTGCTGGCACTGGGAGCCGGTCTGCTGACCCCTGTCGTCGTCTCCGCGCAATCGCCCGATCCGTCGATTGCGACCTGCCTGAATGCCTGGGGCAAACATCCCTTCGGCAGAAGTCCGCAGTACAAAACGCTCGCCACATCGGTCAAAGTGTTTGGCATCGGGCGCGCGACCGCCGACACCGAAGTCACCAGTGCGCCGACGCTCGTGCTGGTCAGCGCTGGGGTGAACGTGATGGGCGGCTCAACAGTGGAATTGCTCAATCCCAATGGCTGGTACTGCCTGCGCTCGAACGTGAACGTGATGGGCGGCCTGACGATCAAGGCTCATTGCAAAGCGCATCTGGCGTCGGCCGTCGACGGCGTCACGGTCATGGGCGAAAACGCCGACAATAAAAGCGTCACCGTGATGGGTGCGACGCGGGTGGAGCACGTGGACTGCTAATAGCGCAGTGATGCAACTGTCGGCATGTACAGTAGTAAAATTGTCCCATGCTTCGCGCTCTCTACGTAGACTTCAACAGCTACTTCGCCTCCGTCGAGCAACAGCTACGCCCAGAATTGCGCGGGCGTCCGGTGGCCGTGGTGCCGATGTTTGCCGACACGACGTGCGCGATTGCCGCGAGCATTGAGGCGAAACGCTTCGGCGTAAAAACGCTGACCAACGTGGCCGACGCACGCCGCTTATGTCCAGAGATCGTGTTCGTCGAATCGCGACCCGCCGTGTATGTGGAATTTCATCAGCGCGCCAAAGTGGTGGTGGAATCGGTCGCACCGATTGCGTCGGTGAATTCAATCGACGAGATGTGCATCACGCTCACCGGGCGCGATCAGCCGCGCCCCGCCGCCGTTAAACTGGCGCTCGAAATCAAGTACCGATTGCAGCAGCAATTAGGCGTTTGCATCACGTCCTCCATCGGCATCGCGCCTAATGCCTTCCTCGCCAAAACTGCGAGTGACATGGTGAAACCGGATGGTCTGGTCGTGATCGAACTGGCTGATTTGCCAAACGCATTGATGAATTTGAAGCTCAATCATTTCGTCGGCATCGGTCGAAAAATGCTGGAGCGCCTGCACGATCACGGCATCAAAACCACGCCGCAGTTGCTCGCAGCTGAGGTCGGAAAGCTGCGTGAAATCTGGGGCGGCATTGAAGGCGAGCGCTTCTGGCAGAAGCTGCGTGGTGAAGACGTGCAAGCGCGTGAAACCAACACCTCGTCAATCAGCCACTCGCACGTGCTCGCTCCTGACAAGCGCACCCATGTTCGCGCGCAAGCCGTGCTATCGAGCCTGACGCAGAAGGCCGCGATGCGTCTGCGCGATGGCGAATACATCACCTCCGACGTGTCTATTGTTTTGAAGCTTCGCGGCGGTGAAAAGTACAAAGCGCACCAGCGCATTGACGCCACCGACCGCACGCCACAGATCCTTGATGTGATGGACAAGCTCTACGCCAAGCTTCTCACCGATCGCGTCGTCAGGAACGGCTCGCCTATGGCCGTAGGCATGGCTTTAAGCAACCTCGCGCCGCGCGAAGGGCAATCGCTGTCGCTATTCGACGAGCAGCCCAACACCGAAAAACTCGACAAAGTTGTCGATCAATTAAACCTCAAGTACGGCAAAAACACGCTCTTCTGGGGTGGCGCATTCAGCGCCCGACAAAGCGCCAGAATGGCCATCGCGTTCAATCACATTCCGGACATGAAAGTGGAGTCCGACGAGACCGGAAAGGCGTTACAGCCGCGTGAACCGCTGGTGAATGCGCGGAAGTCGGTGTAGCGCCGTAGGGCGGGCACCCCGTGCTCATGCGTTACCTCGCTGCGACACAAATCGTCGCACCCTTATGGAAACTCTCTCCTGTTGAATCGCAAACCAGGAGACCGAGCATGAGCGAAAGACCCCGTACACGCGTCACGCGCAAACAAGCCGAGCCATCGCAGGAAGTTAGCGTTGAAAGTGCAACCCTTGCGCCGTACCTGATTCGCTTTTATCTCGCCACCGCCAACGTCAAGGCCGAAGCACTGAATTTGGAAATCTACAACCATTTGATAGGTCAAATCGTATGGCCCGCCGATGCGATACGCACTGTCTCTGCCTGCTTCCCAAAGTCGGAGGACGAGGACGATGGCATCTCCCCGCACTGGTTGTCACGTCGCGGCGAAGACCAAAGTCTCACTCAGTACCCGCCGCCCGTTCACCCGGTTGATAAATTCCTGTCCGAGCGGAACCGCCCCTTCCACACAGCACTTCAAATGCTCTACGACAAGCGTCGCGACTGGCTGAGAAACACGTTAATCCTATCACTGGCCACCTGCCAGCAAACTCAAAACACGCTAGATCAAACGAAGATCGAGCGCCTACGCGCAGTCGGCAAAACATTCGACTGGAGCAGCGACGACTTGGCGTGCGCAGCGCTCGCACTGCACAGCGCCGAGTACATGAGTTTGTGCGAATGGTTGGATCAACTTCCCGACGTCGGGCGCGACGCAGCGCTTGCGTACAGCCGCGTGATCGGTATTGATCGCCCGCGCCTACGAACCTGCTTTCGACCGGCAGGAGCGCTAGCAACCTCAGGCCTCTATCTGACGCAACGGGGACGCACGCACACACAATCGTTTAGCGACCCACCGCAGCTCCACCCGAAGCTGATCGCCGCGCTGGACAACAACGATTTTGACGCCACAAAACTCACCGACTTGCTTTTTAACCGTGGCCAACCGTCCACGCTGGATGACGAAGACTTCAGCCACCTGCTAGCAGAATCAGCGCCCCTTGCGAAGCTATTGCGGAAGAGCGCCAGCCAGCAAGAAAAAGGCATCAACCTGCTGATCTACGGCCCGCCCGGCACCGGCAAGACCGAGTTCGCCCGCTGGCTTGCCGCCGCCGCAGGTTTGCGATCGTTCGAGGTTCCAACCATCGACCCCGATGCGGAAGGCGGATCAACCGAGCCCATCAATGATCGCCTCGGACTCGTGCGCAGTTCTCAGCGCCTCATGCGAGGCAGCTTTGACGCGCTTTTGATGTTTGACGAAGCCGAAGACGCGTTTCCGGTTCCCGCCGCATGGTTTAGTTTTATGGTTTCACCCGGCGAAAAGACGGGTCACGCAGGATCGCGCAAAGCATGGATCAACCAACTACTCGAGGAAACGCCGGTTCCCATCATCTGGATCAGCAACACGATTGACCATGTTGATCCCGCGTTCCTGCGACGCTTCACCTACCACCTTGAAATGCGTCGCCCGAGCCAGCGTGTTCGGTTGCGCATCGCACATCGGCATGCACACGCGCTAGGGCTTGACAGCACCGTCGGCGAATCGCTCGCTGCGTACTCGGACGCCAGCCCCGCCGCTATTGGCAGCGCCCTCAGGTTCGCGTTACTTGCCGGTGCAGCCTCAAGCGAGTGCGAAACCACAGCAAAGTCAACTGAAAACAGCATTACCCAACAGCAGCAACTCGCCGAGCGGAGCCTGCGTGCTGGGCTAGCGGCGGCAGGGCTAAAGGACCGAGTCGACAGTCGCCTTATGCCCACGCGCTACGAACCAACGCTGATCAACATCGGGAACGGCATCACGCCGGACACCTTGCTCGAAAACATGCAACGCAACCGGGCCGTCAGTCTGTGTCTCTACGGGGTTCCCGGCACCGGAAAAACCAGCTTTGCCGAACACATCGCCGAACGACTGGATAAGCCACTGATCTATCGCCGCGCCTCCGATCTGCAAAGCAAATGGCTGGGCGGAACTGAGAAAAACCTGCGCGCCATGTTCGCCGAAGCGCAGTCAGAAAACGCGGTACTGCTACTCGATGAAGCCGACTCATTCCTGTTCGACCGTACCCGCGCCGAGCACTCGTGGGAGCGCAGCCAAGTTAACGAGCTGCTGCAAGGCATGGAGCGCTTTGAGGGTATCTTCATTGCCGCCACCAACCTGATCGATACGCTCGACAAGGCTGCGCTACGACGGTTTGCCTACAAGCTCGAATTTCTGTCGCTGACACGCGAGCAAAGGCACCGAATGTTGCGAAGCTTGATCTCGGAAGACGTCGATGAATTGGCTCTTGCGAAGCTTGATCGAATGGATGGACTAACCGCAGGCGACTTTGCGGTGATGGCGCGACAACAAAAACTATCGAATGGCCCAATTTCCACAGCAAAAATGATCGAACAACTTGAGGCGGAGCTATTGTTGCGTGAGCCGAGGCGTGGGCGAGTTATTGGGTTTGTTGCTTGACTCCTTTCCCGCTACAAACTTACTGCCGCCGTCATCCTCGCGAGCACAGCACTCAGCCCTTCCCCGAGGAAGCCGGTTTACCGCCAACTGGGTCTCGTGAAGCTATACATTAAAGCCTCGAAAGCAAAGAGCGAGGTAGTGTGGGTCATACACACATGCGAGATCGGCCAGCGCTGAGCAACATGTCAGATTTGACGCATTGGCGCACATTTAAGCTGATTTTTTTCCCATCGACATCGCACTTTCTGGAGAGTTCCATCATGATTGTTCCCCCACCGTGGGTAGGCGATACCTACTCAATAAACAGCGTTCGTCTGTTGGTAGTCGGTGAATCACACTACGCAGGCGAAGACCTGCCCCCTGAAAACATCACATGTGATGTGGTGAATGGCTACGCGATAACCCCCGACCAAAATAATTTCTTTCGCCCCATCACAGAACTGCTTCGCTCGGGGACTGCACTTGGTCTATCGAGTTCCTCAAGTCCAAGCGAAGTCTGGCATCGAGTAGCCTTCGTTAACTTTGTCGTCGCGATATGTGAAGTTGCCAAGACCAGACCTACCGACGCAGCGTTTCGTGAGTCACTTGAGCCGTTCCGTAGCCGTGTTGAAATACTGAAACCAACGCATATTGCCTTCTTCTCCATCGCTTCGTGGAAGCAAATCCCAGATGATGAGGGTAGTTACGTTGCCTCGGAAAAATGCGATATTTTCGAATGGAAATACAGCGCTGGTGGGCGCGAATCTGCTACTTGCGGACGGTTCCCTCACCCTTCACGAGGCTGGCTAGCTCGTGACCGGAACCCCTCAGTAGGTCGTCTTCAGCGCCTGCTCGAACCAAAACACGAATAACGACGTCCACGACCAGCGCTAGCTGAATAGAAACGCTAAACAGACCGCGCAAACCTCAACGCCCTCACATCCACGAACGCATAGTGACGCCACGGATCAACGTCGGTGAAGTAATCGTTCAGCGCGCCGTCGAAACTGTCCGACTTTACAAGCTCACCGTCGAGGACCGTGAGTTCGGCGATGTGGTAGCGACTTATTTCCTTTGCGCCGATGCAAAGCAGATTGAGCGGCAGCTCAAAATAGCCATCGAAGTTGAAGATAATCGCTGCCGGCATCGGCAGCTCAGCGAACCTGTCGACCAGCTTTAAGCGCACGTCATCCAACGATGCGACTAGATCACCGCCCTGCAATAGCGGCAACACGTTATCCACAACGAATTCGCTGCATTGCACTTTCATAAAGTCCGTGGATTCGGCATAGAACTCTTAGTCTGATTCCGCGACCAATGCGACGCTGATAGATTGCGGTCGCGCAGAACCTCAGGTCATCGAGGATTCAACCGAAGGAACGACGCGCGCCGCTTGGGTGGCGCAAAGAGTAGGTCAGCAAAAATTTCGACAGAAACTGGCGACAAAGTGGAATTACAGCTGCGCGGTGACCGGTATTACCGTCTTGGACACGCTGGTCGCTTCACACATCTTGCCTTGGGGGAGAAGCTCGGAAAAACAACGGCTCGATGTCAACAACGGACTGCTATTGGTCGCAAACCTTGACCGACTATTTGATCGCAATTTAATCGCGTTCAAGGATAACGGTGCGCTAATTATTTCCAGTCGGCTTGGTTCCGTCGAACGCGATGCGTTCGGTCTAGGGATGTGGAAAAAACTTCGAGTTACTCCTACAAAGGAAATGATTGGCTACCTTGCGATACATCGTCAGCAGCTTCGAACTTAACCATCGCTTGCATGTGAAGGCAATTCGATTGATTAACGACCTGCGCAGTGCAACACGGGATCACGCAGCCACAATCTGAAACTCTGTCGCGTTGGCGATAGGTCGAACCAGTCGGGTTGCTCGACACATTTCAACGATTCCGAAATGTGACATGGTCTTTGACATGCGCAAAAAGTTACCGGGCCTGCGCCCGGTGGCCGCGGCTAACGATGAGACCGATTCGGGTCGCGGGTCGCGAATGACTTCGAGCAAGGCTCGGTTGTCGTCGCTCAACACTTCCGCCAACGACTTCATGGACGTGAACCATACTTTTGGATCGCTCGGGCGCGGATTGAGTTCGCCGCGTGCGATGGCGAGTACGCGTGCGCGGATTTGCGGCTGCGGCATGATGCCGATCTTGATAGCTTTCATAGTTACATCAACTCCAGTAGCGTGCGGTCACCATGGCAAATCAATTCCGTCCCTGCGCAATCCCCACTGCAAAAAGCGTCACTTCATCGACAGCATTGGTCGGCGCTTTGATGATGAAAGAGGCGTTGCGTTGCCGCCAGTCGAGGCTTTTCACCTGATCGGCGAGGACGTAGCTGGCCTTCGGTAAAAGCGTGGGCGGAAGCGCGACAACGAACGGGTAGGGCTTGAGTTGCGAGGTGATGGGGCAGAGCACGACGAGCGATGATCGTGCGTTGTATTTTTTGTCGGAGAGGATGAGTGCGGGTCTGCGTCCGGCTTGTTCGTGACCGGCCTGCGGGTCGAAATCTATCCAGACTACGTCACCGCGATGGGGCACGTACCTAGCGCTCACCATTCGACGATCTCGCTGCCGCGAGCGCTGCCAGCGCGGACTTCGTCAAAGCGATTGGCTGGCGTAATTTGGTCGTAGAGTGCGCCGAAATCGATTTCTTTGCGGACGCTTTCGATGATGAGCCGACCCTGACGCGAAACGCTCACTTCTACCGCATCACCTTCAAAGATTTTTGCTTTTTCGGCGACAGTGACGGGGATGCGGACAGCTAGGCTGTTACCCCAACGGGAGATGACTGCTGACATGGAGCGAACCTCTTATTGGATATACATTGTAGATTTTATCGCCGCTAGCAAGCAGCGAGAACAATCACGCCGCCACAATCTGAAACTCAGTCGCGTTGGCGATAGGTCGAACTAGTCGGTTTTCTCGGCGCATTTCAACGATGCCATAGTTCGACATCGTCTTTAGCGTTCGTGACAAGTTGCCGGGCGTGCGCCCGGTGGCAGCAGCCAACGATGAGACCGATTCGGGTCGTGTGTCGCGTATGACTTTTAGCAAGGCCCGGTTGTCGTCGCTCAGGACCTCCGCTAGCGACTTCATGGACGTGAACCATACTTTTGGATCGCTCGGGCGCGGCTTGAGTTCGCCGCGCGCGATGGCGAGTACGCGTGCGCGGATTTGCGGCTGCGGCATGATGCCGATCTTGATAGCTTTCATAGTTACATCAACTCCAGTAGCGTGCGGTCAACATCATTGAAGAAATCTTCCAGCAATTGAAACGCGTTCTCGAATTCATACGGCACGCCCTTGTCCGAGATATGGCGGTGTTTGTGATCGAGCGCCATTCGACGCCCTGCAAACTTGAATTTCTTCGGTGGCTTCACGGCGTGCGCGTTGTCATAGCCAAGGATTCGTTTTCCGTACGGCTCGTGTAGCGTCAGGCTGTAGCGAATGCCGTGCGGGACATCTTTGGTGCGCTCAACGCGCCAAGCTTCAATTTTTATCCAGTAGCCGTTGCCTTGGTCAATGATTGAATCAGACAGGTCAAGCAGGGTGTCCAGACCGGGATCATCAATCATTTTTGATTGTATCATCTGATGATATTTATGGAACTATCCTGACCTTGCTTAGCCGCTTTGCGGTTGCAAGTGATCGGCCATTCGCGGCGCAAAAAACTTGAAGTGACGCTTCGCGTGTATTGCACGAGCTGGATCCCCGCTTTCGCGAGGATGACGGCAGTTTGGGATGTGAACCGGTTGGCTCCGCAGCTCATTGAAGCAGTGCTTGCGGAGCCAACACCCTCGCGCCATCCCCCAACCCTCGCAACCACCAAACCAGTTGCTGCGACTTCACAACTGTTGCGGTCACGACACTTCTTCCGCGCACCTGCTTGATCGTTTGATCTATTGACAGCGGTGTCTCTTCGAGGATCAGGCGATGAAAGTCGGATACGGCGATTTTCAGGTTGATCAGTTTGCCTTCGCCGAAGCCGAATCGTCCTTCGTTGTCGTAGCGTTCGAGATCAAAATCGGTTGGGCGCTCAAACGGTCGGTGGGTATCGTTCGCGGATTGCATGCGGTGCAGCGCTAATGTGCGCTCGCTGTGCAGGCCGTGGAATCCTTCAAATCGACAGACCAGAAACAGTCGCACCCCCTGTTGCGCGAGGCCGAGTGGCATCACGTTTGCGTCTTGCTGTTTCCCTGTTGCATTGGTGTATTTGACCGTTAACCAGTGATCGTGAAAGAGCGCATCGCTGACGGCTTCGAATACGCTGGGTTGGATGGTGGGCGGGAGCAGCGGTTGTGTCACGGGAACGACGCGAATCTTTTTTAACCATGCGCGCTCCTTCTGCAATTTCGGCGTTTTTCCAGACGTGTCCAGATTGCGAAGGTTATTGTCGGCTTGCTCGAAGAATGCGGTCATCTCTTTGCGAACGCGTGCAGGCATTAGATTCGACAGGTGAGCTTGCCCCATCGCGAGCACCAGCGATTCGGTTGCAGAGAGCCCCGGCAACGACAGCGGTTTGGCTTGCAGTTTCCACTTGTAGCCGTACGGTTTGCTGCGCGTATCACGCTCGATGTCAAACGCTTCGGAGAGCATGTCGAGTTGCCGCTGCACGGTGCGCAAATCGCGCTTAATGCCATGCGCGTCGAGGCGATCCAGCATGTCGCGTGTGCTGACGAATTTGTTGCGCGGAATATGTTTGAGCAGTTGAAGCGCGAGCTGAAGCGTTTCTAGTCCGGGCGAGCGTTGCGGCATTTTTTTTGATCTCTGTAGCGATTAGGCAGTCGGCACTTTGCGGCCCGCCAACTTGGCCCACAGCACAACCATCGCATAACTATCGAGGCCGCAATAGGCCCTGAGTTGCAATTCGATTTCCGCTTTTCGCGTAGGCGTGGTTTTGGGGTGAATGGCTTCGAGGTATTTCTCTTGGGCTTGTGTGCCGTGTTGAACGCCGTCGAGCGCCGCGTAATCCAGCTCGGGCGCGATGGTGGGCAGCACGCTTTTGATGCTCCAGCTGCCTTGCTGGTCGCGGTGGTAGTAGTGGGCTTTGGTGATGGGATGCAGGTCAACAAGGCGGTCGGCGATGCTCAGCATGGCAGCACTTTGGCGCGGCACGGCGACGGCGAGATGCTTAAGGCAGGCGTGCTCGAACGACATGTTGTACGCGAACACGGGAGCAGCGGCGCGGCCTCCACCGAATGCTTTCGCCAGCGCTCGCGCCATCGCGGGTCTTGGATCGTCGCCCGACACGTCGAGAAACTCGAAAGCAATCAGTTTTCCTGTCTTGTCGATTGCGTTTGCTGCGAATTGAAAAGGAACGTGTTGCTGATTGGGATGCGTCCCAACCCAACGTGGAACGGCGAAGCGGACGGTTTCGAAATCGAGAAACATCGGGGTGGTGCCTGCGGCCTTCAACGCCTTGCGACTTGCGGCTAAATCAAAGTGCGTTTCACCAGATATCGTGACGGTCTTCACGCGCTGTTGTTCGTCGTTAAGCAACTCGTCGTCCACGTTTCGCATATCGGGTTCGCGGGCTTTTTCTGAGAGGGTTGCGATACGGGTTTTGAGAGCGGTGGTTCGTACGTTAGGCAACCACGTCACGGGGAATTTCGCGCCCGCTTTTGCCGGCACGAGCGATTGACAATGCCCGATGTAGCCGCATTCAAACGGCTCGGTGCAATGCGTGCCCATCGGGTGTTTCGGCTCGCGCGCAAGGGCTGCGAATGCGTGCGCGTCTGTCACCCAATGGGCGACTTGGTCTTGCCGAGCGAGCGCTGCGTCCGTCAAGTCAACTTCGGTGAACAGACCGTCGTAGTTGCTGTCGCCCATATAAGTCCACGTCTTGTCGAGGTGTGCCAGTTTGATGGATGCGAGAGAAAGGCCAGACTGCAGTGCAGCGTAGGCCTGAATAGCGACGTCGTCCTCGTGATACGGCTTCTTCTCGGTTGAGGATTTAACCTCGATCATTTGCCATGCGGTTGCGCCACCGCGCGATTTTGCGGGCATCATGATGTCAGCGAAGGCGAGTGCTCCGCCAGCGCGAAATCCGGCTTCGAAAATCGTCGCTGGCTTTGGCGCAGACAGGAGTGCTTTGCTGCGCTGGAATGCGGCGGCGAAACCGAGCGCTTCGATGTCTATCAGCTCAGCTTTGCCTTTTGGGTCGTAGCGCCGTTGTGCCAATTCACCGACCTCATGGCCGCTGGTGAAACTTCGCTCGACGGCGGCGCTGTTTTCGCGCATCGAGGGCATATTGACTTCAAGCCACAGCCGCTTCGGGCAGATGCGAAAAGCAACGAGTTTGGATTTGGAGAGATGTTTAGCCATCTCGCTAGGTTAGCGGAGGCTGCGACAGAATGTGTCGCACTCGAACCGCATGCGATGGGTATTGGCGGCTACGGCCGGATGCTCACGAGGCGGGCAGTGCCCGCCCTACGCAACTACGGATTACCGGTTGACGCACAACGCTACGGTCGTTTTGGCATTGGCGCGGCGCGCAACTCCTGTTTTTCGACCTTAGCGCTCTTATCGACCCGCAGCAACGCGATCATGTCAGCGCCGATGAATTTTTCTACGAACGCGCGGTGCAGAACAATCCAGACGGCGAGCGCGGTAACCGGCGGCATGATCAGCGTGGAGAATTGGTAGAGGTAGGCGATGACCTCCAACTGCCACGGCGACCAGCCCGCTTGCTCGACCACGCCGGGGCCGCTGCTTAAGAGGATTTGCTTCATGCCAGCGGCGAACACAGCGAGCATCTGTAGTGGCAGCAACGCGAGCCAGCCGTACCAGAGATTGCGCCAGCGCTTTGGATGCCACGCGGCTAGCGTGAGCGCGGCCATAAGCGCTGCGCCGTAGCTGTACAGCCGCGCATCAACCTCCGCACTGATGGTGGCACCCGGGCGAAAAGTTTGGCCCGATACGCTACCGGGTGAGAGATTGGTCAAAAACTCAAAGCCGTGCAACGTTTGCTGAACCGAGGTCACAAATTCCGGCACGCCGAGCAAAGCCATACCCGACAGAAACCAGCGAATCGGCCAGTGCAATAGCGGCACGAGCACGTACCACGCCATGAACACTGGCGGCACCCATAAGAGGATGCGCAGGAAGAAGCGACCGATCGTGGTGGGCACGGCGGTTCGGAAAGGCCTACGCAGCTACCGCCGTTGCCGGTGCAACGGGAGTCGGTGCGCCTGCGCCTGCGCCCGGTGTCGCGGCGTCATCCGACGGCGGCAGTCGACGCGTGGCGTCGCGATTAATCCGTCGCACCCAGATCAGCCACACGATCAGCACGTCTAACATGATGAGCGCCTGCCAGATGTAGAGATGCGCCCATTCGAACGCGGTTATGTTCCATTGCCCGAGGTAGAACAAACTGATAATGCGCACCACATTCAGGCCCTGCACCGCGAGAAAACCGAGGCCGAGGCCCCACAGTTTTTGCTTCCACGTCGACGGGAATGCGAGGATGGCGGCGATCAAAACGAGCGTCGCTTCAATACCGTTGCAGCCTGCTTCGATGCTCACGGCAAAGCCATTGGTGGCGCTGCGCAGCACTTTGCCGGTTGCGACCGCGCTCGGGTCAACCAGGGCGACCAGTTGCGCGCAAAAATGCGCGAGCCCGTTGGTCCATGGCTCGACGAAATAGTCCTGCCCCCACGGCGTGAGCTGCGCGCCGAAGAGCACGCCCTGGATCACGAGGAAGAGGATGAGGAAGCGGGCCATGGGAGTTACGAACTATAGCGCTCAGCGCCGTAGCGTCAAAAGACAATGCGTGAATCGTACCCGAAGCACGCAAAATACGAATTGCGATAAGCTTTTCGTAATTTCACCCAGTTCACACTCAAGGAGACACGATGTCCCGACTTTGTACCCCAGAGAAAGCTTTGCTTGCGACGTTGGCGTTGTTCAGTGTGTTTGCGCTCAACGGTTGCGCGTCGATCATGCAGGATCAGAAGCGCGCGCTCCTGGATCGTAAATGTCAGGAGCGTGTGGTGACGATGTTGAACGCGGTGTCGCCGGTCATCGCGGAGTCAAATGCGCCGCAAAAATTTTGCACCTGCTTCACCGAGAAACTCGATATCGCGAAACTCGATACCGACATCGACAACGTGAAAGAGATTGGGCTTAATCCGGAGACGTTGCGCTTCGTGACCGAGTACATCCCGACGATTCGCGGTTGCGCTAAAGACACCGGGCTCTGGAAAAATTAGCCGCGCTATTCGGCGCTATTCGGCGCTATTCGGCGCTCTGCAAGTTTCGCGTGCGCACTGTGCCGTTGGGGTGACGTGCGTGGTGCGCGGCATCGGTTCGCGCAACAAATGATTGCGCCGCACTACGAATGCCGCTGACAATAAACGCGTGCAACTGCGGCGCGACGGCAGGATCAGCGGCAACGTTCACGCCTTTCGACAGGCGACCGACCCGCTGATCGCTCAGGTAGTGCAGCAGCGCACCGAGCGAAAACTGAAAACACCAGGCCACCTGCGCTTGCGTCAAAGCGGGAAAATCCTCAGTCAGCGCGCCCTGCATCGCCTCGATAAATTCCGCAGCGAGCGGGTCGAAGTATTCGCGAATCGACTTGTCTTCCTCAATGCTTTGCTGGGTCAGGCCGCGCGCAACGAAGAGCGCGTACGACTGGCCCTCGGGCGTATCGCGCGACTGACTGACCGGCGTGATCAAGGCGTCGACGATGTTGGCCAGCGCATCGCCGGTTTGTCTGGCCACGGCAGCGCGCAGGCTGGCGTGACGCTGATCAATGGTGCCACTGAGGTGACCAAAAATGGCGTCGTACAGTTCCTGCTTCTGGCCGAAGTAGTAACCCACCAGCGCGAGCGGCACTTCTGCTTCGTGCGCGATCTGGCGAATGGTGACGGCGTGGTAGCCAAAGCGCGCGAACAGGCGCTGCGAAGCGTCGAGAATATTTTGCTTGCGATCAGGGCGCACCTTGGCACTGGCGTGAGCGCTGGCGAGCTTTGCGCCGATTCGGGTTTCGGGGATGGACTTCGTCAAAGGGTGCTCCATTCGATTGATGCGGCGAAGCGGCACGGGATCGCCGTGCCACGCCTTGATGTCAAATCTTTACGGTGGGAAGAATATTTCACTGCCGCTATTTTCGCAGACCGTAGTGCCTGCTCATCGTCATTACGCACGCGCCCTCCCCGCATGCAGGCAAGCGTCGTGTCTTGGCGCTAAGCCAGTGGGAACATGCAGCGCGCGGGACTGCAAGGGTTTGCAAAGCTTTGCAAAGGGTTTGCAAAGCTTTGCAAAGGGCGGTCAAAGTTCACGCGAAGTTCAAGCACGGGGCTTGCATTTGTCACAATTCGCTCCAGATCATTACATTGGCGGACTATTTTTTCGGGTCATCATGCCGCGCAGAACTCTGCTTAAAGCCATCACCAGCACCTTCTTCAACGGCATTATTGTCATGACCCCCATCGCCTCGTCCGCCGCCACTGCAGTCGCCATGAGTGCGCTGAAAAAATCGCCGCGCATGCCAGTGCTGTTTGTCGGTCACGGCAGCCCGATGAACGCGATTGAGGACAACGCGTATCGCCGAAGCTGGCAAGCCCTGGGCGCGGAATTCGGTTCACATCCGGGTGCGACATATCCGCCGCCGCAACTGATCCTCTGCATCTCCGCCCACTGGCTCACGCGCGGCTGGCGCTTCACCGCGATGGACAAGCCTAAGACCATTCACGACTTCGGGGGGTTCCCGCAAGCGCTGTTTGATCAGCAGTATCCGGCACCGGGTGCCGCCGCCACCGTACAGGAAATTTCGCAATCGATTGCTACGCCAACCATTGGCCTCGACACCCACGAATGGGGGCTCGATCATGGCGCCTGGTCGGTGTTGAAACCCATGTTTCCGAATGCGGCTATTCCGGTGGTACAGCTCAGCATGGATTACGACCGTCCGCCGGCGGAGCACTTTGCGCTCGGTCGCGAGCTGGCGAAATTGCGCGAACTGGGCGTTTTGATCGTCGGCAGCGGAAACGTCGTGCATAACCTGCGCGCCATGCGCTTGAATGGGCCTGCAGGGCAGCCTTATGACTGGGCGAGGGAGTTTGACGCAGTGATCGCCAATCACGTCGCACAGGGCCGTTTAACTGCGTTGCCGGACTTTCAGAAACTCGGGCAGGTCGCACAGATGGCGCACCCGACGTTTGAGCATTACCTGCCGCTATTGCATGCCGCCGGCGCCGCGAGCGCTGCGCCGTCGAAAGCAGCGCCGCGTTTCTTCAACGCCGATTTTCAGGGCGCGTCGATCTCGATGCGATCAGTGATCTGGAGCTGAATTTGGACGCTTCACGGTAGGGTGTGCATCAGAATGCGCACCGTTGTCGCAGCTATCCATGCAGTGACCGTACGAGCCGACGGCGGGCACTTTGGTGCACGCCCTGCGACAACAATTGTAATCAATCAGCTTTGTCGTGAAATGACCTTTGCATAGGGGCTTGCGGCCCATATTTTCCAATATCGACAAACGCCAAAATACCGCACTAGCCCCGATAAAAAGGTGCTTCCAGCGAAAAGTTGCTACTCACTAACCGTTCACCAACTTCGACAAGTCTTTGGCAATCGCGTCCGCACCCGCCTCGTGCCGGATCATCAGGCGAATGCGGCCTTGCGGGTCAAACGCGTACATCTGCGTTGAGTGATCGACCAGGTAGGTGAATTCGCTTTTCACCTGCGATTTTTGGTAGATGATCTTGAACTCTTTGGCGACCGCCGCCGTTTGCTCATCGGTGCCGTAAAGCGCGGCAAAATTCGGGTTGAACGCCTTCACGTAGTCGGTCAAAACTTTCGGCTTGTCGCGCGCTGGATCGACGGTAACGAATACCACCTGCACCTTCGCGGCGTCCTCTGGTTTCATCTTGCCAAGCGCATCGTTTAGCGTCGTCATCGTCGTCGGGCAATAGTCCGGGCAGAACATGTAGCCGAAGAAAAATACGGTTGCCTTGCCTTTGAAACTCTCCAGCGTGCGCGGCTCTTTCGTCGCGGAATCGCTGAGCGCGAGCGTCTTGCCAAACGCCGCGCCAGTGATGTCGGTAGCAGCGAATTTGACAACGGATTTGTCGTTGCTGCAGGCAGCAAGCGCTAAAGCGGAACTCACGGCCACGAGCCACGTCCACTGGCCAGAGCGCGCCGGCAAACCCATGACGTCATTCTCGCGCAAGCGGGAATCCAGAGAGTTGGCGGTGCGAATCATGGGTGCAAAGCGAGAGGGGTACTGGATCCCCGCTGTAGCGAGGATGACGGCAATAGAGAATCGTACAAACTAGTGCTTATGTTCACTGTGATCATGCGCGCCCGGCTTCTCGGCCGTCACCTGCACGGTGATCTCGCCAGCTTTTTCAAACTTGAGCGTGAGTGGAAATTTGGTACCTTCCTTCAAGCCGTCCGCGATGCCGATCAGCATGATGTGGTAGCCGCCGGGCGTCAATTCAGCTTTGCCGTTGGCGGGAATATCGAGCCCCTTGATCTCGCGCATCTTCATCACACCAGCCTCGGTGATCATGCTGTGGATCTGGATTTCTTTGGCGACACCGCCCGACACGCTGATCAATTTGTCCGCCGCGCCTTTATTGCTAAACGACATGAACGCCGCCGAATTTTTCACCGCACTGGGCGTCGCGCGCGCCCAAGGATGATCGATGCTGATCGCGCCGATTTTGGCGTCCTCGGCGAAGGATGCCGCTGCGAACGTTGCAACGAGAAGTAGAGTTAATTTTTTCATGCCGTAATTTTAGGGGGTATTAAGCGCGAGGGAACCCGAGTCATCGTCTGACTCAGCAGCAAACGAGCAGTTCCCGCGCACAGAATCCGTCGGGCGTGCACCGGTAGGGCAGGCACTGCCAGCCGTCGTGCCCGTCCGCGAAGCGCGAAAGGCGGCGGGCAGCGCCCGCCCTACTGGATCACGGCACCATCAAATTCACACTCTGCGTACTAAACCGTGAAAGGTTCGGGAAGATCGTCGCCAACTCACTCGGCGACGCGCCAAGCCAGCTTGCTAGCGTCGCAGCGTAAGCCTCCGATGCGACCGCAGGCAGCAAGCGTCCTTCACCAACATCAGTCGCTGTGTTCAATGCCACCGTCGGAAATGTGCCAGCAAAGCGCCCGCCGTTCACCGCGCCACCCAGCACCAGATGATGCCCGCCCCAGCCGTGATCAGAACCCTGCCCGTTAGAGCGCAGGGTGCGACCGAAATCGCTCATCGTCATTGTTGTGACATTGCTCGCAACACCCATCGACGACGTCGCGCGATAGAACGCGTTGAGCGCGCCGTCGAGTTGACTCAGCAAATCGAAATGTTTGCCCGAGAGCAACGTCTTGTTGCCACTCACGGCGTCACGACCGAACTGATCGCCATGGTTGTCAAAGCCACCGAGCGACACGAAGAAAATCTGCCGCGTGACGCCGAGTGCCTGCCTTGCAGCGATCATCGCGGCGACCGAAAGCAATTGCGCAGCGAGACGATTGGTCGTCGGCCAGGTGCCGGGCACGGCGTTCTTCAGCGTGTACGTCGTGCCCGACGTGTTGTACATCGCGTTCGTGACAAATGCGCCGACATCTAGCGAGGCTTTATTCACATTCGCGTATTGCTGCTCCAGCAGATTGCCGCGCATTTCGTTGTTGTTATTGACGAACACGTCCTGCGGATAGCGATTGACGCCGCTGCCCGTCCAGTTCCATGAAATGTCAGCCATCGCGGTGTTGGCAATGCGTGAGGAGGGATCGATCACGCCGCTTGCATACTGCACGGGCTTGACTGTGTACGAGGTGACGATGTCGCTCTTCATGAAAATATTGCCGCCGCCCAAACCCGTGGACACGGGCAGCAAGCCGGACGATGCACTGCGGAACACGTCCGCCATGCGCCCACCCCAGCCAGTGTCGGCCGGCACGTCCGGGCGCATCGTCTGCCAGTGCATCTGCATGTCGGAATGCGAGAAAAGCTGCGGCGGCAGTGGCACGCTACGGGCCTGGTATTGGGCGAGCGTGGTCGGTGCCAGGAGCGGCCCGGCATTGGGCACAACCGCGAGTTTTTTGTCCGCGTTAAACAGGGTGGCGAGGTTGGTCATCGCGGGATGCAAGCCGAAACTATTCGCAGCCAAACCCGTTGGCGAAATCGGCAGCAACGAGCCGAGCGGAAGCGCAAGCCCGTTCGCTTCGGCCAGCCCGCCGCGCGCCGAAGAATAGGCGTTGTACTCCGCGCCGGTGATCGGCACAATCATGTTCTGGCTGTCATTACCGCCGAACAGGAAGACGCACACGAGCGCCTTGTAGCCCGACGTGTCGGCCGCGTCGGCGGAGGAAATTGAAAACGGAGGCAGCAGCGGCGTTGCGGCGAGACTGGCAGCGGACTGGATAAAGTGGCGACGATTCATCCTGCTTGGCTCCTAGCGCTGAATGGCGTAATCGGCCGAGTTGATGATCTGCCACATAACCGCTCGGAAGCGATCATTGCGCTGCGCGGGGTAATCAATCGCGGTGTAAGCCGGAGGCAGTGTGCGCACGATGTTCGTGGCCATCGAAACCAGATTCGCCTTGAACGTCGCCTTCAGATTGTTCGCCGTCAGCAACAGGTCCAGTTCGTCCACCAACGCCTGCGGATTGTCGGCAACCGCTACGCCTGCGGCGCCCTGCAAATAGCGGTCGTAGTTTGGTTTGATCCACTTCGGATCGCCGTCGTACGAACGGAATCCACCGACCACGCCCCACTTCGCAAAGTCAGCGAAACCAGCGACCGTCGACGTCGACGTGATCTCAAATTCAGGCCCCAAAAGATAGGCCGACGCCATCGCGCCCGCAGGTTCAAAGTCCGGCGAGTAGTAGTTAAATACCGACGGTGCCTGCAACGCAGACTGACCCAGTGTGTCGGAATCGCTCGTGTTCCACACCTCGTAGTAGCCGCCACTAGCCACCGCGCCGAACGCCCGGTGCAGTTGGATAAATTTGATGACAGGCTCACGCAATTTTCCGTAAATATTACTGCCCGCAACGTAGTTGTCGCGCGCCTCAACGTCGGTAAGTATCGCCCGGATTACCGCCTTCATGTCGCCGCGCATGCCTGTGCCGTTATTGTTGAACGCGGCGGTCACGCGGCCTACATACGCGCTACTCGGGTTGCTCGTTACGAGCCGCATGATGAGCTGCTTGCCGATGAACGGGCCGACATTCGGGTGATTGAAAATGTTGTCAATCGCGTTTTCGATATCGAGCTGTGCGCTTTGATTGGCGGGCAGCGCTGCGTACGGCGCGCCACTGTACTGCAGCAGCGTTTTCGCGCCCGTGTGATGCGGCGGCGGATACGAGCGCAACGGATCAGACGCCGCGCACCACGTTGCCGTGCCCGCGGGCCAATGCCCGTCCTGCGGACACCGTCGTCCGGCCCAGGGCTTCATTGGTTGGGTCCAGTCCTCAATCGGCCAGTAAAAACGCCACGGCTCCGTTGCCTCCGGCTGATCATGAAAATGCCAACCCGTAAACGCTTTAGCGAAGCCCTGCACTACCTCCTCCGTGTAGGTCGGAATCATATTGCCCGTGGTGTCCCATTTCGGCGTGCCATCGTCGTTCAACATCACGGTGCCAACCGAGAATAGCTGCAACAACTCACGCGCATAATTTTCGTTCGGACTCTCCTGCGCACTGCCCAACATATCGAGATAAACACCCATCGCCGGGTGCAGCGTTACGTCACGCAACAGCGTACGGAAATTGCCGAAGGCATGCACGCCGAGCATGTCCATGTAGTTCGGCACGCCGGTACCCGCGTCGAGCAGGCGGTTGTTGCCAATGGACACCACCAGAATCTGCATCAGCGCATTGACCATGCGCTGGCGCAGTTGATCGTTGCCCTCAAACGCCTGCTTGTAAAACGCCGGCACGTTCACCGCCCACGGACAGCCGTTGCTGTCGGTGCAGCCGTTCGCGCCGCTCTTGTTCGCGGCGATCAGGCCTGCTGCGTAGGTCGTGTATGAGGCGGCAGGCGCGCTGAACTGCTCGTTGAGCCACGCGTTGGTGCCGATGCCCTGCACGCGATTAATCTCGGTGAGCGATGCGCCCCAGGTGCCCTGCTGCAACAGGCGCGCTGCGTCTTTCGCCAAGAAGCTACCCAGCGTGGGTGCAGGACAACCGGCGTTCATGAACGCTTCAATGGCTGCAGCAGTTTTCCGCAGCGCATTCGGCGCGAACACAATCCCGCTCAGCCAGGCGCTCGACGTGAACCCGGACAAGTAGCGAGCGATGATCAACGCATCCGTCGCGTTGAACACGCCATCGCCATCCACATCGAGTCGCGAAAGATTGGAACTGATCACGGCCTCCACACTCGTCAGGTTCGCCGCCGAAACCTTGTTGATCATCGGCGCGCCCCGCAGGCCCACCGCGTACCGAAGCAGCAGCATGCCGTCCACCGAGAATTTCGGCGCGCCGGAAGCGCCCGTCATGTTGAACGGACAGTTAGCGATTTGCGCCGTAGAAACGCCGGGCAGCGCAAGAACGGCAGCGCAAAACAGTCCCAACATCCACGCCCGCAAACGCAGCGATTGCATCATCAAAATCTTCACGTAGCCCTCAATCGCCCGACGCCGAGCGCCAAGGTTTACATCCCCCAACCGAAGAATAACGTATGCCATGACATTGGCATAGCGCCCGCTGTCGTCGGCGCATGGCGCGCTACACCGCATCACCACTCAAATCGTGAAATATCGTAGGGTGGGTTTTCAACCCACCACAAATTGATACCGAGCCAGTTGGAACAGCGCGGCGAACCGCACCCAACGATTTACGCGGCTTCGCGCAATGGCAGCTGAAAGTGCCCCGAGACAATGCCCTGAACGGAAATGTCTTCGTCAAGCGCTTCCCAGCGCAGCGCAGCGCCGTTCAGCCGCAACTGAACAGCCTTCAATTCTTCATCGCTCGCACCGCTCAAGATGCGGAAGCGATCCGCTGGAAATGCGATTTGCCGTCCATCGGTGAGTTCGATGAACACCAATCGACCGGCCGCCCAAGTGCGGATCGCCACCGCCTCGGTTTCAACGTCCATGAAACTCATGATATTGCTCCTGAAGAAACGCTCGATGCTCAATGACGAGCCGCTCAACGATTCGAATGTCCTTGGCAGTCATACCCCGATTGCGCGCAATCACCACCGGCTCTCGCCAAAACTTAACTTTCATTCGACCTACGTCACATGGATGTGCGCGGGCTCGTTGCCTTCGTCCGAATAAAAATGAAAACGAAATCCTAGCAAGCGAAGAATGGTTGGCATGAGCAGATTATCTTCGTTCGTAAACGGTAGGTAGCGATCCTATTGCACCCAAATTGGTATCAGCCAATGATACGGCGCGGTGAACCGTACCGTACAACTTATGCGGCTTTACGCGTCGCTTTCGCTCGCGTCACCGTTCGGGGTTTGGACGTCGCGAGAATCGCCGACCGCAAAAACGCATTCACTGCGTCAGACGATTTAAAAACTGCTGCTACGTCCGGTTGCAGAACCACTGCCGACGTGTCGGCCAGTTTCGACGCGAACCGATTCGGTTTCGCCTTAGAGTAGTCGAGTGAGTATTCAGCACGCATTTCGTCTGCTGGTGGCGCTGTTTTAGGTTTGCTCATAGTCTTTTCGTTCCTTCCGCGTTGCCGCGCGGGCGCTGATGATTCGAATCGTATCTTCAAATCGTTCCGTGAAACTGACAAGTAAAAACTTGCCCGTGTGATTGTGACCAACGATCAGTTCGCGTCGTTCATCCGCCGAATGATCGGGGTCGAGATGAGTTTTCGCAAGTTGATCCCCGAAAACTTCTGTGGCTTCGGCAAACGAAATCCCGTGCTTCGCGACATTACCCGCATCCTTCACCGAATCCCATTCAAACTTGATCACATTGTCCTTTCAGACCTATGCAACCAACGTCGCCAATGCCTCACTCAACTTAGAAGCATCCGTCCCACCCGCCATAGCCATATCGGGCCGACCTCCACCTTTACCGCCAACAACAGCCGCAGCCTTACCAACGATTTCACCAGCCTTGAATTTGCCAACGAGGTCAGCCGTTACACCAGAGCACAATGCAACTTTGCCATCCGCCGATTTGCTACCCAGCAGAACCACGCCAGAACCTAATTTGTTCTTAAGCTGATCGACCATTTCACGCAGCGCTTTCGCATCTGCACCTTCGATTTCTGCGCTCAGGAATTTCACGCCGTCTTTTTCGACGACTTTGCTAAGCAGGTCACCACCCGCCGCAGCGTTGAGTTTGCTCTTCAGTATCGCGAGTTCTTTTTCCAGCGCTTTGACGTGATCCTGAATTTGTGCGATTTTTGTCACGACTTCATTGGCCGGAATTTTCAGCGCGGCTGCGGCATCAGACATGCGGGTGTCGAGCGCCTGCACGAAGGCCATTGCGTTGAGACCGGTGACGGCTTCGACGCGGCGCACGCCTGCTGCTACTCCGCCCTCAGAGATGATCTTGAAGAAACCGATGTCGCCGGTGCGCTTCACGTGCGTGCCGCCGCAGAACTCTTTGCTGGTGCCGATTTCAAGCACGCGGACTTCGTCGCCGTACTTCTCGCCGAACAGCATCGTCGCACCGCTGGTCTTGGCTTTTTCGATGCCCATGACTTCAGCGTGCGTCGCGGTGTTGGTGACGATTTCGGCGTTGACTTTGGCTTCGACTTCGCGGATTTGGGCGTCGGTCATCGGCGCGTTGTGCGCGAAGTCAAAACGCGTTTTGTCGGCGTCAACCAGCGAGCCTTTTTGCGCCACGTGGGGCCCAAGCACTTCGCGCAGCGCCTTGTGCATGATGTGCGTGACCGAGTGGTTGCGGATGGTGCGGGCACGGGCGGTGGTGTCGACCTGCGCGTTGACGCTGTCGCCGACATTCAGGCTGCCGCTCGTGAGTGCGCCGTGATGGCCGAACACGTCGGGGATGACTTTTAGGGTGTCGGCGACGGTGAAAATTGTGCTCGGCAACGCGGGTATGTTCGTTACCACCGCCCCTTGTTCTTTGCCGCCACCCTCTCCCGCCCTGTCGGGCACCCTCCCCCCCGGGGGGAGGGTTTGTAGGGTGCCCCGGTCACCGACCTGCCCGCCACTCTCGGCGTAAAACGGCGTGTGATCGAGCACCACAACGCCGTCGTCGCCCGCGTTGAGCGCTTGCACTGGGCTCCCGCCTTTGTACAGTGCGACAACTTTGCCCGCATGCGAAAGCTGGTCGTAGCCGTGGAAAACTGTCTTGTCGCCGGAATATGCGAGCACAGTGTCTGCCTTGAATTTGCCTGCTGCGCGCGCAGTCGTGCGCTGCTTTTCCATCGCGGCGTCGAAGCCTGCTTCGTCCACGGTGACACCGCGTTCGCGGCAGACGTCAGCGGTGAGATCAAGCGGGAAACCGAAGGTGTCGTAGAGCTGGAAGGCGACTGCGCCGTCGAGCGTTTTCGATCCGTC
>JAYVPF010000187.1:0-5405 GCA_043757535.1 Burkholderiales bacterium
CACTACCGCAGCAAAGACGAGATCGTCACCAAAATTTTCGGCCAGTTTGAACGCGAATGGGACGAGCTCTTTGCATTGGGAAAGGATCGTCCAGCCAACGTCGAAGACACCTGGTTCTGGCTGCATTTGCTATTCGAAAAAATCTGGAAGTACCGCTTCATCTATCGCGATTTGAACGACCTGTTGTCGAAAAATCGCATCATCGAAACGCACTTCAAAACGATCCTGCAAAACGCGCAGAAAAACACTGAGCGCCTGATGGTGGAGATGCGCTCCATCAACCAGCTGAAGGCCACGGACGGCGAGATTCGCGCCGTCGCCACCAACTTGGTCATGCTCGCTACCTACTGGCATTCGTACTCGTACGTGATGAACCCGAGGAAGCTCGATGAAGCCAACGCGATGGGGCAGGGCGTGTTTCAGGTGATGGTGCTTTTGGCACCGTATCTCGAAGGCGATGCACGTTTGTTGTTTGAAAAATTAGCTGGCGAATATCGGTAATCAGTGAACAGCGAGCAGTTAGCGAAACCAGCTGCTGCTCACTTGTCACTGCTCACTAAAAAGAGGAGTTTGATCATGGCAAAAAAAGGCGGCTGGACCGCATTTCCGCACGACAACAGCGCATTCGTCTACGACGGCGCAGCACTCAAAAAAAACTGGGCTCGCCTGCACAAAGGCGACGCTGAGCCGTTCCCAGCGGACAAGGCCGTTGAAGAAGCCTGGCGGCTCTATCACGCCGGTGACTTTGAGGGCGCGTACGAAGCAGGGCTCGCAGCCGGACTCGACGGCTACAACGTCGCCAACAAAGCCGCCTGCATCTACAACAACTACCTCGAAAGCAGCGACGCCAAAAAGCAAAAGGCGTTTGAGGAAATCGCCGCCCGCTGCGAAGAACTGCAAGCCGCGCAACAGAAAAATGCCAACGCGTACTACCTCGCAGCCTACGCGCTCGGTCGCTACGGTCAGCTGATCGGCGTCGCCAAAGCGCTCACGCAAGGCATCGGCGGCAAGGTCAGCAGCGCGCTCCACACGGCGCTCAAAATCGAACCAAAGCACGCCGACGCCCACATCGCGCTTGGCACCTTCAACGCCGAAGTCATAGAAAAAGTCGGCAGCCTGATCGGCAGGATGACCTACGGCGTCAGCAAAGAAGCCGCCGTCGAGAACTACGACAAAGCGCTCAAGCTCAACCCAGAATCAGCCGTTGCCCGCACCGAAAAAGCGGACGGGCTGTACAAGCTGTTTGGTGACAAAAAGATGAAGGATGTGGAGGCGCTTTATGCGGAGGCGGCGGCATCTGAGGCTAGGGATGCGATGGAGTGCTTAGACGTCGAAGCGGCTAAGGCGGAGATGGAGTAGTGGTTCAGTAGGAGCGGCTCTGCCGCGCCCGGCGCCCGCAGAGTTGATGGATAAACCATGAAGCCGTGCGCTGCGTCGTGGACGAGTCTCGGTTACCGGTCAGATTTATCACGTGACGTCACGCGCCACTCACGATACGCAACTTTTCCAAAATCCGCGTAGCGCCTCTGTGGCCTGTCGGGAAATCCATCGCTACTTCCTGTCAAGTGACTCCGAGTGCTGCGCGTGGGTGTTGATGCCTGACCACGCGCATTGGTTCATTGAGCTTCGGGACGGGAAGTCGTTAGCTGACGTTGTTGGTGCGTTAAAGAAGGCGATTGCCACGAGCGTTAATCGCGAACGTCAAACTGTCGGCGCGACAGTCTGGCAGCGTGGGTTTCATGATCGTGCATTGCGCCGAGATGAAGCCGTTCTGACAGCAGTTTGAAATGTTGTGGCGAAGCCGCTTCGCTCGGGCATTGTCCAGCGGTTGGCGGACTATCGCCGTAAGCGGGCCGATAACGGGTGCGAGCGCAATGTCCCTCTCCCGCCGAGGGGGAGGGAGCCTGCAAGTTATGCCAGCTTCGCCACCCGCGCCTGCAACCGCTGCAAATCAATGCGCAAGCGCTGAATATCGGACGCAAACTTCGATACATCATCACGCTCGGCGACAAGTTCTGCTTCGGTATGCAGGTAGCGTTTCCCGGCTTCGTGCAAACTCGTTTGTGCGTTGTCGCCGAGTGCTTTCAGTGCTCTGAAAAAGCGAACTGCTTCGTTGGCAAGAATCGGCCCTACCACGCGCTCAAGCTCGGCTTCTGCGGCGAGTGGCAGCGAGCTGAAGGCTTTGGAAATGTCCTGCAATAGTGCGGCTTGACCAGAGATTTTCGCGCTGCGGAGCGCAGCCTCTTTGCCTTGGGCGATGAGCGGCAACGCGGACAGTGGAAACTCGACGCTAACCGTTAAATCTTTCTCCGACAATGATGACGCGCAGGGTTCGAACGTGCCGTCGACGGTAATTTTTAGCGTCGTCGATAGCGGTGGCATGCGCACTTGCAGCGTCTCTCCGGCGTGCGGGGCGAGAAGCTTGCGCGCGGCGTCGTCGTGCGAGAGTAGGCGGGAAAGGGCGCGGGCGATGAGACTTGAAGGCAGCATTCCAATATTTTCGCAGAGGCTGAGCAGGAAATAAAAAAGCCGACACAAGGTCGGCTTTTTCGGAGCGATCAGCGATCAGGCTTGCTGGATCCCCGCGACCAGCCAGCCCTTGCTGCCGTCGACCGGTTTCACCAGGTTCCAGACTTCACTGAACGCGGAGCCCATGACCATGCCGTCTTCACGCATCTTGCCGGTGAATTCGACGCTGGCCCAGTATTGGCCACGCTCGGTCTCTATGCCCATCAGGTTCGCTTGCAGCGCTTCGACATGCGTGGCGTCCTTATTGCCGCCGATCACGTCTTTGGCGATCTGGTTGTAGAACTCATCCGTCGAGAAATCGCGAACGGCGTCCAGATCACCTTTGTCGTTGGCGGCTTGCAGGCTCATGAACTGCTTTTTGGACTGTTCTTCAAAACCGGCTTTGTCGAATCCGGCTGGAATGCCGAAACCGCCAGCGAGGCCGCTTGCCAATGCCGCGCCAGCAACCGCTGCGCCGCCGGTTGCTGCGGAGCCCGTCGCCGCGGAGCCCGTTGCTGCGGAGCCCGTTGCAGCCGCATCGGCACCAGCGTACTGCATCGGCTGCGCTGCCGCAGGCGCGCCAAACGGCGTCGCAGCGTTACCCGCGTTGCCACCGGCTAGCGCGGGTTGCTGCTTGCTAAAGAATTTGCGACCAAAGAAAACGGCTGCGCCCACGACCAGTAACCCCAGAAGCAGCATGCCGATCATGCCAGCCGCGCCGCCGCCCATTTGCGAGAACAGGTAGCCCAAGCCGAGACCTGCTGCGATGCCCATCAATGGGCCAGCCATCCGCGACATCATGCTGGGTTTGGCCGCTGCTGCGGCAGCACCGGCAGCGGGGGCTGCCATCGCGGCGCTAGCGGGCGCGCTGGTCGGCGAAGCCGAAGGGGTGCCCGACTTGGCGTCGGAGACGGAGCTACGCTGCGCGCCGACGGATTTGCCGCCGCCGAATTTTTTGGCGTCAACATCGGTCGCGCTGAGTGTGAGCACCAGTGCCGCGCACATCGCGACAGTAGAAATTAGTTTAATCATGATTCCATCCTTTTCTGTATCAGCTAAGTCAGGTGTCGGTCAGGCAAAGTGCCGAAAGACCGTACAGATGCGTAAGTATGCCGCAACTTCCTTACAGCACCAAGCGGTTTCCCTCTCGGGCTAACTACCAACGTGGGGCCGGAGTTTCAAAAATCAATGCTGTCATCGGCGTTTCGCTCGACTGGCTCACGCGCTCAGCTCGTGCGGCCCTATTTCAGCCGGTACCCGCGATGCACCGCGACAATGCCTCCGGTCAAATTAAAGTATTCCACGCGCTGAAATCCCGCCGTTTCGAACATCGCTTTCAGCTCAGCCTGCGGCGGATGCATGCGAATGCTCTCGGCCAAATATTGATAGCTCGACGCGTCGCCGGCGATTTTTGCGCCGAGCTTGGGCAGGATGTTGAACGAATACCAGTCGTACGGGCCTTTGAGTAGCGCGTTCGGACGCGAAAACTCCAGCACCAGCGCTCGCCCTCCGACTTTTAGCACGCGATGCATTTCGGCCAGCGCGCGTTCTTTGTGCGTGACATTGCGCAGGCCGAACGCGATGGTGACGGCGTCGAAGCGCTTGTCGGCAAACGGCAGCGCTTCGGCGTTGCACTGCGTCGAAGGCGTGACGAGGCCATGATCGAGTAGCGTATTGCGGCCTTCGACCAGCATCGCCGCATTGATGTCGGTGTGCAGCACGAGGCCCGTGGGGCCGACTTTGGGTTGCATCAGGCGAATCAGGTCGCCCGTCCCGCTGGCGAGATCGAGCACGCGCTCGCCCGTGCGCAGCTGCAACTGATCAACGGCGAAGCGCTTCCAGATGCGGTGCAGGCCACCGGACATGGCGTCGTTCATCAGGTCATATTTCGACGCGACCGAATCGAAAACACCGCGAACTCTACCTTGTTTTTCTTCCTCGCCGATGCTTTGATAGCCGAAGTGAGTGGTGACTTTATCGGTTGTCTTTTGCTCAGTCACCTGAGCCACACTTGGCTCACGCTTCACGACTGGCTCCTGCCTTGTCGAGACGGGCCAGATATTCGTCCCAAAGACGGTCTTTCTCGACGCACAATTTGTTCAGGTAATCCCACGAAAAAATGCCCGAATTATGACCATCACTGAAGGTTGGGCGCACCGCGTACATGCCGACGGGCTCAAGTTCGGTAATGTCGACGTCGCGCTTCCCGACTTGCAAGACCTCCTGACCGGGGCCGTGGCCGCGCACTTCGGCAGAGGGTGAGTGCACACGCAGAAATTCGAAGCTGAGTTCATGCTCCTTTTCGCCGTAGGCCAGCGCGAGGATGTGCCGTTTGCGATCCAGCGTGAGTTCGGTGGGGATGGGGGTGTCAGCTTCTAGTCCGGGCATATGTAATTTCTATCGGCGACTGGATGGCCGAATGCGTATTTTCGCAGACCAACGAGATTTGTAGGAGTGGCTCTGCCGCGACCGCCGTCGCGTCGACTCAACAGGTCGCGGCAGAGCCGCTCCTACATTTCACGCGTCGGCCACGTCGCCAGCAGCACGCCCGCGAGCGCAAAGGCGAACGCGACCGCATGCATGAGCGTGAAATTTTCACCGAGAAAAAATACCCCCACTAACGCCGAAGTGATGGGCAAGAACACCGTAAATATTCCCGCCTTCGACGCGGGAATTTTCTTCAGCCCGGTCATCCACAGCCACACCGTCCACATGCTCGCCGCGAGCGCGTAGAGCACGAGACCGCCCCAAATGCCAATCGATACTGCGTGAAAATCAAACGAAAGCGCGGCCCAAATACCGAGCGGCGTCACCAGCGCGAGACCCCAAACATTGATGAGTGCGCTGATGCGCTTCGGCGAGACGTTGCCGGTTAATCGCTTGCCGATCACCACGTA
>JAYVPF010000188.1:0-5396 GCA_043757535.1 Burkholderiales bacterium
CGCAGCTTGATGTGATCGGCTCGCCCGCCGAAGGTTTGTTGCCCTGGCTTGAGCGCTACACCTTCCCGCATGAAGCTCGTTTTGCTGCACCTGAATACATTGGTTTACGGCTCATCGCGTCGGCTCCTTGAGTTGATCGGGGTGCAAAATTCCGTCGCGGATCAACTGTGCCTGCTGTTGAGCGCGCCAATGTTTTGACGCAGCACTCTCAGGATCGTGAAGCTGCGGCGGTGCTGGCTCCGGTTCAACGTCCGATGCTTGCACGTCGATGATTGGCGCGGCGATGCGTGGCGCTTGCGCGGCTGGCGCTTCCACATCCTTGGGGTCAAACAGTTTTGCCGGTTCTGATGGCGTGAGGTCGAGCGTTTCGACGTAGCGGCCCGTCACCATCTCCGCGAACTTGTCGAATTTGTTCTTAAATTCCACACCCGGCTGGATGATGTTGATCTCAACGGGCTTAGCGTTGTCCCTCCAGGCTTGTGGCCTGCGTGCCTTCAACAGTGAGACGCGAGCGAGGAAGTTACCCGGCTCCATTGCGTCCGCGTGCATGGCATCTTCAAGACTGTCGCATCCGTCTTCGAACGCTTCCGCGATAGCCGCTTCAAAATCTGGATCAGCATTCTTCCAATCGTAATAGCTATTCCGGCTCGCGCCTGCTTTGCGACACGCACCGCCAACACTGAGGCCGGTTGCGAGCGCTTCGATGATCGCGGCTTTCTTCTCAGCGGTTGTAATTGCCCGCACGCTGACAGCCGTGGGCGGCGTGTAACGTGCACGTTCGCTTGGCTTCAACCGGCGACCACTTCGGCTATGCGTCGGCGGGGTCCACTCGTCGCCAGCATCATCGATCTCCGGTGACAGTGCCGGGTCCAAGACGGTCGCGCGCTTCGACTTCGCCGCCGACTTCGCCTTACCCTTTGCCGGTTTGCCGCGCGCGGGTTTCGCTCGCTCACACGCCGTTCGCGTGCGGTCGCTTCCGCCTTGTCTGCGATCATCTTCACGAACGGGTCTGTCGTCTTCGTCGCCTTGCGTGCCATGCTGCTCACCATGCTGAAATACATGGCTCACCATAACCTATCGATGAGGTGCTGCGGACAACCAAGTTGCGGTGCCGGAACTAGTGCCGTATCGAGACGGCGCGGCACTCCCCATGCCGCGCGTAATGCGTCAAATGTTTCGAGCGCGTCGAAGATCGTTCATGCCGCAACCGCGCCAAAATGCGGGTAGGGTTGTGCTGCCGGTAACGTCCGTTCCTCATGAACGCATTCGGCATATATCGCGTCGAACTTCGACCACTGCTTTTCGATCTCGCGGGCCGACCGCCGCTTCATTCCACACGGCCTCCAGAACACCAGCGTGCGCGCTTCGATCTCAGCATCACACATGCCATAGGCTGCATACAGATCATTGAGCGTGGACCACGCGCGCGTCGCGTCGCCGGGAAGGCGCATAACCGCTTCTAGGTCATCGATAGAGCGCAAGATGGCGAGGTCTGCGGCGTCTTCAATCGTGTGCTTGATCCGTTTCGTGATCGGCTTCGTCGTCTTGTTCGTCAATTGTCTAGCCATGTTGGTTATCCCCCTCTGTGAACGTCTATGCGCAACCGTATGATCTGACTTACTGATTTGCGCTAGCGCTGATAATCAGCATTTTGCGTGTTGCATGTGGAAGCGTTGCGTTGCGGATACATTCATGTGGCATGGATCATGTCGGCGGTCGCGCTGAAGTCGAGCCGTTGAGGTTGTCGGCTGGCGCTGGTAGAACCACACATGGCCCGCATCACAACACACCCCGGCGAAGTGATCCGCGAGGATTATTTGATCCCGCTCAACATGTCGTCGCGTGCGCTCGCTGAAGCCTTGGGCATCCCCGGCAACCGTGTGTCAGATATCGTTCGTGAGCGGCGCGGGGTCAGTGCTGACACGGCTATCCGGCTGGCTAAGTATTTCGACACGACGCCTGAGTTCTGGCTTGGCCTGCAAGCCGGTCATGACTTGTCGCTGGCAAACGAGCAGCACGATTATTCAAGTGTGATGAAGCGGGCGGGGTGAGGTCGCTGAACACCATCAATGTGAACGCGATCTTCAACATACTTGATGTGATCAGGGTCTTTCACGCCAAGGCCGAGCGCCTTTTCGATCTTGCCGCGCTTGCGCTTGACTTCAGGCGTGTGCACGCGAGGCTCTGGAGAACGAAGTGGGACGCTTTTTACATCACGTCCCACTTCGTTTTTGACGGCGTTTTTGTTTCCAATCTTTCCGCCCTTCTTCGTCTTCACGGCATCGCCATTGATGACGCCGTGATGCTTGTCGTTCTCGATCTCGATCAGCTTTTGCAGTGCTGGCGTCCAATGGATCATTGAACGACGCTGATCGTTTTCGAACGCCATCAACCAACGCAAAACGGCGACGCCATGGTGAGCGCCGCCGTCGTTCATGCCGGTGATGTGTGAGCCGTCAGTGCAGCACGCCTTTGGTGATGATCCACACGCACCAAAAACAGAACGCGACGAGCGCCAGACAGATCAAGCTGACAATCTCTTGAGCTTTCTCGCGGTATGACTTTTCACGTCGAGGCGGAACATCGGCGGATAGTAGCTGCTTAAACTTTGCCACATGTTCAGACGGCGGCGTGATGACAGCTTCGTTCAGACCGCGCAGAATGTGCCAAGCGACAAAGCCAGTCGCTTGAAGGACGGCGATCAGGACGCGCAACGCGATGATCGCGAGAAGGAGGAAGAACCAGCCCATTACACCGCCAACTCAACACGATGGTTGCCGTTGACGGTCATGCGTCCAGTGACGCCGCTGCCGTCCTTGTAGTCGATCACGAACGCGCCGCCGTCCGCCTCAATGATGCGCGCCTGCGTGACCTTCGTTATGGTCGCGGGCTTCTCGCCTTCCATGAGAACACGGTCGCCGCGCTTGAGGTCTTTGATTGATTTCGTCTGCATGTTCACGCCGCCTTCGATGCGAGTTCGATGATGCCGTTCGCTTGGATGAGTGCGCCACTTGCAACCAACGCAGCAAGCGCAATCCGCGTCGTGGTCGGGCTTGCATTGATGAGCGCCGCGAGCCCGCGCGTCGAGCCTTCAACGCGCCCATCATTTGAGCGAACGAGCTTCACAATCTTGTCCTGAGTTTGCAGCACTGCCGGTTGCACGGGAGACTGCTTCGCACCAGCGCGCAAGGCCGATGGCTTGGACGCCCGCGCACGATTGGCGCGAATTGCCCGCGCACCGCGAATAGGCACCACGCGAGCATCCGCAGTGTGCACGTTTGCCGCAACATCGCGGGCAGGTTCGAAGAGCATCGGCGAGGTGTTCGCATCAAACATGTGAGCAGTGAATACTTGCTGGCCGTGAAGGGCAATCGGGTGCATGGCCGTGACCGTTTCCGGTGCTGCCGTCGTCGTGCGCGGGGTGGCGCTGCCAAAGGCGATGAGACAGGCACCAAGGCCGTTCGCGCCAATGGACAACAGCGCTGCGGCGATCAAGTCGAGTGCCCACGGTGCCACGCCTAAGCGGTCTGCCAGCGGTGTTGCCGACTTCACGACTGGCGCGGTTGCGAGGTCAGAGCGGGCTGTGATGACTTCGGCATCAACGGTGGTCGCTTGGCGTTCGATGAGTGCGCGGCATTCCTTTGCACAGCTTGGCATAGCGACTGCTTCGACCGCGAGTGAACGCTGTTCGGTCTGTGCCGCCAGTGCCATCGTCAGCCGCGCTTGTGCAGCCGTGGCTTTGCTGTTGTTTCCGGTGATGAGGCTGGCGGTATTCTCGCGGGTGATGATGATGCGTTCGGCGCTGGCGAGAAGGTTGAACGCTTCACCTGCCAACAAAGCCATGACGAGGGTGAACATCATGCCCTTGCTGGCACGAGGGAGCACGATGGCTGCGAGCGCGACGGCGATGCTGAGAGCGGCGACAAGGTTTGCGTCCGAGCCGGTAAGGTGGCCCGCGTCGATCACGGCCAGCGTGGATGCCGCGAGAACGCCACAGCCGCCGACGACCGAGAGGATACGCACAGCGAGGAAAAATAAATCTCCGCGCCGGTTCTTGTCGTTGATTGAGGGAGTTGCCGGGATGTGCTCATTTTGCTGCGTAGTTGCAGGCACATTGACGGCTTGCGGTGGGCATGGATGCCCATTATTCGAAGGGGACATAGCGGTTTTCCATTCTGATTGGAAGGTTGCTTAGAAGCCTCGTTGACCTGCCAGGGTCACGGGGCTTCGCCATTTGTGGCACCCATCGTTTACCATATTCGGCGTTCACAAACAATTACTTGAGCGAGCGCGTGTGCACGTATCATCATGCGCCAGTCACCGAATGCGCTTGCATGTGAATTTCAGCTTTGCGAATGTTCAGCCTAACGCATCGGATGAGGTCTGAGTGGAACTTCAATTCGCAATCTTGCGGCTCGTCGCGCAATTGACCGCTGGCGTTTTGGGCGCTGCGGGGTTTCATGTTTACGCAGCCGCCGCGTGCACTTTCGTTTGGTGGATATTGGGCGGCATCTATGGCCACTTACTAAATCGCCACATGAGCGCACACCTTGAGCGCGCTTTTGGGACGAAAAGTAGATTTTCACCTAACCCATATGGCATGATCTTGTTCAAGCAAATCCCACAAGCAATCATCTACTGCGGTGGAGCTTACGCTATTGGCAGAGCCGCGAGACACTTTCTCGTTGGTTGATGTCACTCCGGTACATCAAGCGCGTGCGCACGTTGGGTTGGCGATGGTGGTTGATGGCGTGCGATGGAGTAATTTGCAGATCGTGCAATTTGCTCGTGATGGAGTTCAAATGTCAGTGCACCCAACTATCAAGTATTACTTGATAGTTCGACTTGCTGGCGATGCTGTGAGGAAAGTTCACAGGTTCACGGCGAGACGCTTTGCAATGCGCAGAGCTTCTTCGTCGATGTCGGCAACAACCGTGAGCGATGGCGTGTGCACGTTGGTTGGCGCTGGTGTTGGTTTCGGCGCTTTCGGCTTCACCGTCGTCACCGGCTTCGCCTTCAGCTCCAAGTCGCGCTCGATATTCTCAACACGCGCCTTGGCCGTGGACGGCAGTAACGCGCCATCCATCGCCTTGGCCTCACCAGTCCGCGCCACCTTATCGGCAATCGCCTGCACACCAGGGAGGTGCACACGCTTGTCGATGTAGGCGATGCACTCCATGTCGTCACGCTTCAGCCCGAGGGCCTTACCTGCAACGGCGGCGACGCGGCCATCTTGGTCACGCTGGCGTGGTGGGGTTGGTAAATTAATGGCCTGAACTTTTTCAGGCCCTTTATTTTTCGGAGGGCGACCGCCGCCCTTCGTTCCAACCGGCTTGCCGACCTTCACCACAGCTTTCGCCGCTTCCACTGCACCACTGTAGAGACGCGCGATGTCG
>JAYVPF010000189.1:0-5379 GCA_043757535.1 Burkholderiales bacterium
GGTTTTGCCGGCGCCGTTTGGCCCGACCAGCGCCAACACCGCGCCGTGTTCGAGCGTGAAGTTGACATCGGTGAGCGCGCGCTTACCGGGGTATTCGAAGGTGAGTGCGGAGACTTCGAGTACCGGCGCGGACGATGACAGCGAAGCAGAGGAGGGAGATGCGACGGGATGCATCAAGCTAGTTTACCCGGCGCATCTGGTCGTTGCGCGGCAAACACACGTGGGCGTCAAAGCCTGCGATGCGGGGAAATTCCCCTATACGCAACTTGCGTAGAATGAAGAATCTAAAGCGCGCGCAACTGAAAGCGCTGCTCGAAAATGAATTGAAAGCAAGGGGCAAATCATGAAACGCAATTTATTCGCTGAACTCACCGAAGGTTTCGCAGCGCTGGAAGCCGAGCGCAAGGGACAGATCACGTTGCGCCGGCACAAGCTCGAAGCCAAACCCGCACCGGCGATCAAGCCGGGCGAAGTGCGCAAGGTGCGCGAACATCTCAACCTGTCACGCGCCGTGTTCGCGCGCGCGCTGCGCACGAATGAACGGACGCTGGAAAACTGGGAGCAAGGGCGTGCTGCACCAAATGCGCAAGCGCGTCTATTGATCCGGATGGCGGCGGCGTATCCCGATACGGTGGACCGGCTCGCACATATCTGAAGCCGGGAGAATCGCCCGCACCAAGGGTTTCAGACTATCACCTGGCTGAAATCCGCATCCACCAACGGTTTCCTGCATGCACGCAATTCACTTTTAGCTTGCTGTGCTGCGCATCACTCCGCCTTGATATTCGCCGCGCGAATCACCTCACCCCACTTCGTATGCTCAGCCTTGATATAGGCGATGAACTCCTCCGGCGACGCCGACGGATGCACCGACGCGCCAATCGCAGCAAAGCGATCGAGCACTTCCTTGCCCTGCAGGCCCTTGACCATCGCCTCGTGGATGCGCTTGATCACGTCCGCCGGCAATCCAGCCGGCCCGCCGATGCCGAACCACGGCGCGACCACCACACCCGGATACCCCGACTCGGCCGCCGTCGGCACCTCGGGCAACTGCGGCGCGCGCTGCGCGGTGAGCACCGCAATCGGTTTGATCTTGCCGGCCTTCACCTGCGGCAACGCGACCACCAGCGAGCTTTGAAAATCGAGCATCGTCGCGCCGCCGATCAAGTCCTGAATCTGCTGCGTCGCGCCCTTGAAGGGAATGTGCAACAGCTTGAAATCACCGGCGCGCTGCAACAACTCCGCGCCCAGGTGCGGCACGGTGGCGACCCCCGGCGTGCCGAACGCCACCTTGCCGGGATTTGCCTTGGCATACGCCACCAGCTCGCGCAAGTTGTTGGCCGGCAGGGCGGGGTTGGCGACGATCAGCGGCGTCATCGACACGAGATTTGAGATCGGCGAAAAATCCTTGAACGGATCGAACGGCGCGTTGCCCAGATGCGGCGCGATGGACAGGGTGATCGCGGTGAGGCCGATGGTGTAGCCGTCGGGCGGCGATTTCGCCAGCACGTCGAGACCGACAGTGCCATTGCCGCCGGGGCGGTTCTCGACAACGACCGATTGGTTGAGGGCACCGCGCAAAATGTTCGCCGCTTCACGACCCACCAGGTCAGTCGGGCCGCCTGCCGGAAAAGGGACGATGAGCCTTATGGGCTTGTTGGGCCACGGTTGGGCGTGAGCCGCGTTGAAACCAAGGAGCATCGCTCCAGCCACCACAACACAGAAAAGTTGATGAATAACAACGGTCATTGCGTACTCCTGTGGATTGGCTCGAGGCAGTATAGCGCCGCGAAATTTGGCTCTATTCTGCCAATGCAACCCGGTTGGAAAATTGCGGGTTAGCCCTCATAATGAGTCCATGCGACAAATCGGAAACAGAGTCATCAGTCAGCCAGAACTCTCGCCTAGCGGAGTCAATCTCGCGCTCGCGGCAGAGCATCAGCGCACGGGCGCAGCATTAGCAGCCGTTTCGACGACCGGTATTGTCAAAGGCGTCTACCGGTTCAAGTCGCACGAAGAAATGAATCGCGCCACCGACGCGGCCCTGGCCCGCGCGATTGCCGAGAATGTACGCGCGCGCCAATCAACAGCAAAGTAACCGACATGGCTGACGCTGGCGAAAGAAAAGCGCGGCCACCTAGCGTCGAGGATTTGAAACTTCTGATCAACGCGCTCAATGATCATGGCGTCGACTATTTTTTGATCGGCGGCTATGCGCTGTACGCCCTTGGCTATCAGCGTGGCACCACCGATATCGACATTGTTTTGCGCCCCACATCTGAGCAGGGCGAACGGGTGCGGCGCGCCCTGCTTTTGCTGCCGGACCGGGCTGCCAAAGATTTGCTGCCGGAATGGTTTGCCGACGGTGAGACCATCCGTGTAGCAGATGCTTTTGTTGTTGATCTGCTTTTCAACGCATGCGGTGAGACTTACGAATCGCTGCTACCCCATGCGCAAACCATTGATCTTGATGGCGTCGCGGTGCATACCATCGACCTCGAAGGCATGCTCAAGACCAAGCAGACGTCACGCGACAAGGACAAACTTGATCGCCTAATTTTGGAGCGGGCGCTGGCAGAAGCAAAAAAGCGGTAGCACACTGTGGCACATCGCTATTGAGTATCACGGATCAGGACTCCCCGACAACGAGAGCCTAGCGAGTGAGAGAATTGCCTGCGCAAATTCAATCTATTTCTTTTCGAAGTACAAACCCGAACGATCTATCACGAGATCGAATGCCTTCTCTGGTGGCCGACCGACGTAGGACGCGGCCACTCTCAATGTCAATATTTCTTTGTCAATGGTCAGCGCCTCAGCAGCGCGAAAAATGCTCGTGCCTGCCTCCAACGCAGGAGGCAAATCAAGTACGGCATTGATTTTCAATATGCCATCGGCAGAGAACTGGCGGAAAATCAAGTAAGGAGGCCACCCTCCGGGTGTCGGAGCATAAAACACTATCAAATCACCTTGGTCAAATTGAGCCACCCAAAGTGGGGTGTAGCCAAGTCCCTGTTCGATTTCAATATCCCGATTCGGCTGTTTCAACACCAACAACGATTCGCTGCGTTTTACGATCCCATTCGGCATCTTGCTTTCGTAGCCCGTGTAGGAAACGCCTGGCTGCACCGCGGAGATGTTTTGAATCGCTGGTTTGAATCGAGTCGGAATTTTTTCTGTGTCGATCACCAGCCCTGAGTGAATCGCAGGCAAATTAATTCTGATCACCTCAACGCCAGTCGGCGGGTTCAGCACCTTGTGCAAAAACTTCAAATTCTGAGCACGCCAATCCGGCTGGGTTGGGAAATCACAACCTCTAGCCCCTTCGTACAAAAAGTCTTTTCGAACCGCCATCGCTTTCGAAGTCGCTCTATCGATCACTTCGACTACAACGTGCCGCGCCGCTTCCTGATCAATTCGATCCGCGTCCGGAGTGTTGTCTTTGAGCAAAACGAGATACCTCAGTTCAGGATTGTCGTTGCTACTGGGCGATACTTTTTGGGCTGTGACAAAACCACCATAGCGACCGTTTTCCCGTCCCAAATAGGAGCCTATTTCAACCAAGCCAAAATGGGCCTGCCCTCCCTCCTGAACGGGCTCCCCTTTCTCGGGCCAAAATGCAATTCGATCCACTCCGCTGGCAGTTTGAAATATTGCTTCCCTTCCAGGTTCCGAACACAACTTCAGATAGTTTTCGTCAATCTGCTTCAGATGACGTGCACGAAAAAAATCTTTGATCGTCATATGGGCAGATACGCCCATGGGTAAGCCTACGAATATCACCAGAAACGTAATGGCACCTGCCTTCGCTCCCTTCACCGCGCCAGCGGCGCATGACAAGCCAATGCCAAAAACGGCAAATGTGCTCCAGATCAACGCGCCCAATATCGCACCGAATCCAGTGTCAGCTACCAGCGCATAGCAGTCCCCCGCCCACAAAACTGCCAAGGCAGACAACATTTTCTTAAACCACGCGGAGGATCGAATCATCATCACCAACCCGCCGTCGTCAGAACGGGCCGTGCCCCGACAGCGCAAACCACGCACTCGCCGCGATCACGAGCGACACAAATATTTTCACGCCGAGAAGTTTGAACAACTCTTTGAGAATCGCTGCGAACGTCGAAATGAAGCCGATGCGAAACGCTTGCGTCACCAGTGCGGCGACTGCGCCAGTCGCACTGCCGGCGCCCGGCTCAGCACGATACGAGCGGATGAACTTGACGAACTCCGCGCCGATGGCGGCGAGACCGCAGCCGAGAAATGCGCCGTAGACCAGCGACTCGGTGAGCTTGCCAAGATAGAGGTAGAACAGCCCGGCACAAATGGCGGATGAGGCAAGCAGCACCAGCGCGTCTTGCACGCGCGGCTTGTCGTGCTGGGGTTCGTTGGGATTCATGAAACTCGATCTCAAGCCAATCCAATGATTTGATTCAGCCGCTCACATACTTCGGTGAACGGTGAATCTGGCAGGCGCTTCGATGGATGTGCCTTGGCACCACGCAGGCGCCAGTCGAACGATTTGGGTTGATGCGCGAGAACATAGCTGGTCTTGCCAGCTTTGCGGCCTTGTGCAACGCCCGCTGCCACCGCAAACGGATTGGTCACGTTGTATTCCGCCGTGGTCATGGGCAACCCAATGACAAGCGATGTCTTCTCGTTGAAAGCGCGTGACGACAACACGAGAAACGGATGCACGTCGCGCATTTCGCGGCCGGCTTGCGGACTGCAGTCAATCCAGATGATGTCTTGCCGGTCAGGCACCCAGACAGCGCGCCGCCGCGCGGGCGCGGACGTACTCACCAGCGCTCTGCGCCAACCGGCGCAGCGGCCATCACCTCACCGCCGTGAAGCGCCGGGTCGAACAGTGCGAGGCGCTGCTCCAGCGTCAACGGCTTGGGTGCGACTGGCGTAATCACGACGCGGCAGTTTTCGACTGTGACACGGACGCGCTGATTGACAGTCAACCGTGCGGCCCGCGCGACAGCGGCCGGCAGGCGCACGCCAAGGTTGTTGCCCCATTGCTTGATATCAAGTACCGCTTCTGACATAGCGTCTACCTCAAAACGAGTTGTTGTTTAAACAAAGTATAAACGACACCTTACCTAAGATCAATGCAGTTGTTGCGACGCGCACAAGAATGAAACAGGCCGGAAAGTCCCGGCCTGTTGTTTGAGTGCATGGCGCTTGATTTCGCTCTTGCCAAGCGGCTGCTTTTCCACTGCATACCAGCCACGTTTGCCATACAAGGCATCGCCACATCGTCAAACGTCACTCAATCCAGCACCGGCGGATCAAACCAGTTGGTAAGGGCAATCCCGCCATCGATCACAATCGCCGCACCCGTGATGTAGCCGGAGATTTTGTTCGACAACACGGCGA
>JAYVPF010000190.1:0-20437 GCA_043757535.1 Burkholderiales bacterium
TTTGGCAAATGAGCTCACGTACCAGGGCGTACGCTCTGGTTGCTGCGCTCCGGGCTCCTAGCACTGCATCCCCAAAAAACGAATTATTAGAGGTGCCCTACGGTGTAATTTCCGTCTCAGCGGGCGGCACCCGCAATTGCCACGCCGCGACAATCGCTGCCGAACACACCACAGCCAGCATCACAAACACTTCAGCAAACGCATCCAGCCGCGCCGCGCTCGTCGCAGCCGTTGTCAGCGAATCGCCATGCGCCGCGAGCCGCCATTCGAGCATGATGCCACAAAGGCTTACTCCTGTGGCACCGCCCAGCATCCGTACAAAATTGATCACGCTGGAGCCCTGCGGAATCAGCGCTGTATCAACGCCGCGCATTGATCCAATATTCAATGACGGCAGGATAAAACCGAGTCCCACCCGGCCAATGATCGCCCACACCACAAGCCACACCAGCGCCGTGCCAAGGTTCACGGTCACCATCAGCGCGAACGACGAAGCCAGCAGCACCAATCCAATGCTCACCAGCCGATGCGTGGGCTGCCTGTCTGCCAAGCGTCCAACCATCGCAATGGTGAGCGCGAGCACCAGACCCGCCGGTAACAAAATCGTGCCTACGTACGACGCGGACAAACCCAGACCGCGCTGCATAAAAACGGGCAATAAATAGGTGGAACCAAATAAAGCCGTGCCGTAAATAAATGCCACGATACTGCCCATCGCAAACTGGCGATAGCGAAACAGATCAAAGCTCATGAGCGGCGCGGTGATGCGCGTCGCGCCCTCGGTGAGTTTCTGCAAAAGCTGCCGCGCCACGCGTCGCTCCCACCAAACGAACGAAACGAGCGCGCCGAATGCAGCCAACAGCAGCGTTGTCGCGATGGCCGCAGCACCGCCGTGCAATTCCACTAGTCCATTGAGCAAACACAAGGTGCCCACGCTCGCCAGCAACAACCCGCGCCAGTCAATCGGCGCGCCGTTACGATCAGAGGCGACGCCACCGGGTGACGTGGTCGGCACGAATTTGTAGGCCATCCACATCGACACCAGACAAAACGGCACCACCATAAAAAAGATGGATCGCCAACCCCACAAGTCAACCAGCACGCCGCCAATACTCGGCCCGATCGCCGGGGCAAGCACCACTCCCATACCGAAAAATCCACTCGCGCGGCCCTGTTCCGTCGGTTCGAACGCGCGCAAAATAATGATCGCTGGAATCGGTTGTACGACACCCGCCGCGAGTCCTTCCAGCACTCTTGCGGCCAGCACCAAAGGGTAATGATTTGACAGGCCACCCGAAATGCCACCGACCATCAGAAGCCACATGCAGGCAAGATAAGTCGTGCGGTAACCGTAGCGCGCCAACAGCCACGGAGTCGTCAACATCGACACCGTCATCGCCACCATGAAACCGGAGCTGACCCACTGTGCGCGCTCCTGCCCCAGCGTGAAGTGATGGCTCATGTCGGGGATCGCCACGTTGACGATGGTCGACGACATGATGGAGGCCATCGTGCCTACCATGACCGCCAGCAGCAGATACCAGCGATGACGGTGACCGTAACGGGTTTGCAGAGCCAGAAGCGTGCCGTTGTCATTCATGACTTGAGTTTATCGGGTGCAGCGGTTCCTGTACGAGCGGCTCTGCCGCGACGCGACGCTCGCCACCGGGAACCGTGGGTCGCGGCAGAGCCGCTCCTACAGGATCACGCGCTGCGATGCGTGCAGCCTAAAATCAAAAAATTGCAGTAAGCGCTCTTTTTTTGCCAACCATGATTCCAGAACTCGGTCACTTTGCACTCGTGCTTGCTTTTTTTGTGTCGCTGGCTAGCGCGGGCGTCGCAGGCACGGCTAATCTGCGCCGTGGCGTAGCGATGGCGGAATTTGCGCGCAGTGCGACGCTCGCCCTCTTCGGACTGGTGCTGTTCGCATTCATCTGCCTCATGATTTCGTTTACGCAGGGCGACTTCAGTGTGGTCAACGTCGCGACCAATTCGAACTCGTTGTTACCGATGCAATACCGAGTTTCTGCGACGTGGGGCTCGCATGAGGGCTCAATGTTGCTGTGGGTGTTGATGCTCACGGGGTGGAGCGCAGCGGTTGCCGTTTTTTCGAAGCAGTTGCCGGACGTTTTGATCACGCGCGTGTTGATTGTTCTGGCGGCGATTACCGCTGTATTTCTGGCCTTTACGCTGCTTACATCAAATCCATTCGAACGCTTGATTCCCGCAGCGCCCGAAGGCCGTGATCTGAACCCGCTCTTACAAGACCCCGGCATGATTTTTCATCCGCCGCTGTTGTACATGGGCTATGTCGGTATGGCGGTGGTGTTTGCGTTTGCGATTGCCGCGTTGTGGGGCGGACGGTTGGACTCGACCTGGGCGCGCTGGAGTCGCCCGTGGACGATTGCGGCGTGGATTTTTCTCACCTGCGGCATTGCGCTCGGCAGCTTCTGGGCTTACTACGAATTGGGCTGGGGCGGCTGGTGGTTCTGGGATCCGGTGGAGAACGCGTCGTTCATGCCGTGGTTGGTCGGGACGGCACTGATTCATTCGCTCGCGGTGACTGAGAAACGGGGCGCGTTCAAGGCGTGGACGGTGCTGCTCGCGATCACCGCGTTCTCGTTGTCGCTCTTAGGGACTTTTCTGGTGCGCTCGGGGGTGCTCACGAGCGTGCATGCGTTCGCGACCGACCCGAAGCGAGGCGTGTTCATTCTTGCGTTTCTCGTTGCGATTATTGGTGGCTCGCTGACGCTTTATGCATTCCGCGCGCCGAAGGTGAATGATGGTGGACGTTTTGGTTTGCTGTCGCGCGAGTCGTTTTTGCTGGGCAATAATTTGTTGCTCGTGGTGGCAGCGGGCGCGGTGTTGCTCGGCACACTTTATCCGTTATTTGCGGACGCATTCGGCATGGGCAAAGTCAGCGTTGGCCCACCGTATTTCGAGATTGTGTTTGTGCCGCTCATGTTGCCGCTGGTCTTCCTCATGGGTGTCGGGCCGTTGGCGCGATGGAAGGATGATGAAGGCAAGTTGGTGCTTCAACGCATGCTCGTGCCCGCCATCGTTGCAGTGCTCGCTTTTGTGCTTTGCGCAACTTTAGCTCCACGATTTTCGCCGCTCGCGTGCGTAGGTTTCGCCTTCGCGGCATGGCTCGCGTGTGGCATCGTCAACGGTTATCGCGATCGGTTGCGTCACGCGTCGGGCATGGCCAGCACGGCATCAAAATGGAAGCAAATTCCTATCGCGTACCACGGCATGCAGGTCGCGCATCTGGGCGTAGTCGCATTCATTTTGGGCGTGACGGCGGTGAAGGCGTTCGAGCAGGAGTATGACGTTGCGCTTGCGGTCGGCGCATCGAAATTGATCGCAGGTGTTGAGGTTAAATTTCTCGGTGTGACGGATGTGACGGGGCCGAACTATGCCGCTAAACGCGGCACCTTCGAATTGATTAAGGACGGCGTCGTACTGCAGACGATGAGCCCAGAGCGGCGCTCGTATGTATCGCAACGAGCAACACCCATGACCGAGGCCGCAATTGATCGCAGTCTGGCGCGCGATTTGTATGTCTCATTAGGCGACGAAGCGGGCAACGGTCGGTGGACGGTTCGTGTGCATTACAAACCGCTGGTGAACTGGATCTGGTTGGGCTGCGTGATCATGGCGTTAGGTGGGTTTCTCGGCGCGCTTGATCCGCGATATCGCAAAGCCGGGCGGGCGCGAAAGGTGGCGAGCATTTCGTCGTCGGCAACCGCGAACGTTCGATGAGCGCAAAACTTTCAATGCGGGCCGTTCTGCCCCCTCTCCCTCGGGGAGAGGGTTGGGGTGAGGGTCTCGGTGCATCAACCACGCTCCCCACTCTGCTGCGACCGGAATTACCCTCACCCTCACCCCCGCCCTCTCCCCCGGGGAGAGGGGGTCGAACCCGTAGCGCGTTGGCGACCATGGCGCTCTGTTTTGCTGCACAGCTCAACGCCCAGCCCAATCCCGACCTCACCCTCGACGCTCGTGTCAGAGCGCTCTCGTCCGAGCTACGCTGTCTGGTCTGCCAGAACCAGACGGTGGCCGATAGCGATTCCGGCGTCGCACGCGACATGCGCGATCAAGTGCGTACGCAACTCGCGGCGGGCAAGAGCGAGGCGGAGGTGAAGACTTACATGACGGATCGCTTTGGCGATTTTGTGCTGTACAACCCACCGTTCAAGGCGACGACCGTGGTGCTGTGGGCGGGGCCGTTTGCCGTGCTGTTGTTTGCTGGTTTTTTGTTGATCCGTCGCTTGCGAAGATCATCGATGGCGGCCGCGCCTGCATTGCTAAGTGACGAAGATCGTGATCGTGCGCGGGCTATGTTGAGTAGCAAAGACTGACCCGTTAATGAATCCATCACTTGTCTTTGTCGTGCTGCTTGCAGTCATCACAGCGTTGGTCTTGTGGATCGTTTTGCGCCCGCTGCTTAAGCGTCGCGTTGACATCAAAACAACCGCCGTCGATACCAACGTTCAGGCGCTGCGCATTGAACTCTCTGAGGCGCGGCGCGACCGCAAGCTCGGCCTGCTTTCGGACGCTGGACTGATCGAAGCCGAGCGCGAGCTTGAGGCGCGCGTGCTGTCGGAATCCGCGCAAGCTTCGGCATTGATGAACACGACTGCGCCGCGTTACAAAGGCACAGCGATCTCGTTGGCCGTGTTGCTGCCGGTGCTCGCCGTTGTTGGTTACGCAGCGATTGGCATGCCGATCGCGGTCGTAGCGGAAGTCGTACGCCCGCCGCAAGCCGCCTCCGCGCAAGACCAGCCAATGACCGAATTGTTCAAACTCGCCGAAGAGCGACTGAACAAAGAGCCAAACGATGTGAAGGGCTGGATTTTGCTGGCGCGCGCGAAAGCCTCCGTGGGTATGTTCGACGACGCAATGCGTGACTACGAAAAAGCGGCTGCGTTGACGCCCAACGACAGCGAGCTGTGGTCTGATTTTGCCGACGCGGCGGCTGGTAAATCGCAAGGCAAGATGGACGGCAAACCGCTGGAATACATCAACAAGGCGCTCGCACTCGATGGCAAAAATGCCAAAGCGCTTTTGTTGCGCGGCACTTACGAACTGCAGAAGAACGACTTCACCGCTGCCGAGAAATCATTCACGTTAGCGAAGTCGCAGGTTGATCCCAAATCCGGGTTCGCGCAGATTGCCGACAACGCGTTGGCTGACATCAAAACCCGTCAGGGAGGCACGGCGACGGCGCCTGCTGTTGGCGTCGATACCAGCGCCGTCCCAGAAGCCACAAGCGCGTCCGAAGCGGTGCTCGTCACTGTTCAACTGCAACTCGGCGTGCAGGCGCGTAAGCGTGTGTCCGCGAACGCTGGCGCGTCCGTTTTCCTGATTGTTCGCACGCTGGGCGTTGATCGCGGCCCACCGCTTGCCGCACGAAAAATTGCGCTGGCTGACGTTGACAAGCCGATTTTGCTCACTGCATCGGACGCCATGATCGGTGGCGCTGGACTCAAGCCGGACACCGAAGTTTCGATTCAGGCGCGGCTGTCGCTCACCGGGCAACCCATCGCGCAAAACGGCGATTGGCAGAGTGCAAAAACGAGCCTGAAGCTGCCCGCGAAATCAGCGACGCTGACGATTGATCAGCCAGCGTCGCAGTGATATTTTCGATAGCAGCTTTTACGTAATATTACGTCCACATGGGGGCTAGTGCCTAAAAACATCACAAGTCGACTTAACCTATTTTTCGACGCCAGCCCCGATAAAAACGCGCTTTCTGGAATAAGTTGATCACCCGTTCACTGCATTCACAGGCTGCGCAGCGAACGTCACCACGTGATCCACTTCGGCCCGAATGCCGATCCATTCCCCGATCTTGTGATCATGGTGGCTCGGCACATGGGCGAGCACAATTTCGCCGGTTTTAAGTCGCAGCGTGTACAAGAATTCGTTGCCGCGAAATGCCTTGCGCACGATCTCCGCCTGCACCGGGGACGCGTCATCATGCACGATGTCGTCGGCACGCAAGAGCACGTCGACCTCGCCCACCGGCAAGCTCGCCAGCACGGCAGGACTCACATCATGCAACTCACCCAGCGGCGTGACCACATGCTTGTGCGCGCCTGCGTCGTCCCTGTGCAATTCAACGCGCGCCTTGGCGAACACGCCATGCCCGATGAAATCGGCGACGAATCGCGTGGCGGGGCGGTGGTACAGCGTGTAGGCGTCGGCCCACTGATGCAGCGCGCCGTGATCCATCACGCCGATCAAGTCACCGATGGCGAAGGCTTCTAACTGGTCATGCGTCACCAGAAGCGCCGTGGCCCCGGCCGCTTTCAAAATGGCGCGCACCTCGTGCGCCAGACGCTCGCGCAAATCAACGTCGAGATTGGAAAACGGCTCGTCCAGCAACAAGAGTTTCGGTCGCGGCGCTAGCGCTCGCGCGAGCGCCACGCGTTGTTGTTGCCCGCCGGAGAGTTCATGCGGCATGCGACGTCGCGCGTCAGAGAGCCCTACCAGTTCGAGCACCTCAGCCACGCGAGCGCGACGCTCTGTCGTCGGCTGCTGCCAAATACCGAACGCCACATTGCGCCCGACGTCGAGATGCGGAAACAGCGCGTAGTCCTGAAACACCATGCCAATGCGTCGCGCTTCCGGCGCAGTGTTTCGCCCCACCTCGCTCACGGCAACGCCCGCGAGCGTGATGCTGCCGCCGCTTACAGGCTCCAGCCCAGCGACCGCGCGCAGCAAGGTAGTTTTGCCGCAGCCAGACGGGCCGATCAGCACGCCAACGTCGCCGACTTTGAGGCCAAACGACACGTCAGCGACCGCAGGAATGTCCCGGCCCGGGTACCGAACGCTCAGATGCTGAAGGTCTAGAAACATATGGGCACCTCGAAAAATTCGTTTGTGGGGCGCATTGCGTCGTCGCGCGGTGCTCGCAATCCTCATGTACCAGGGCGTACATTCCGGTTGCTGCGCTCCGGGCTTCTAGCACTGCATCCCCAAAAACGAATTTTTAGAGGCGCCCACACGCAAGATTCTAGATGCTTACAATTCTCATTTGCGCCCGTTGGTGGCGCTTTCCCACCTCTCTCCGCCCCACGTGGCCCGCGCATGCGCTTTTTGAATTTCCCGCTTTTACTGATTGCAGGCATCGTGCTGTTGCCGGTGCTTGCCGTACTTGCGGCGGTGTTGCAGTGGAACGCAGTCAGCGCACAAATTTTGCACGAGATGGCGGCGACCGTGCTGCCGCAATACGCGATGACGTCGATTGCGCTCTGCGTCATGGTGGGACTTGGCGTAGCCGTGCTCGGCTCCGCGACTGCGTGCGCCGTCGCCCTGTTCGATTTTCCGGGCCGCAAAATATTTGAATGGGCGCTGCTGTTGCCGTTGGCGATGCCAGCCTACGTGGTGGCGTACGCCTACACCGATTTTTTGCAATACGGCGGCCCGGCGCAAACGGCGCTTCGTGCGCTCACCGGCGGGCAGGGTCACATGCTGCCTGAGGTGAGGAGCCTCGGCGGTGCGGTGCTGGTATTTGTGCTGACGCTGTACCCGTACGTGTATCTGCTGGCGCGCGCCGCGCTGGCTGAGCGCGCGGCGCACTTGATGGAGGCGGCGCGCATGCTGGGTGCGCCGCTCGGGCGGCGGATCCGCGCGGTGGCTTTGCCGTTGGCGCGACCGGCAGTGGCGGCGGGTGTGGCACTGGCGCTGATGGAAACGCTGGCGGATTTCGGGGTGTCGAGCTACTTTGGCATTCAGACGTTTACGGCAGGGATTTACAAAGCCTGGCTGTCGATGGATAACCGCATCGCTGCGGCGCAGTTGGCTGTGGTGCTGCTCGTCGTGGTGGCCGTGTTGCTGATGATCGAGCGGCGCGCGCAACGACAGCTTAGATTCTCGGCCAACAAAGGGGGGCGTGCGGATAGCGATGAGGCGCGACGCGCGGTGCTTACCGGAGGTCGTCGTATTCAGGCGCAACTGGTCTGCGCGCTGCCTGTGTTGCTGGGATTTGTGCTGCCGGTGCTGTTCATGTTGCGACCGCTCGCGAGTGGCTGGCAGTCGACCGATGCGCCGCTGCCGTGGGCGAGCTTTGGGCTGTGGGCGTGGCACAGCCTGAAGCTGGGCACCATCGCGGCGATGCTTACCGTCGCGCTTGCGCTAGCGCTGGCGTTTGCCGCGCGCAACGCCCCTTCGCGCGCGACGCATGCGGTGCAGAACATTGCCGGGCTCGGCTATGCGATTCCCGGCGCGGTCATTGTGGTGGGGTTGTTAATCCCGGTGGGCTGGCTGCAAAACGCGCAACCGGAGTGGGGCGTCGGTTATGCGTTAACCGCGACCATTGCGGGCGTGCTCTGGGCGTATCTGGTGCGCTTTTGTGCGGTGGCCCTGCAGTCGGTGCAGAGCGGCTACAGTCGCATCCCGAAGAGCATGGATGAAACGGCGCGCCTGCTGGGGGTTACCGGATTTAGTTTGCTCGCGCGCGTGCATTGGCCGCTGTTGCGACGCTCAACGCTTACGGCCGGACTTCTGGTGTTTGTCGACGTCATGAAAGAACTGCCAGCCACCCTCGTGCTGCGCCCTTTCAATCACGACACGCTCGCCGTGATGGCGTATCAACTCGCCCGCGATGAGCGCTTGGGCGAGGCCGCGCTGCCTTGTTTAGCGCTGGTAGCAGCGGGACTGATTCCGGTGGTTTTGCTCAGTCGGTCGCTAGGCGACCGAGCGCGTTAATTCCACATCGCGATGACAAAAAAACCTGCCTATTGCAAATCGGAATCAGGGCACCATCATTCAACCCGATGACCTATTACTTGTAGCCGACGCGATCCAGCATCTGCTGAACCTTGACCTGATTCATACCGATCACGCTCACCGGGATCGTTTCGCTTTTGAAGTTGCCACTGCTGCTACCGGTCATCGTTTGCAGCGCTGGATTGTTGAATTTCACCGACTTCACAGCGGGCCATTCATTGTTGCCATTGGCAAAATAATTCTGCGCTTCGGCGCTCGCCAGATATTCAAGAAATTTCACCGCATTGGCGGCGTTTTTAGCGTGTTTCGCCATGCCACCACCGGCAATATTTACGTGCGTGCCCCAGCTATTCTGGTTGGGGAACACGATGCCGACTTTTTCAATCGCGGCCTGATCTTCGGGCTTGTCCGAACGCAACAGCCGCGCCAGATAGTACGTGTTGGTGATCGCCACGCCGCACTCGCCCGAGGCCACCGCCTTGATCTGATCGGTGTCACCGCCCTTCGGCGCGCGCGCCATGTTGTTGACCATTCCAGCAAGCCATGTTTCGGCCAGCTTGTCACCCAGGTGCTCGGTAACCGCGCCGAACAGGCTTAAGTTGTACGGATGCGAGCCGGAGCGGGTACAGAGTTGGCCCTTGTTTTTCGCGTCACCCAATTCTTCGTACGTATCGACGTCATCGCGTTTGATGCGCTGTTTGTTGTAGACGACCACACGAGCACGCGTGCTGAAACCGAACCACGGCGTGCCATCCGGGCCCGCCTTCGCGCGCAACTGCTCTGGGATCGCAGCATCGAGCACGGGCGACTTGACCGGCGCGAATAAGCCATCGGTTTCCGCGCGCCACAAACGCGAAGCATCGACCAGGAGAATCACGTCGGCCGGGGAGGCCGAGCCCTCCGCTTTCAGGCGTTGAAGAATGCCTGCGTCATCGGAATCGACTCGATTGATCTTGACGCCGGTCGCCTTGGTGAACCCGTTGTAGAGCAAATCGTCGCCGGGGTAATGCCGGGCCGAATAAATGTTGACGACCTGGTCCTGCGCGAAACTTGCCGAAATCGGTGCCAGTGCGGTGATCGTGAGCGCGAACGCGGTCATCGTGAGCGCGCTCGCGCTCGAAAATTTTGTGCGATATATAGCCATAAAAACTTTAACTTCCATCGAAAAAAATTTCGCGATGCACGGCTGGAAACGGCGAAAAAGCAAAAACAGCACAAATTCGCATCAGAGAGATAGATTATATAACAACAACGCGAACTATTCGCATTAAGGCTTGATGGAGATTGTGACATCGCGCAAGTTCGAAACGGTGTTGGCGTGTCACGTCACTTGCCACATATTTTTCAACAGCAGCTTTTGATTGAAGTGACCGTTATATTGGGGCTACCAAGTTAAAAGTGCAATAGTCGACTTTTGAACATATCATTCTCTAGCCCGAACACAGTGGTCGTTTTACGACGAAGCTGTTAATGCGTACGCACCAAATTTGCGCGAACTTTGGCGCGCACGCAATCAGTGCGTCGCTGAAATGCGGCACTTCGGCACCAAAATAGCGCAACCAGCAGCCGCCGAAGGACATTTGCGGTACATAAGGCCGTTTGATGGCTTTCATCAGCCAAAGTGGGCCCAGCCGATGATTTGCTAATTCGTGGGCCATAGGGCCTTTCCAGCGTGCATTCCAGCGCGCATCAAAGGCTGTCGCGGAGTACGATTAACATTGCTAGCTTAGCGCTTGCTTGATGGCATGTTTTCTGCATCGTGCGGTGCATCCAGCGACTCAATTTCGCACTCGTCGTGATTGGGTCATTGTCGAATTCGCCAAAACAACCCACCCTTAACCCACCTTTCAGCATCAGGAGACACTGCATGGCCACAGGCGCCGACGTACTCAAAAGAATTAAAGACGAAGAGATCAAATTCGTAGACCTCCGCTTCACCGATTTCCGCGGTAAAGAGCAACACGTTCAAGTGCCGGAAGATCATTTCGATGCCGCCAAATTTACCGAAGGCCACGCCTTCGATGGCTCGTCCATCGCTGGCTGGAAGGGCATCGAAGCCTCGGACATGCTGCTGATGCCGGACCCAAACACGGCAGTGATCGATCCGTTCATCGAAGAGACGACGCTCAACATCACGTGCGACGTGATCGAGCCGTCCACCGGCAAGGGCTACGACCGCGACCCGCGCTCGCTGGCATGGCGCGCTGAGGCGTACCTCAAGGCCAGCGGCATCGGCGATGTGGCCTACTTCGGTCCCGAGCCCGAATTCTTCATTTTCGACTCGGTTGAGTGGAAAACGGACATGTCCGGTTCGTACTCAAAGATCTACTCGGAAGAAGCCGCGTGGGAATCCGACGCCAAGCACGAGGGCGGCAACAAGGGCCATCGGCCAACGGTTAAAGGTGGCTACTTCCCGGTGCCACCGGTCGACCAGCTGCAAGACATCCGTAACGCCATGGTGCTCGCTGCCAAAGAAATGGGCGTTCCGGTTGAAGTATTTCATCACGAAGTAGCGAACGCGGGCCAATGCGAAATCGGCACCCGTTTCAGCTCGCTCGTGCAGCGCGCTGACTGGACGCAACTGCTGAAATACGCCGTCTGGAACACCGCCGCGCTGTACGGCAAAACGGCGACCTTCATGCCGAAGCCTATCGTTGGCGACAACGGCTCCGGCATGCACGTTCACCAGTCAATCTGGAAAGACGGCAAAAACCTGTTCGCAGGCAACGGCTATGCGGGTTTGTCAGAAATGGCGCTGTTCTACATCGGCGGCATCATCAAGCATGCGCGCGCCCTGAACGCGATCACGAACCCCGGCACCAACAGCTACAAGCGCTTGGTTCCACACTTTGAAGCACCGGTCAAGCTCGCCTACTCGGCGCGTAACCGTTCCGCTTCGATCCGTATTCCGTACGTGCAGTCGGACAAGGCGCGCCGTATCGAAGTGCGCTTCCCTGATCCATTGGCCAACAGCTACCTCGCCTTCTCAGCGATGATGCTGGCTGGTATGGATGGCATCCAGAACAAGATTCATCCAGGCGAGCCGTCGGATAAAAACCTCTACGACTTGTCGCCAGAGGAAGATGCCAAGATCCCGACCGTGTGCTCGTCACTCGATCAGGCGCTGGAATACTTGGACAAAGACCGCGAGTTCTTGACCCGTGGTGGCGTGTTCAGCGACGACATGATCGACGCCTACATCGCGCTCAAAATGGAAGAAGTCACGCGTTTCCGCGCCACCACGCATCCCATTGAATTCGACATGTATTACTCGCTCTAGTCGAAACCAGACAAATCGCGCTGAAACCTTTCTGCGCGAAATGACTCATAAAGAGGCAGCTGCGGCTGCCTCTTTACTTTTGTATTGCTGTAACCCTCTGTTTTGAATACACTTTATTCATGAAGTCCAACGTTTCAATCGCGCTCGCATCGCTAGCTTGTGCTCTCGCCGCACTCGCGCAGGCCGAAATATACAAATACGTCGACCCGGCGACGGGTGCGGTGGAGTACACCAACCAGCCGAAAAGAGGCGCGGTTCGCATGGGTAATGGCGACACCCTCTCCGAAATTGGCACCGGCAACAAAGCCGCGAAAAACAAGACTGCCGCGGGCACAGCCACTGTCAATGGACGCACGGTCAACGCCAGCAATAACGCTAGCGCTGGTACTGCGATGGCCTCCGTCGACGCGGGCACCCAGAAAACCCGCGATGGCACGCGTCGTCAGGTGCTTGCCGATGAGCTCGCCTTGGAAGAAAAACTGCTTAACGAAGCGCGTAGCAGCTTCAACGAAGGCAAGCCGTTGCCGATGGCTGACGAAGGCGTCGGCTCGCCCAAGTACATCGACCGCGTCAAGCAACTCGAAAAGACACTACGCGTCCATGGCCGCAACGTGGTGGCGCTCAAGCAGGAATTGGCGAACCTGAAGCTGTAGGAGCGGCTCTGCCGCTACCCGCGGTCGGTAAGCGTTTCAATCAAACTTGACGCCGCGTGTGCCGCTATGCAGGTTGTCGCGGCAGAGCCGCTCCTACATTCAATCGCCCATCGCTACGCCGCATGCGGCCCGCTTCTTGCTAAAACCGCTTTATGGTGGAAACAGCAGGCCTCGAACTCATTTCAACAGCGGTGCTGTTGCTTGGGCGCGACCATCGCATCAGCTACGCCAATCCCGCCGCTGAAAATCTGTTCGCGCAGTCGCGCCGTCAACTCGTCGGCGCGCGTCTCGCCGAGTTGCTTCGCGACAGCGATCGGCTGATGCTCGCGCTTGATCTCGCGCTCACCTATAGGGCGAGCTATACCGAGCAGGAGCTTGAGCTTCACCTCGCCGGAAAGAACAACAGCCACTCGAAACTACTGGTCAATTGCACCGCCACTTTCCTCGAAACCGAGCAAGATGATGATGCCCGTCTGGTCGTTGAATTCCGCCACATCGATCAGCAATTAAAAATCGCGCGCGAAGCAAAAATTGCCGAGCAAAATCAGGCCAATCGCGAACTGGTGAGGAACCTCGCGCACGAGATCAAAAACCCGCTCGGTGGCCTGCGTGGTGCGGCACAACTGCTTGAGGGTGAGCTATCGTCGCCGCAGCTCATCGAGTACACGCAAGTCATCATTGCCGAGGCCGATCGCCTGCAAAATTTGGTGAACCGACTTTTGATGCCGCACAAGTTGCCGCGTTACGTGCGCACCGATATTCATCGTCTGCTTGATCGAGTTTTGCAATTGCTGAGGAACGAGTTCGGCTCGACTCATACCCTCGACGCAGACTTCGATGTCAGTCTGCCCGAGGTCGAATGCGATGGCGAACAGATCACGCAAGTGCTGTTAAACATCGCACGCAACGCCTGTCAGTCCACCGACTCGGTGAATTCGCCGCACGTCACGCTGCGCTCGCGCGTTGCCCGTCAGGTCGTGCTGTCACGCCGCCGCTACCGCATGGCCCTCGAAGTCGCGGTGATCGACAACGGGCCTGGCATTCCGACTGACATTCGCGACCGTATTTTTTACCCCCTTTTCACTACACGCAATGACGGCACGGGCTCCGGCCTGGGTCTGTCAATCGCACAAACGTTCGTAGCCCAACATTACGGCGCGATTGAAGTCGATAGCGAGCCGGAACACACCGAGTTCCGGGTCATTCTGCCGTTCGATCACCCGACCGACGCCGACGCAAATCGTCATGCAACTTGAGGCTACGCCTGGAACACAATGCACGCCGATTTCCCTCACCCCCTGCCCCTCTCCCGCCTGCGGGAGAGGAGAGATTCGCGATTCGCCGTATCGGCATTGCGAATGTGTTGTTTGAATGAGAGAAAATTAGTATGAAAAACGTCTGGATCGTGGATGATGATCGCTCCATCCGCTGGGTTCTCGAAAAAGCGCTCACGCGCGAGGGTATCCCGTATCGCAGCTTTGATAATGCGCGCGATGTTCAGGACGCCATTGAGGAGGACACCCCCTCGGTGCTGGTGAGCGACGTGCGCATGCCGGGCGAATCCGGGCTGTCGTTGCTGAAGAAAATCAAGGCCGCACACCCGCAAGTTCCCGTGATTGTCATGACCGCGTTTTCTGACCTTGATACTGCGGTGCAGGCATTTCAGGGCGGTGCGTTTGAGTACTTGCCGAAGCCCTTTGATGTGGAGCAAGCGCTCGCACTGATTCGTCGAGCGGCCGCAGTCGCGGAGCCGGTTCAGGCGTCAGAAACGCCCGTCGCTGGTGAGCGCGAAATGCTCGGCAAAGCAGCGGCAATGCAGGACGTTTTTCGCGCCATTGGTCGTCTTTCGCAGTCCCACGTCACCGTCCTCATCACCGGTGAATCCGGCACCGGAAAAGAACTCGTCGCCCGCGCACTGCACGAACACAGCCCACGCAAAGGCAAGCCGTTCATAGCGATCAACACGGCTGCAATTCCAAAGGATTTGCTCGAATCCGAACTCTTCGGTCACGAGCGCGGATCGTTCACCGGCGCCGCTTCCACGCGGCAGGGCCGCTTTCAGCAAGCCGAAGGCGGCACGTTATTTTTAGATGAAATCGGCGACATGCCGTCCGACCTGCAGGTGCGCTTGCTGCGCGTATTGCAGGACGGTGAGTATTACCGTGTCGGTGGTCAGGCCCCGATGAAATCGAATGTGCGAATCATCGCCGCGACGCATCAAAATCTCGACGAGCGCGTACGCCTCGGCATGTTCCGCGAGGACTTGCTGCATCGACTAAACGTCGTTCGCCTGCGTCTGCCGCCGCTGCGCGAACGGCGCGACGATGTGCCGCTGTTGATGAAACACTTCTTGACGAAGAGCGCACAAACCTTAAGTGGGGACGTAAAAACATTGACACCTGCTGCGATGCTGGTTTTGCAAAATTTCGCTTTCTCCGGCAACGTGCGGCAACTGGAAAACGTCTGCCACTGGATCACCGTGATGGCACCGGGTTCGACGGTGGACGTGGACGATTTACCGCCTGAAGTGCGCGTCGCAGCACCTGCGGGCAGTGCTGCTGCAATGGCCGGTTACGCCGAATCGGCGAGCGTCGCACAAGCCACCTACGCGCCACCGACCGCGTTGCCGCCCCACGCGCACGTAGCGCCCGCGACCGTCGCACCGACCGCCAGTGGTTACCCCGCGCCAAGCAGCACAGTCGCCGTGCCGAGCAATGGCAACAGCGCAGCGCTCGGCGACTGGCAACACGCACTCTCCAGCGCGTTAGCCTCCGCCATCCAGCACGGCGAACATGCCCCAGGCGAACGCCTCACGAGGGAGTTCGAAGCCACCCTGATCCGCTCCGCCCTCACACAAACCAAAGGCCGCCGCATCGAAGCCAGCGAATGGCTAGGCTGGGGCCGCAATACCCTGACGCGGAAGATTCACGAGCTGGGGATGGACGGCGAGGTTTAGTCGCGCTGAATCCGGTCGCTGCTACGCTCGAAACGCCCACGGTGCCGCGCAGTCACGGTGATCGCCCTGATTGCCGAGCTTCTGGTAGTAACCGGCGATAGCGGCGAGATCAGTTGCAACGTCGCCGCTCAGCGTAATAAACACATTGACCACGACGCGTTTCCGTGCAAAATCGAACGCGCCCATTGCAATCGGCACCTTCGCTGCCAGCGCGATGTAATAAAAGCTTGATCGCAGATGCGGTGTGTAGCGGCGCGTACCTTCCGGCGCAATCACAAATCGCATGCGTGGCGCTTTGGCGAAGCGCGCCGCCATCTGCGCGACGAAGCCCGATGCCGCACCGCGATTGACCGGGAAGCCGCCGATCACTCGAAAGAATCCGGCCCACGGCCATTTGAACAAACTCTCTTTGCCAGCAAAGCACAGCGCGTCACGCTTGAAGGTGAGCCCGATGCTCCATTTCGTCAGCAAGCCAAACACAAAATCCCAATTGCTGGTGTGCGGATACATCACGATCACGCACTTCTCGGGCATCGGCTCGGCGATCTCAATACGCCAGCCAGCCAGCCGTGTTGCCCACGCCGCGATACCCGACAAAGGGCCGTAGGAGCCCGGTACGCGGAGCCCCGGTGCAATCTGCAAATGGGGCAGCGCAATCTCGTCCATCGATCCGATCTTCTCGTACTGGGATAATTTGCGGCATGTTAATGGTTCCAATTTTCGTCACCACCAAGTCAATCGACGCGCTGCTCCCGCAGACGCAGTGCCAGCGCTGCGGTTACGCCGATTGCCGTACGTATGCAGACGCGATGCACGCCGGTGACGCGGAGATCAATCGCTGTCCGCCCGGAGGTGACGCCACGCGCGTGGCGTTGGCCGCGCTTTTGGCGCAGCAGTCGATAGCGCTCGCCGATGACGTGGACGCCTATGCGCCGGAGCACGTTGCGTTGATCGACGAGTCCGCCTGCATCGGCTGCGCCGCGTGTTTGCCCGTGTGCCCAACCGACGCGATTGTTGGCGCGTTAAAGCGTATGCACACGGTGATCGCGAGCGATTGCACGGGCTGTGAGCTGTGCATCATTGCCTGCCCGGTCGATTGCATTTCACTTGAGCCTGTGACTACCCTCGCCAATCGTGTCCATGCCTCGCTCGATGGCCGCGCGCCACAAGCGACGCGGTTGCGCAGCCAATACGAGGCACACAAATCGCGCTTCGCCGAGCGAGCTGAGGCCAGGGCCGTAGCGCATGGGCCGAAAGTATTGCCCGACAAAAAAGCGCTGCTGGCGGATATTCTGGCGCGAGCGAAGGCACGCGCATGAACGCAGAAAAGCGTCGCCGTATCTTCGCCAAATTGGCGGACGCGAACCCACATCCGAAGACCGAGCTTGACTACGGCAATCCGTTTCAGTTGGTGATCGCGGTGCTCTGCTCGGCACAGACGACCGACAAAGCGGTGAACATCGCCACGCGCCGATTTTTCCCGACGGTGAAAACGCCCGCTGACCTCGTTGCGCTCGGCGAAGCGAAGCTGATGGAGCACATCAAAACCATCGGCCTGTTTCGCAACAAAGCGAAGAACGCAATTGCGGCGGCACGCCAGTTGATCGAGTTGCACAACGGCGTAGTACCGCATGACCGCGCCGCGCTGGAAGCCCTGCCCGGCGTGGGTCGCAAGACGGCGAACGTGGTGCTGAACGAAGCGTTTGGCGAGCATACGTTCGCGGTGGACACGCACGTATTTCGCGTCGCCAACCGTATGAAAATCGCGCCCGGAAAAAATGTCGATGAGGTTGAACGGAAACTCATGAAATTCACGCCGCCGGAGTTTTTGCGTTACGCGCATCACTGGCTGATTTTGCATGGGCGTTATACCTGCGTTGCGCGCAATCCGAAGTGCGGCCAATGCGTGGTGTTCGATGATTGTGAATTTTCCGGCAAGCGTGCCGGTGCCGCTGAAGAAGCCGATCTACTACAACCGCCGCTCACCTAAGGGCACTTAAGCATTGCGGTAAAACCGCGCCCACAGCGTACGTTCCTCGCCAAGCAAAATGTTTAACCCCTCACGCGATCAGTCCCGACAATTTTTCATCGACACCTGGGCGAAATTTCAGCGCCGCGATCCTTTGTCGCCGCTTGAAGAAAAGACCGCCGCGATCCTGACCATGCATCCGGAATATCACCGCGTGTTGCAAAACCCGGAATCGTTCGTAACGACCGACTGGCGGCCCGAGGCGGGCGACATCAATCCGTTTTTGCACCTCGGATTTCACCTCGCGATTCAGGAGCAATTGGACATCGATCAGCCCATCGGGATTCGCACGATTCATGCGCAATTGGCCGCGAAGCACGATGACGAGCATGCCGCAAAGCATGAAATTCTGGAATGCCTGGGCGAGACGCTGTGGCAGTCGCAGCGCACGGGGCAGGCGCTCGACGGCGCGCTGTATTTGCAGTTGCTGCGGCAGCGAATACCGTCGCAGCCTTAGCAAAAATTTGCCTAACAGCTTTTTCATGAAGCGGCCACTACACAGGGGCTAGACGTAGTTTTATACATTTGTCGCTTTTGCCGTAATTTCGCCTGCAGCCCCAGTGCAGCCGTGCTTTCATGAAAAAGTTTATAGGCGTTTTTACATTCAGATTTTGCGAAATTTTGTCGTTTCATTTCGCCTGATCGAGGGCAACGCCTAACTCCACACCGCGATCACGCGCCGCGCGCACCGCGTCAACCAGCGCCTGACGCACGCCGCGCTCGTCGATCACCGCGAGCGCCGCCGCCGTCGTGCCGCCTTTCGACGTCACACGTTCGCGAAGCACGGATGGGCTCTCGTCGGAGGCTTCCGCCAATGCCGTCGCGCCCTTAAGCGTGGCGAGCACGAGCGTTCGCGCGTCGGCTGCGTCGAAACCCACGCCCTCTGCCGCTGCCAGCATCGATTCGATCCAGTGAAACACATAAGCAGGGCCGCTGCCAGAAACGGCGGTCACCGCGTCAATCATTGCCTCGGACTCGACGCGCACAACGACACCCGTTGATTGCATCAGTTGAGTCGCGGTCGCCACATCCTCTGGAGCGACGACCGGCGGCGCGTACAAACCGGTAATGCCTTGCCCAATCAATGCTGGCGTGTTCGGCATGGTGCGCACGATGCGCTGGTGCCCGTTCAACCATCGCGTCAGCGTCGAAATTCGCATGCCCGCCGCGATGCTGACAATCAGCTCGCCGCTCAGGCAAGGCAGCAACTCGCCACACACCTGTTCGACGACCTGCGGTTTCACCGCGAGTACGACCACGTCCGCTCCATCGACCGCCGCGCGCTTCGCGACCGCGTGCACCGCCACACCCAGTGCCGCCAACTTTTCACGCGCCGGAGCAAACGGCTCGATGATGTGGCAATCAAGCGCGGGATGCTTTTTGCGCAAACCCACGAGCATGGCGCTGGCCATATTGCCGCCGCCGATGAAACATATTTTTTTCATAGCGTTCTTTCTTCGCCAACGGGCCGTGCCCCAAACAGCGCCGTGCCCACGCGCACCAGCGTCGACCCGCAGGCGACCGCAATTTCAAGATCATCCGACATGCCCATCGACAGCGTGTCGAGCGTCGGCACGAGCGTTCTCGCTTCGGTAAATAACCGGGCCAAAAGCATGAATTGTGTACGCGTCGCGGCCTCGCCAAGATTGGGCTCGGGCATACCCATCACGCCGCGCACCCGCAAACGAGGCAGCGCATTCACCGCCTGAATCAAAGCCAGCGCATGATCCGGCGCGCAGCCACGCTTCGACGCTTCGCCACTAATATTGACCTGAATGCAGACATTCAGCGGCGGCATCGAATCCGGGCGCTGGGCCGACAATCGCTCGGCGATTTTGAGGCGACCAACGGTTTGCACCCAATGCACCGTTTCCGCGACGCCGCGCGTTTTGTTCGATTGCAGCGGGCCGATCAAATGCCACTCAATATCGGACAAGTCCGCGAGTTCGACAATCTTGCCTTCTGCTTCCTGCACGTAATTTTCGCCAAAGTCGCGTTGACCAGCAGCGTAAAGCGCGCGAATTTTTTCAATCGGCTGAATTTTGCTCACAGCGATGAGCTTGACGTCGCTCAATGCTCTACCTGATTGACGTGCCGCCGCATCCAGCCGCGCCTGCACTGCGGCAAGTCGCTCGTTTGCTTGCGAAGGTGCTGAACTTGCGGTCATAATGACAATGTCAATTGATAAAGCTCGGATGACGCCACATCGGTCACCGCGAGCGTTTGAAAAACAATCGCAACGGGTGCGTTGTGCGAGAAGGAATTATAGGGATGGACATTTCGGAGCTACTGGCCTTCTCGGTGAAGAATACGGCGTCCGACCTGCATTTGTCGTCGGGCCTGCCGCCGATGCTGCGTGTGCATGGTGACATTCGGCGCATCAATTTGCCAGCGATGGAGCATAAGGATGTGCACAGCCTCGTCTACGACATCATGTCCGACGCGCAGCGCAAAGTGTTCGAGGAGAATCTGGAAGTCGATTTTTCCTTCGAGATCCCGAACCTTGCACGCTTCCGCGTCAATGCGTTCAATCAGGAGCGCGGCGCGGCGGCCGTTTTCCGAACCATCCCGTCGCGGGTGCTCTCGCTCGAAGAGTTGGCCACGCCGAAAATCTTCGCCGAACTGGCGTTGAAACCGCGTGGCCTCGTGCTGGTGACGGGCCCCACCGGTTCCGGAAAATCAACGACGCTGGCCGCGATGGTCAACCACGCCAATGAAAACATCATGGGCCATATCCTCACCGTTGAGGATCCGATTGAGTTCGTTCACGAAAGCAAAAAATG